>NZ_JBFAIC010000032.1:0-116081 GCF_040654515.1 Dactylosporangium sp. NPDC050688
CTGGATGACCCGGACGCGGCTTCGATCAACGCGGTGACCCGCCCGGCGCTGCTCAGAGATACATGCCGGTGCGCTCGCCGGCGACCTGCTTGGGAGCGTCGTTCTCACCGAAGAAGCGCTTGCCGCCGAACTCACCCTGCAGGCGGTCGTCGAGCTCGTCCGCGAGGCCGGTCATCACCTGCACGGCGAGCATGAGGTGCGTCGCCTGGAAGTCCCGGCCGAACACCGGCACCGACGCCCACACCGTGTCGTTGGTGCAGTACAGGCGGCCGATCGGCATCCGGTTCGTGAGCTCGGACAGCTTCACGTACAGCCGCTCGGTCGGCTCGATCTCGGTCAGGATCGGCGAGAACACGTCCACCAGCGGCGGGTTGTCCCGCACCCGCACGAACACCATCGCCGACCCGGACCGGATGCCGATGTCACCGTCCGGGTCGATCGTCAGCTCCTCAGGCGTCGTCTTCATCAGCCGCGCCACGACCGTGATCACCTTGTCGTGCAGCGGCAGGTCGTCCTGATCGTCGCCGACCGGACCGGGCTTGGCCCGCACCACGGCGACCGGCCCTTCCCCGTCGGTGTCCACGATCGACGCGAGCGACCGTGCCACCCCGAGTGCCGGCAACGCCGCCACCAGCCCCTGCGCATCGTGCGCGAGGTACGTCAGGAACGCCGGATGCGGCGTGCCGTAAATGTCCCGCAGTGTCCGCATGATCAGCCGGCTGAGCTGCACCGCGTCGCTCTTCGGCACCCGCACGCCGAACGCCTCGCCCGAGCCGGGCACCACCCCCGGCGGCGACCACCCGAGCGCCACGACCTGCGCGATGACCGTGCGCCCCAGCCGGTACTCCGCGGGCAGGTCAGCGTTGCCGACCGCGGTCGCGGCGAGCATGTCGCCGTCCTCCCCGGTCACCTGTACTGAATAAATAGCGTCCCCGGTGCCGGACGCGGTGGGGTCGAGCGTCAGGTCGAGCGTCGTGCCCGGGTCGAGCTGCCGCAGCGCATCGACCAGGTGGCGCGCGAAGTCGCGCCAGGCCTCGGCAACCTTCTCCTTGAGGTCCCCGCCGATGGGATCCTCGTCGTCGAACAGCGCTGCCTCGTAGTCCTGATCATCCGCCATGACCGCCTCCAATCCCCCCGGGCCTCACCCTATCCAGACGACGCGCCCTTCGGACCCCTGGGGCAGTCCGGCACTCACGTCCGCGTTGGTCTCCGCGCCACCGGGCGTCCGGTCTCGGTTGGTTTCCGGGCCGCCGGGGCGGCCGGTGTCGGCAGGGTTCCCCGGGCCAGCCACGGTTCCGGGTTCGGCTGGGCTCCGGGCCAGCGGCGGTCAGGTTCGGCCGGGCTCCAGACTGCCTGGGCGTTCGGTGTCGGCAGGGCTGCCGGGCCAGCCGCGGCTCCGGGTTCGGCTGGGCTCCGGGTTCGGCTGGGCTCCGGGTTCGGCTGGGCTCCGGGCCAGCGGCGCGTCAGGGTTCGGCCGGTCCCTGCGTCAGCGCTCGTTCACCAACGCGACCAGCCGCGCCCGGGTCGCCTCCAGGTCCGCGCCCCGCCCCACTGCCACCCCCAGCAGGAACGCGGTCAACGGCGCCCCGGGCCGGGCAACGTTGTGCGCCACGTCCCGTGCGAGGTCGAGGATCGCGGCCTGCTCCGCCGTCGTCAACGGCGCCAGCCCGAGTTCCTCACATGCCTGCGCGATCCAGCCCGTCAGCTCATCGCTTCCGCTCATCACCACTCCGCTTCTCCGGCGCACCGGCACCGGTCCGTCTCGCTTGCTGCTGCTCGGCACGCCGGAGGTCCTCGTCGGTGTCGCAGTCAAAATACGGAACGACCCCGCCACGCTCCCACCCGACTTCAGCAACGACCAACCCCTCGAACACCGCCCGCATCGGCTTCCCCACGGGATCTCCGAGCCGCTCGACCCCACCCCGCAGCGCCCCCGCCCGCCACACCCCACAGAGCAGCTGCCGCTTCCCCCGCCCGTCGACGAACACAGCCCCGTCAACCCCGTCAACCCCGTCACCAACCGCCGCGACCAGCACCCCGACCGCCTCGGCCGTGAGATGAGGCAGATCAGCCGCGAACACCCCGATCAACGCAGCCGGACCCGGGCCACCACCGACGGACGGAACGAGTCCCCGACCGGCAGACACAGACGAACCCTCGACAGCAGACGGGATCGAGGTGCCGCCGACGGAGCCGAGTGGAGCGCCGCCCGACGGCGGGAGGGCTCCATGGGTGGCTGACGCGGTCGAAGCTTCGGTGGCAGGCGGAGGCAAGGCGCCGGCTGCGGACACGGTCGAAGCGTCGGCGCCAGGAGGGTTCAAGGCGTCGGCCGCAGGCGGGATGACGGCGAGCGCGGCAGCGGTCGCGGCGGCCGGGCCTGCGCCTGGTGGGTCTTCACGGACGGTGACCACATCGGCGGGCAGTCCGGGCCGCGGCGGGCCGACGACGATCCGGAGGTCGGCGCCGGCCAGCGCGGCGAGCACGCGGTCCAGCATGGACACGCCCGCGACGGGAAGAGCCGGCTTGTCACGGCCGCCGAGGCGGGTGGCGCCGCCGCCGGCGAGGATCACCGCCGTCAGTCCTGGCCGTCCGGTAGCTGCCCGCATGAGCAGAACGTACCGTCGAGCAGGCAACCACCGGAAAACAACGCTCGCACCTGGAGGCCCGGCCATGGGACGCGTCACGCAACGGCGCACGATCACCCGGGTCACCGTCGTCCGGCCCACCGCCGCCGCCAACCCCGCGACCACCACCACCACCGCCCCCGCGGCCAGCACCATCACCCCCGCGCCAAGCACACCCGCGGCCCCCACCACCACCGCCCCCGCGGCCAGCACCATCGCCCCCGCGCCAAGCACCGCAGCGCCAAGCACCGCAGCGCCGAGTGCCGACGCGGCCAGCATCACGGCCAGCCCCGACGCAGGGCACGCGGCCAGCGCAAACGCGGACGGGGTCGTGGTCAAAGTAGGGCCGGACACGCTGGTGGCCGAGGAGCCGCTGGAGATCAGGGTCGGGGTGGTGGGCACGCCGCGGCCGCCGCTGGCGGTGACCATGCGGACGCCCGGGGATGACCTGGACCTGGCGATCGGGTTCCTGCTGACCGAAGGCATCATCACGGCGGCCGGCGACGTCCGCACGGCGCAGCTGTGCGCCGGAGATCAGGAAGCGAACACGTACAACGTCGTGGACGTGACGCTGACGGCCGGGGTGCCGACGCCGCAGGTCGATCCGGCCAGGAACTTCTACACCACCTCCTCGTGCGGGGTCTGCGGGAAAGCGAGCATCGACGCGGTGCGCACCCGGTCGCGCTTCGACCTGGCCGCCGACGACGTGCGGATCGCGCCGGCCGTGCTGGCGGCGCTGCCTGAAGCGCTGCGGGAGGGGCAGCGGGCCTTCAACACGACGGGCGGATTGCACGCGGCGGGGCTCTTCACCGCCGACGGGCGGCTGGTCTGCCTGCGGGAAGACGTGGGCCGGCACAACGCCGTCGACAAGGTCGTCGGGTGGGCGGTGCGGCAGGGCCGGCTCCCGCTCGCCGGGCACGTGCTGATGGTGAGCGGCCGGGCGAGCTTCGAGCTGTGCCAGAAGGCCTGGATGGCCGGCATCCCGGTGCTGGCGGCGGTGTCGGCGCCGAGCACGCTCGCCGTGGACCTCGCGGCGGAGGCCGGGCTGACCCTCGTCGGCTTCCTGCGCGGGCAGACCTTCAACGTTTACGCCGGCGGGCAACGCGTCGCCGGGCTGGGGCAGGACGCCGGACCGGCCGCACGAGCGGCGGCAGCGACTCCGGCGACAGCCCTCGGTCCAGGACCTCGCCCATGAGCTTGGCCGCGCGATAGGCCGGGTCGGCGTCCAGGGCCCGGTCCAGCGCGATGCGGGCACGCACCCCGTTGCCGGAGCGCCATGCCGCATACGCGACCAGCATCGCGGCGGGTGCGGCGAACGCCGGAACGCACCGGCGCACCACGTCGCTCCACAGGCGCTCGTGCAGCTCGAGGCCGGGCTCGCCGTCGCGGTCGATGCGCATCCAAGCCTCGTCGCGCAGCGGCAGGCTGTGGACGAGGAACGCGACCCAGGCGACCTCCTCGTCGGACAGCCGGTCCCCGGCGCGGGTGCGGCGCAGCGCCGCGTCGAGGGCGGCGACGCCGTCCGCCGGTGCGCCGTCGGAGCCGGCGAGACGGGCCTGGGCGTGCCGGGCGGCGCGCTCGGCCGCGTCGAGGGCGGCGCCGGTCGGCGCGGCGAGGGTGTGGACGAGTGCGGCGCGGTCGGGCAGCGCGACCATCCCGATGAGCGTGGCGGTCGCCGCGACCGCGGAGGCGGTGACGTCATAGGGCATGCCTTCGGCCGGGCAGCAGGCGGCCGAGTCGCAGATGAGGGACCGATACCGCCCGTCGTGCGCCCACAGCATCTCGCGCACGGCGACGCCGCGGCGGCGCATCGCGGCGCTGGTGGCGTGCAGGATCGGCTCGACGCGCCCGGGCGGGCCATAGCCGATCAGCACGGCGTGGTCGACGGGCTGGCGCTGGAACATGGCGGCATAGCTCTCGGCGAGGAGGTCGAGGTCCTCACCGGGGTCCGGCAGGTCGTCGCGCATGTGGAAGCGCAGCTGGCGGCCGCGCACGCCGAGGGCGACCAGGCTGTCTGACGGATGGAACCCGAACAGATAGGGAGTGCCGGCCAGGATGTCGTCGGGTGTGCGCAGGCGCAGTCTGGGCTGGGCGATGGTGGAGGTCGCGGTCGTCATGTCCCCGAGCCTGGCGGTCGCCGCCCCGCGCGGGGAACTAGCGGTTTTCGGCTGTGGACAACGTCCGTTTCGGTCCACAGCCTGAACACAGCACTTGACAGCGCCGGCTCAGTACCGGAAACGCTGCTCGTGCAGATCGATGCTGTCCCGCCAGTCCTGCCGGCCCGGGTGCAGGTCGATGGAGAGTGTCACCCTGGCCAGCGCGTCGTAGCCGGCCGCGTGCAGGCACCGGATCGCGTCGAGGTTGCGCGCCGCCGGTGAGATGCTCAGCTGGCCGAGCCCGCGCCGCCTGGCCTGCTCGGCGACGTGCTCCAGCAGCGCCCGCCCGATCCCCTCACCGCGCCGGGCCGACGCCACGACCAGCGGCTCGACCTGGCCACCGCGGCCGTCGAGGATGAGCCCGACCATGCCGACCACGCCGACGCCCAGGATCTCGGCGACCCACATGCCGGACAGGTCGAGCCGGGTGAGGTACTCCTCGAACGCGGCACCCGGATCACCGTTCACGGGTGGCGTGGCGGGGTACAGGTGCTGATGCTCCTCGGTCAGCTCCGCCCACAGTTGGCGGCACTCCCGATGGTCTGTCGGTCGGTATGCACGGATCGTCGGCTGCAGCGTCGCGACGCCGCCGCCCACGCCGCTATCTGCGCGAACAGTCACC
Organism: Dactylosporangium sp. NPDC050688; assembly: GCF_040654515.1. Lineage (NCBI taxonomy): Bacteria > Bacillati > Actinomycetota > Actinomycetes > Micromonosporales > Micromonosporaceae > Dactylosporangium > Dactylosporangium sp. NPDC050688. The sequence goes on from NZ_JBFAIC010000032.1 coordinate 5,403, forward strand.
ATGTACCCATGCTTACTCCGGTGCGACGCCGCGCGACACCCACATCGCGGTATTGCACCCGAGGCGTCCGCCCCCTGACCGTTTAGCGCCTTTTGCTGCATCATGCGGATCGCGACCAGACAGTTACCGATCCGCGCAGTCAGCGATAGCATCAGAAATGGCTCGCAGCTAAACGGCGAAGGGACCGCCTGGTCGGGACGGTCCCTTCGCTGTTCGCTCAGATTTGGTTACGGCAGGCGGAATTCGCCGTCCGTGTCGACGGCCGCGATGAAGGTCTCCCATTCGGCGCGGGTGAACCGCACCGATCCGGCGTCGGGGGCGTTGGAGTTGCGGACTTCGACGACGCCGTCGACGAACCGCGCTTCGACGCACTGTCCGTTGTTACCGCTTCGGGTGGGCTTGTGCCACCGCTCGTTCAGCGCAGCCATCTGCGCACTCCTTCGTTTGTCAGGCCGTCCCAGCGATCGCGGACTCGATCAGCTTGATCGATTCGAATGGGCTGAGGGCGGCGGCTCGCAGACTTTCGAACACGTCGTGATACCGCTGGACGTCTCCGGCTTCCTGGTAGATGTCGCCGGCCATGGCTTCGGCATACACGACGCTTGGTGCACCTTGGAACTTGAGGATCGCGAAAGATCCAGCCATGCCGGCATAGGCCCCTCCGCTGAACGGAAGGATCTGGACCGTCACGTTCCTCGCCCGGCCCATGTCGGCCAGGTGCTTGAGCTGCGACCGCATGACGTCGGGCCCGCCGATGAGGCGCCGGATGACGCTCTCGTCGAGGACCGCGATGAACTGCAATGGATCGGCCTTCGTGAGCAGCTCCTGGCGCTCACGGCGGGCGTTGACGTGCGCCTGGACGGCGTCTTCCGACTCACCCGACGGGGAGGCTGCGGCGAGCAGCGCCCGCGTGTACTCCTCCGTCTGCAGCAGGCCGGGCACCACCAGCGCCTCGTAGTCCCGCATCTCGATCGCGTTGGACTCGAGGCCGATGTACCGGGAGTAGTGGCTGGGCAGGTCGCCGAAGCGGGCGAACCAGCCACGCGTCTTGCCTTCCTTCGCGAGCGCGATCAATGTCTCCGTGAGATCGCGATCATCAACGTCGTAAATCTTGAGCAACTGCTCGAGGGTGCTCCGGCGGATCCCGACCTTCCCGCCTTCCATACGGCTGATGGTGCTGGGCGAACAATCGAGTTGCAGGCCGACGTCCTCCGTCGTGAGCCTTGCCTGCTCCCTCAGTCGCCGAAGCTGTTTGCCCAACTGGAAGCGCGGAAACGTGGGGCTGTGCGCGTGGGACACCGCTCACCTCCATTACTCAAGACGAGTGTGTCCGTTACCGGGGTGTCGCGCAAGCACGTGCGTCAGTGAGCGATCGGGTTGCTCTACTCAACTTCGACGCGACGTATTGCCCCCGGAAACCTGCACATGCATTCTGAGGCGGTCAGATGGTTCCTCTGCCGGAGGGAGATCCGTCGTGATCGAAGACGACGTGATGCTGCTCGAAGGGGCGCCGCGGCTCTTCGGCATTGTCGCTGATCCCTTCGACGATGATCATCCTCAGGTCGTCGCGTGGGGCCACGAGCTGCCGGATCAGGCCGTGCTCACGTGGCGCCTGGGCAATGGGAAATCCGAGATCGCCGTCTTCCAGTCCGCGGAGGCCGCGCTCGCGACCGCCCAGCTGCTGTACCCTGCGCGCATCCTGTGGACCGCGCCCGCGGCGCAGGGGTTCTGATGGCCGTCATCTACGACCACGCCGTGACCGATGCCCGCCGCCTCGTGGCACGTCACCAGCCGGTGCGGATCCAGCAGGTCACACGCTGCGCGGCCGGCTGCGCGCACTGGCCCTGCAAGCCGTTCTCCACCGCGTGGGCAATGGTGACCCGCAACTCCAACACGCGCGCCGGCCGCTGACCCGCGCACACACCGCACCGCAATCACGCCCGTACACACCGCATCGAAACACCGATCAAGCGCATGACCAAAGGCCCGTCAGATCGACGACGAGCAGTCCGTTAGGTCTGACTGATCGGCCGACCCCGTTCGGGATCGATGACCGCCGTGGCGCCGCACCGCCTCCGGCTTTCCCTTGAGCCTGTCGTCCCAGCCCGGCCACGCCCTGTTCTGGATGGGTTCGACCACGGGCGACGGCTTCGGCGGCTTGGCGGCCGGCGGCGGGGTCGTGGTCACCGGCGCCGTGGCCGGAGGCGCCTCGGCCTCGGGAGCAGCCGCCTTGGTCGGCGTTTTCCCGGCGGTACCGATGGCGACGCCACCACCCGATCCACCCGGCGGACGGACGGTGGCATGCGACTTGGCCGCGGTGACGGGCGGCAGCGGCGCGGTCGGCTCGGCCGCCAGCGACGGCCCGCCGGTGCCGCGCAGCCCGCTGCTGGGCGTCGGCGTGAGCACCAGCGGACCGGGCGGGGGCTCCGCGACGATCGGCGTGCGGACCGGCGGCGCCGTGTCCAGCGAGGCACTGCCGGCGGCGACCACGATCAGGGTCGGCACCGAGGTGAGGGCCACCAGCAGCGCGGAAATCAGCAGCGGCCGCCGGTTCGGCGACAGTATGCGGTGGGTACGGACATCGGATTCCAACGAGCGCTCCAGTGTGCGGGGGAATGCAGTACGAAGCTCATAGGACTAACTGCCCCGCACCGGACGAGGATCTGCCCGTTCTGGAGGGATTTTTCGACCTCGGTGCTAGGGGGAACCCCAACTCCATGGTGTCGATCCACACGCCTTCTGCGATGCTGGACACACACCGGCAACGGGGCTGTAGCGTCCGCATACCCTGCGACTGAGCCTCTGAGCCGGCTCCCGGGCGTGATCCACTCACACCCACCGCGACGCGGCCGGCCTCAACAGGGCCACCGCGTAGCAGCCACCCCCGCTGCGCGGCAGGGTTACCCCCGCTGCCGACGTGAGAGACGACAGGGAGAAACGGATGGCGAAGGGCGAAGCAAAGGCCCGGACGTCAGGAACACGGGCCGCGCCTGAACCCGCGTTCGTGCAGCTGCTCACCCCCGAGGGAGACCGGGTCGAACACCCCGACTACACGGTCGACTTCACCGACGAGGAATACCGCTCGCTCTACCACGACCTCGTCGTGGTCCGGAAGCTCGACGCCGAGGCGACCGCCCTGCAGCGCCAGGGTGAGCTGGGCATCTGGGCGAGCCTGCTGGGCCAGGAGGCGGCGCAGGTCGGCTCGGGCCGGGCGCTGCGCGCGCAGGACATGGCGTTCCCCACCTACCGCGAGCACGGCGTGCTCTATTGCCGCGGCGTCGACCCGATCGCCCCGCTGTCGCTGTTCCGCGGGGTCGACCAGGGCGCCTGGGATCCGGACGAGTTCAAGTTCGGCATGTACACGATCGTCATCGGCGCGCAGACCCTCCACGCGACCGGATACGCGATGGGCGTCAGCAAGGACGGCAAGGTCGGCTCCGACGACGGCGAGGCCGTCATCGCGTACTTCGGCGACGGCGCCACCAGCCAGGGCGACGTCAACGAGGCGTTCATCTGGGCCTCGGTGTTCAACGCGCCGCTGGTGTTCTTCTGCCAGAACAACCAGTACGCGATCTCCGAACCGCTCGAGCGGCAGACGCGCGTCCCGCTGTACCACCGTGCCAGCGGCTTCGGCTTCCCCGGCCTGCGGGTGGACGGCAACGACGTGCTCGCCTGCTACGCGGTCACCCGCAAGGCGCTGGATGACGCCCGGCACGGGCAGGGCCCGTCGCTGATCGAGGCGTACACGTACCGGATGGGCGCCCACACCACGTCGGACGACCCGACCCGCTACCGCATCGCCAGCGAGGTCGAGGCCTGGCAGGCGAAGGACCCGATCAAGCGGCTGCGGGCGTTCCTGGAGAAGCAGCGCATCGCCGGCGACGACTTCTTCGCCGCGATCGACGAGGAGGCCCGGGTCGCCGCCGCCGACCTGCGCGAGCGCGTGCTCGACATGCCGGACCCGGACCCGCGCGGCCTGTTCGACCACGTCTATCCGCACGGCTCGCCGGAGCTCGACCAGCAGCGGGAGCAGTTCGACAAGTACCTGTCGTCGTTCGAGGGGAGTGGGCACTGATGGCCGAGACCCTGACGATCGGTAAGGCGCTCAACACCGGCCTGCGCCGGGCGATGGAGCGTGACCCGAAGGTCCTCATCATGGGCGAGGACGTCGGCAAGCTCGGCGGCGTCTTCCGCATCACCGACGGCCTGCAGAAGGACTTCGGCGACGAGCGCGTCATCGACACGCCGCTGGCCGAGTCCGGCATCATCGGCACCGCCGTCGGCCTCGCGATCCGCGGCTACCGGCCGGTGTGCGAGATCCAGTTCGACGGGTTCGTCTACCCCGCGTACGACCAGATCGTGTCGCAGGTCGCGAAGATGCACTACCGCTCCCAGGGCAAGGTCAGCCTGCCCATCGTCATCCGGATCCCCTTCGGCGGCGGCATCGGCGCGGTCGAGCACCACTCGGAGTCCCCCGAGGCCTACTTCGCGCACACCGCGGGCCTCAAGGTCGTCTCCTGCTCCAACCCCGACGACGCGTACTGGATGATCCAGCAGTCGATCGAGTCCGACGACCCGATCATCTTCATGGAGCCCAAGCGCCGATACTGGGAGAAGGGCCAGGTCAACGTCGACACCGCGAGCGCGCCGCTGCACGTGTCGCGGGTCGTGCGGCCCGGCGCCGACGGCACGCTGCTCGCCTACGGCCCGATGGTCCGCACCGCGCTGGACGCGGCGACCGCCGCCGCCGAGGACGGGCGCGAGCTGGAGGTCATCGACCTGCGGACGCTCTCCCCGCTCGACATGGCGCCGGTGTACGAGTCGGTGCGGCGCACCGGCCGCGCGATCGTCGTCCACGAGGCGCCCGGCAACCTGGGCCTGGGCTCGGAGATCGCCGCCCGGATCACCGAGGAGTGCTTCTACTCCCTCGAGGCGCCGGTCCTGCGCGTCACCGGGTTCGACACGCCGTACCCGGCCGCCCGCGTCGAGGAGGAATACCTGCCCGACCTCGACCGGGTGCTCGACGCCGTCGACCGCTCGTTCGGGTTCTAGGGGGGCGCGCCGTGACGGTCAAGGAGTTCAACCTTCCCGACCTGGGCGAAGGCCTCACCGAGGGCGAGATCCTCAAGTGGCTGGTACAGGTGGGCGACACCATCGAGCTCAACCAGCCGATCGTCGAGGTCGAGACCGCCAAGGCCGCGGTCGAGATCCCCGCGAAGTGGGCCGGCAAGGTCGACAAGATCTTCCACCCCGAGGGCACCACGGTCGAGGTCGGCGTCCCGATCATCGCGATCAACACCGACCCGTCCGGCGCCACGGCCGCGCCCACGCCGTCCGCGGCGTCGCTGGCCGCGGTCGAGATCGCCGGTGACGCGCCGGTCGAGCCGGGCATGATCGGCGGCCCCGCGCCGGGTGGCCGCACCGCCGTGCTCGTCGGCTACGGCCCGAAGACGACCGCCGCGAAGCGGCGGCCAAGAGCAACCGCGGCCACGGTACCGACGCAGCCTCCCGCAACGCCCGTCGCGCCGGCTCCCGTCGAAGTGGCCGCCGTCGAGGTGGCACCCGCCGCCCCGCCGCGACCCGTGCAGGGCAGCGTGCTGGCCAAGCCCCCGGTCCGCAAGCTCGCCAGGGATCTCGGCGTCGACCTCGCCGGCATCGCCGGCACCGGCCCCAACGGCTCGATCACGCGGGACGACGTGCTGTCCGTGTCGGCCGCTCCCACCGCGCCGGCGCCCGTGACAGCGACCATGACAGGGCCGGCGGCCGCGCCGCGGGTCGGCCGGGAGGAGCGGATCCCGGTCAAGGGTGTGCGGAAGCTGACCGCCGAGAACATGGTGGCCAGCGCGTTCACCGCGCCGCACGTCACCGAGTTCCTCACGGTCGACGTCACCCGCTCGATGAAGGCCCTCGAACGGCTCAAGACCAAGCGCGACTGGCGCGACGTGCGGGTCTCCCCGCTGCTCATGGTCGCCAAGGCCGCGCTGGTCGCGCTCAAGCGCCACCCGATGGTCAACTCCTCGTGGCAGGCCACGTCCGCGGGCGCCGCCGAGATCGTGGTCAAGCACTACGTCAACCTCGGCATCGCCGCGGCGACCGAGCGCGGCCTGATCGTGCCCAACGTCAAGGACGCCGACGCGCTCACCACGCGGGAGCTCGCCGACGCCCTCAACGCCCTGGTGGCCACCGCCCGGGAGGGCAAGACGTCTCCGGCGGCGATGAGCGGCGGCACGTTCACGATCACCAGCGTCGGCGTGTTCGGCGTCGACACCGGCACGCCGATCCTGCCCCCGGGCGAGTCGGCGATCCTGGTGTTCGGTGCCATCCGCGACACCCCCTGGGTGCACAAGGGCAAGATCAAGATCCGGCAGGTGACGACGCTCGGCCTGTCGTTCGACCACCGGATCATCGACGGCGAGCTGGGCTCGAAGTTCCTGCGCGACGTCGGCGCCTTCCTGGAGGACCCGGAAGGCTCGCTGCTCGCCTGGAGCTAGCAGTCCAATTCACGGCAGGTGGCCCGGCGCGGGAGTGCCGGGCCACTGTCATATCGCCGACGAACAGGGCGTTTATCGAGGCAGCGACCCTACGAATCGTCGGCGGGTGCGCCGCATCACTTGCTATTCGCTGGCTAAGGATCTTCTGCTGGGCGTGTAATGGATGGGAAGCAAGCTTCGTCCTTACACACTCTGCCGAGGAGCCAGCCGTGAGCACCTTCATGGAGCGTTACCGCGCCCGCCGCAACGCCGCCCGCCGCCGTGACGCCATCGAGCGCGCCATCGCCAAGAACCCGTCGACCGCCCTGCGCGACGAACTCCACGCCATGCTCAGCCGAAGTTAGTCCTGCGCTCGGCGCCGTCAGCCACACTCTCAGCCGCCCTGGTCCGACCCTCCCCGGACCGGGGCGGCTGCTCGTTGTTCACCTATTCTGGGGGCGCTTGCCGACGAACCTGAGCCTCCTCTCTGCCATGTACGGTTCGGGTCGACTACGGTCGCAAGGGTCTGACCACAGGAGGCACGATGACGTCCGACCAGCCCCACCCGTCCGAAGCGGACGAGAGTGCGGCGAGCGCGCCGAACTCACCCCCGCCCGGCACGGCACCGGCCGGCACCGTGCGAGCCACCGCGTCGGTCCCCATGCCGACCAGGCCTCCTGCCCAGCCGATCGCGCCGGCCACGCCTCCGACACCGGGCACGTACGGCTCACCGGTCTCCGGTGGTTCTCCGGTTTCCGGGGGTGCGCCGGTCTCCGGCGGCGCTCCGGTCTCCGGTGGTTCTCCGGTTTCCGGGGGTGCGCCGGTCTCCGGTGCTGGACAGGGTTCCGGTGGGGGCGGGGCGTCGGCGGGTCAGGACGAGCCGCCGGCCCGGCCCGGGCCGTTCCCGCCGGCCGGACCGTTCGCGCCGCCGGCCGGACCGTTCGCGCCGCCGGCCGGACCGTTCACTCCCAGCGCCGCACAGGCTTCGGCGCCGCCCGCCGGGCCATTCGCTTCCGGCGCGCAGGCTTCGGTGCCGCCCGCCGCGACGCCTCCCGCCGCCGTGCCCCCGGCCGCCGCCACGTCGCCGGCCGCACCACCCGCCGTCAGTTCCCCTGCCGCGCCTCCTGCCGCGCCCTCGGCCGCGCCCCTTGCCGCCGCGCCGCCTCCGCCGCTGCCGGCCCGCGTCCCGCCGCCGGTCACGCCGTCCGGGCCGCCCGGGAGTTTCCCCGGCTTCACACCCGCGTCCCAGGTCGCCGACGCCTCCGGCCCGCCGCCCGCCCCTGCCGCGCCGCAGGCCGTCCCCGGCCCGGCGACACACCCGGTGCCCGGCCCGGCAACGCACCCGGTGCCCGGCCCGGCCACCTATCCCGTGCCCGCCCCGGCCACCCACCCGGTGCCGCCGGCCTCCTCGGCCATGCACCAGGTGCCCCCGCCTGCCGCGGCCGCCGGCAGTGCGCAGGTGCCCGTGTCGGGTGTGCCGGCCCCGGGTCACGTGTCCGGCGGCCCCACGTCCGGTTCGGCGCAGGTGCCCGGCGCGCAGTACGGCAACGCACCCGTGTCCGCCGCCCCAGTCTCCGGCAGCGCCCGCACCTACGGCACCGCGCAGGTCTCCGGCAGCGCCCAGGTCCCGGGTGCCGTGCACCCGCCCGTGTCCGGCGCGCCGCTGTCGCCTGTCCAGCCGGCCTCGTACGGCACCGCCCAGGTCCCCACCTCAGCCCCACCCGTGTCGAGCGCCCCGCCCGTGTCGAGCGCCCCGCCGGTGTCGAGCGCCCCTCCCGTGTGGAGCGCGCCGCCCGCCACCTACGGCGCCTCCGCCTCCGCGCCGCCCGCCAACACCTACGGCACCGCGCCAGCCTCCGCTCCCCCAGCGACGTACGGCACGGCCCCGGCCTCCGCTCCCCCAGCGACGTACGGCACGGCCCCGGCCTCCGCGCCGCCCGCCAACACCTACGGCACCGCACCGGCGTCCGCGCCACCGGCCAGCACATACGGCACGGCCCCGGCGTCCGCGCCGCCGGCCAACGCCTACGGCGAAGGCGCCCAGCCCGGAGGACCGGTGCCGGCGGCGCCGAGCCTCGGCAAGATCCCGCAGGCGGGGTCGTACGCGGCCCGGGCCCAGGTCTCCGTCCCGCCCGCCACCGGCCCGACCTCCGCCCCACCGGCGACCGGCATCTACCAGGCCGCACCTCCGCCGGCCACCGGCGTGTACCAGGCCTCCGTCCCCAGCGGCGCCGGCTCGCAGCCCACCGGTCCGCACTACAGCGACCTGGTCACCATGCCGGGCGATGCCCCGCCGCAGACGTCGCCGACGGGCGGGGATCCGGGCGTACCGACGCCGGCCGCGGCCCAGAAGAGCAAGCGCAGCCTGGTCATCGGCCTCGTGGTCGTGGTGGTCGTGTTCCTGCTCGCGGTCGCGGGCACCGGCATCGTGGTGGCGCTCAACAACGCCGGCAGCACCAGCTTCGCGGTCAACTCGTGCGTCAAGCAGGACGGCGACTCGGCGAAGAAGGCCAGCTGCTCCGACAAGGACGCGTTCACCATCGTGCAGAAGGTCGAGAAGCCGGAGAGCTGCTCAGACGCCAGCCAGCCGTACGTGGTGCTGCAGCACAAGGGCCAGAAGGACGAGGTGCTCTGCCTGCGCCCCGCCGCCCAGAAGTGACGTAGCCGCCCTGGTCCGGGAGCGGATCAGGGCGCTCGGGCAGACTTAGGGTCATGACCGACCCGGCGCAGTCGCCACTGCTCAAGGCCCGCGTCCGCGCTCCCGAACTGCGGGGGCGCGGATGGTTGAACACCGACGGACTCACCCTGTCCGACTTGCGCGGCAAAATCGTCCTGCTCGACTTCTGGACCTTCTGCTGCATCAACTGCCTGCATGTCCTGGACGAGCTGCGGCCGCTGGAGGAGCGCTTCGCCGACGTGCTGGTGACCATCGGCGTGCACTCGCCGAAGTTCGAGCACGAGAAGGACGCGGCGGCGCTCGCGGCGGCGGTCGAGCGGTACGGGGTCGACCACCCCGTGCTGGACGACCCCGAGATGGACATGTGGCAGCAGTACGCGGCGAAGGCCTGGCCGACGCTGACCGTCATCGACCCCGAGGGTTACGTCGTGGCCACGATGGCCGGCGAGGGTCACGCCGAAGGGCTGGCGCGGCTGGTCGAGGAGCTGGTCCGGGTCCACGAGGCGCGCGGAACGCTGCGGCGCGGGGACGCCCCGCACAGCGCGCCGAAGTCCGGCGACGCGACGGTGCTGCGCTTCCCGGGCAAGGCGCTCGCCCTGGCCGACGGGCATTTCCTGGTCGCGGACTCGACGCACCAGTCGCTGGTCGAGCTCGACGCCGACAACGAGACGCTGATCCGCCGCATCGGCACCGGGCAGCGCGGGCGCAAGGACGGCACGGATCCCGAGTTCTCCGAGCCGGGCGGACTGTGCCTGCTGCCCCCGCACGTGGCCGGGGTCGCCGGGTACGACGTCGTCATCGCCGACACCGTCAACCACCTGCTGCGCGGCCTCAATCTGTCCACGGGCGAGGTGACCACGGTCGCGGGCAGCGGACGGCAGTGGCGCGGCACCGTGGACTTCGACGCGCACGACTCCCTCGCCGTCGACCTCTCTTCGCCGTGGGATGTCGCCTGGTACGACGACCGCGTGGTGATCGCGATGGCCGGCATTCACCAGCTGTGGTGGTTCAACCCGGTGCAGCGCACCGCGGGCGTGTACGCGGGCACGACCGTTGAGGCGCTGCGCGACGGGCTGCTGCACGAGGTCTGGATGGCGCAGCCGTCGGGGCTGTCGACCACGCCTGACGGTGCGAGGCTGTGGATCGCCGACAGCGAGTCGAGCGCGGTCCGCTGGATCGAGGACGGCCGGATGTCGACCGCGGCCGGGCAGGGCCTGTTCGATTTCGGTCACGTGGACGGCCCGGCCGACCAGGCGCTGCTGCAGCACCCGCTCGGCCTGCTCGCGCTGGCCGACGGCAGTGTGCTCGTCGCCGACACGTACAACGGCGCCGTTCGCAAGATCGCCGACGGTGCGGTGACGACCGTGGTCGACGGGCTCAAAGAGCCGAGTGATCTGGTACTGACGGCGACGGGCGACATCGTCGTCGTGGAGTCCGGCGCGCACCGGCTCGTCCGGCTGGCGCCCGGCACGCTGGCCGCGGCGGGCGTCGACGTCGCCGGGGTGCGGCACCGCACCGAGCGGCCGTCCACGATGCTGGCGCCGGGCGAGGTGGAGCTGGACCTGATCTTCGAGCCGGCGCCGGGGCAGAAGCTGGACGAGTCGTTCGGCCCGTCGACCCGCCTGGAGGTGTCGGCCTCGCCGCCGGAGCTGCTGCTGGAGGGGGCGGGGGTGACGCAGAGCCTGCGCCGCCGGCTGGTCCTGTCCCCCGACGTCACCGAGGGCGTACTGCAGGTGGTGGCGCAGGCGGCGACGTGCGACATCGACGCGGAGTTCCCCGCCTGCCACCTCACGCGGCAGGACTGGGGCGTGCCGATCCGGGTGGCCGGCGACGGCGCCACCCGGCTGCCGCTGGTGCTGCGCGGCCTCGACCAGGCGACCTGAGCCCCCGCACCACAAGCGAAAGCGCGACGGGACGTCAGGCGAACGGCATCGGCTGGATCCCCGCGGCCACCAGTGCCGCACGGACCGCCGACGCCATCGCCACCGCGCCCGGGGTGTCGCCGTGCACGCACAGCGACTCGAACGGCAGCGTGACCAGGCTGCCGTCGACGGCGACGACCTCACCGGTACGGGCCATGCGGACGGCCCGCTCGGTGACGGCGTCGACATCGGTGAGCACCGCGCCGTCGGTGCCGCGCGGGACGAGCCGGCCGTCGGGAAGGTACCCGCGGTCGACGAAGCCCTCCGCGACGACCCGCAGCCCGGCCTCGGCCGCCAGCTCGGCCAGGACCGAGCCGGGCTGACACAGCACCGGAAGGTCCCGCGACCGCGCGGCGGCGACGACGGCGGAGGCGTGGCCCGGGTCGGCGGCGGTGGTGTGGTACAGCGCGCCGTGCGGCTTGACGTAGGCGATCGGGCCGAACGCGGAGAGCGCGCCGATCTGGTACCGCAGCTCGTCGGTCAGGGTCGCGGCGTCGATGTCGACCCGGCGGCGGCCGAAGCCGGCCAGGTCGTTGTAGCTGACCTGGGCGCCGATCCGGACGCCGAGATCGACGGCGCGGGCGCAGACCCGGCGCATCGTGCTCGGGTCGCCGGCGTGGAAGCCGCAGGCCACGTTGGCGCTGGTGACGATCTCCAGCAGCGCCTCGTCGTCGCCGAGGGTCCAGATGCCGAAGCCTTCGCCGAGGTCACTGTTGAGGTCCACGGAACCGAACGGTATCGCCCGGGCGCGCCTGCGCGAGCAGCGGCAGGTCGGCGGGGTCGACGACGGCGACGACGGGGTATCCGCCGGTGGTGGGGTGGTCGGCGAGGAAGATCAGCGGCTGACCGGACGCGGGCACCTGCACGGCGCCGAGGACGATGCCTTCGCTGGGCAGTTCGCGCTGGTGGGCGCGGGTGAGTGCGGGCCCGGCGAGGCGCGCGCCGACCCTGTTGCTGTCGTTGCTGATGGTGTACGAGCCCGCGAGCAGCTCGCCGGGGTGCGTGAAGTACTCGTGGCGGGGCCCCCAGGTGAGGCCGAGCGTGATCGGCCCGCCGACCGCGGGGCGGGGTGCCACGTCGACGGTGGACGGGTCGCCGGTCGGTTCGCCCAGCGCGAGCAGGTCGCCGGCCCGGACAACGGGTGGTCCGAGCGCCGAGAGCGTATCGGTCGCGCGGCTGCCCAGTACCGGCGGCGCGGCGAACCCACCGGAGACGGTGAGGTAACCGCGCAGCCCCGCGACGGCCCGCCCGATCTCGACGCGGTCGCCGGGCCGGAAGGCGACGGGGGCGTTGATCGGCGCGGGGCGCCCGCCGACGCGCAGGGTCGCCGCGGCGCCGGTCAGCGCCAGGGTGCCGGCGCGGGGCAGCGTGGCGGCGAACGGCCCGAACGTGATCTCCAGGGCGGCGCTGGTCGGGGGGTTGCCGACGAGCCGGTTGCCGAGCAGGAGGGCCGGCTGGTCGAGGGCACCGGAGCGCGGGACGCCGAGGTGCGCGTACCCGGGCCGGCCGAGGTCCTGCAGCGTCGTGAGCGGCCCAGCAATCTCCACCCGCAGCGAATCGGTCATGCCGTCACCTCCGCTGCGCTCCGGCGCCGCCCTGACCTCGAAACTGCGCCCATGATGCCCGGCCCTCCGCTGCGCTCCGGGCCGGTCATGCCACCACGAACCTGACGGTGCGGCCGGGGGTGAGCAGGGCCGGCGGGGTCCCGTCGATGTCGAACAGGGCGACGTCGGTGCGGCCGACGAGCTGCCAGCCGCCGGGCGACGCAGTCGGGTAGACGCCGGCATATTCGGCGGCGAGCGCGACCGACCCGGCGGGCACCCGTGGGCGTGGATTTTCCAGCCGCGGCACGGACCAGGGCAGGCCGCTGAGATACGCGAACCCGGGTGCGAATCCGCCGAACGCCACCCGGAACGCCGTGCCGGTCAGGTCCGCGACGACGGCCTCCGGGGAGCGGCTGACATGCGCCGCCACCTGGGCAAGATCGGGCCCGTCGAAGGTGACCGGGAGGTCGAGGTCGTCGCCGGCGGCGGACGCGGCGGCGGGCGGCGGCCAGGCGCGCAGCGCCGCGGTGAGGGCGGTGACCGAGGGCACCCCGTCGAGCAGCACGGTCCGGGCACCGGGGACGATGTCCGTGACGTCGAGCCGCCCGGCGGCCCGTGCGGCGTCCAGCGTGGCGAACCATGCGAGCGGGTCGTCGACCTCGATCATGAGAGCCGAGGCGCCGACGGCGCGGATCTGCATGACCGTCACCATAGACAACAAACACCAGAACTGTACTTGCCAGTAACCTACGGTACCGTAACCTGGAGGGCGTGACCGTGAAGACCAAGACCCGCCTCCGCCCTGTCGATCTCGGGAAACCCAGGATGCGGGGCTGGCTGCACACCTACGCGTTCGGCGCCGCGATCGTCTGCGGCATCGTGCTGTGCTCCCTCGCGGCTGCCCGGCCGGGCTGGTCGCCGTTCGTGAGCTGCCTGGTCTACAGCTTGACCGTGTGCGCACTGTTCGGCACGAGCGCGCTCTACCACCGCCGGGTCTGGTCGCCCAAGGGCTACAAGCTCATGCGCCGCCTGGACCACTCGATGATCTTCGTGTTCATCGCCGGCACGTACACACCCTTCAGCGTGCTGCTGCTGGAGGGCCGCACGGGGGACGTGATCCTCGCCGTGGTCTGGGGCGGGGCCCTGCTCGGCGTCGGCATGAAGATGATCTGGCCGCACGCGCCGCGCTGGCTGTCGGCGCCGCTCTACATCGCGCTGGGCTGGGTCGCGGTCGTGGTCCTGCCGGACATCCTGCACTCGGGCGGGGTGACCGCCCTGGTGCTGACGATCGTCGGCGGCGCGTTCTACACGATCGGCGCGGTCTTCTACGCCCTGCGCCGGCCCAACCCGTGGCCGACGGTGTTCGGACACCACGAGTTCTTCCATGCGTGCACGCTGGTTGCGGCGATTCTGCACCACATCGCCATCTACTTCGCGTTGTACGCAAAGTAGATGGCGCCAGGGTCGTTGGCTCAGTAGGTGCGGCGACGCCGCTCTTCGATGATCTCATCCGAGGTCGGCGGGATCGCGGTGCCACCGACCGCCGTCGGCGGGGCCTGCCGCACCACGGTGCGCCGGCGGCTGTTCCAGAAGTACAGCGTGAGAAGCAGCCCGACCAGGCCCGCCAGCTGCAGGATCCAGCCGATGGTGTCGAGGTTGAACGGACCGAGGTCAGTGTCGTCCAGGCCGAACGTCAGGATCGCGCCGACGACGATCAGAAGAATGCTGCCGCCGATACCCATCGATGGCCTCCAGGCGTTGGTTTGGTGAACGTCTCTACGTCTGGTTTACCCACGGACGGCACCGGTCAATCGGCCCGCTCCGGCGGGCCGGATCGGGCACTCTTGACGGCATGACCGAGCGCACGCTGATCCTGCTCCGGCACGCAAAGTCGGTGGACCCGGATCCGTACCCGACCGACCTCGAGCGCCCGCTGAGCCCGCGCGGCCGCCGGGACGCCGCCGCGGCCGGCGAATGGCTGCGCGAGCAGGGCCTCCTGCCCGATCTGGTGCTCTGCTCGACGGCCGTGCGCACCCGCGAGACCCTGGAGGGCCTGCAGCTCGCCGCCCTTCCGGTGATGTTCGAGCACCGCCTGTACCTGGGCCCCGCGCACGACACGCTCGACCTGATCCGCGACGGCGCGCCGGACGTGTCGACGCTGCTCGTGATCGGCCACAACCCGACCCTGTCGATGCTGTCGGACCTGCTGGCCCCGGACGCGCTGCCCGATGAGGGCCTGCCGACGAGCGGGATCGCGGTCCACACGGTGCCCGGCGCCTGGCGCGACCTCGACACGGCCGCGCTGCGGACGCACCACACCGCCCGCGGCTGACCCGGGAGCCGGCCCAGCGGCACAGAAATGGCGGGAGGGCGCCATTGCCCTCCCGCCAGCTTCTCTGTGGTGCGGTTACGCCAGGAAACCTAGAACGCGTCCTCCGACAGCTCCATCGCGTCCAGCGTCGTGCCCTCGACGATCCGGCGGTCCGAGCCGATGCGGGGCAGGACCTCGCGGGCGAAGAACTTCGCGGCGGCGACCTTGCCCTCGTAGAAGGCGGTCTCGGTGGTGCCGGCGGCCAGGGCCTTCAGGGCGACCTCGGCTTGCCGCTGCAGGAGCCAGCCGACCACGACGTCGCCGAGGGCGAGCAGGAAGCGGCGGGTGTTGAGGCCGACCTTGTACAGGGCCTGGGCGTCGCCGGCCTGCGCCTCGCCGAGCCAGCCGGTGAAGATGCCGAGCATGGTCTGGGTCTCGGTGAGGGCCTTGCCCAGCGCGACGCGCTCGACCTTGAGCTGGCCGTTGCCGCCCTCGGCCGCCAGGAACTGCTGGATCTCGGCGGCGACGGTGAGCAGCGCCTTGCCCTGGTCCTTCACGATCTTGCGGAAGACGAGGTCGAGGCTCTGGATCGCGGTCGTGCCCTCGTAGAGAGTGTCGATCTTCGAGTCGCGGACGTACTGCTCCAGCGGGTAGTCCTGCAGGAAGCCGGAGCCGCCGAAGGTCTGCAGCGCCTCGTGGCCGAGCAGCTCGTAGGCCCGCTCCGAGCCGACGCCCTTGACCAGCGGAAGCAGCAGGTCGTTGACCCGCTTGGCGATCTTCGCGGCCTTCTCGTCGCCGGCGGCCTCGGCGAGGGCCACCTTGTCCTGCCAGGAGGCGGTGTACAGCACGAGCGCGCGCAGGCCTTCGGCGTAGGACTTCTGCAGCAGCAGCGAGCGGCGCACGTCGGGGTGGTGGGTGATCGTGACCCGGGGCGCGGCCTTGTCGTTGCTGGCGAGGTCGGCGCCCTGGACGCGGCTCTTGGCGTATTCGAGCGCGTTGAGGTAGCCGGTCGACAGGGTGGCGATCGCCTTCGTGCCGACCATCATCCGCGCGTACTCGATGATGAGGAACATCTGGCGGATGCCTTCGTGCACGTCGCCGAGCAGCCAGCCCTTGGCGGGGACGCCGTGACCGCCGAACGTGACCTCGCACGTGGTGGAGACCTTGAGGCCCATCTTGTGCTCGACGTTGGTGACGAAGACGCCGTTGCGGTCCTTGAGCTCTCCGGTCTCGCCGTCGAAGTGGAACTTCGGCACGACGAAGAGCGAGAGGCCCTTGGTGCCGGGGCCGCCGGCGCCGGGCGTGTCGACCGGCCGGGCCAGCACGTAGTGGACGATGTTCTCGGTGAGGTCGTGCTCGCCGCTGGTGATGAAGCGCTTGACGCCCTCGATGTGCCAGGAGCCGTCGGCCTGCGGGATCGCCTTGGTGCGGCCGGCGCCGACGTCGGAGCCCGCGTCGGGCTCGGTCAGCACCATCGTGGAGCCCCACTGGCGTTCGACGAAGAGCTTCGCCCACTTCTTCTGCTCTTCGGTGCCCTCGATCCGCAGCGTGTTGGCGAACGAGGGGCCGGACGCGTACATCCAGACCGGCGCGTTGGAGCCCAGCACCATCTCGGCGAGGGCCCACCACAGCGCCCGCGGCGCGGGGGTCCCGTCGAGCTCGGCGGGCAGGTCGAGGCGCCAGAACTCGGCCGCCATGAACGCCTCATAGGACTTCCGGAACGACTCGGGCATCTTCACCGAGTGCGTGGCCGGGTCGAAGACCGGCGGGTTGCGGTCGGCGTCCGTGTAGCTGGCGGCGAGATCCTCGCGGGCGAGCCGGTCGACCTCCGCGAGGATGCTGCGGGCGGTGTCGACGTCCAGGTCACCGTAGGTGCCCTGGCTGAGGACGCTGTCGACGCCGAGCACCTCGAAGAGGTTGAACTCGAGGTCCCGCAGGTTGCTCTTGTAGTGGCTCATCGCGGAGTGGCCCCCGTCTCTGGGTCGCTTTTGTAGATCGAGCATGGATGACCGAGGTTACCAGTCGGTAACAGCCATCTTATTACTCGCAAGTAACCTCGGGCAACCCGCCCGGACGGGTGACGGCGGTCACACGCAGCCTCACCTATCTCGGCAGGTCAGGGTGATCCCTGAGTAGCTGAGGGTGATAGATGAGTAGCCCGACGGGAGCAGGTGCGCACGACACGCCGTCACCCGCGGGTGATGCGCTCGTTGAGCGGTTACTCGCAGTCAAGAGGAGGGCACCCGCGATGATCGTCAGGATGATGGGCTCTCTGTTCGCTCCCAAGTACCCGCGGTTCTACACCGGCCGGCACCGCGCCCCGATGCGGCGTCTCATCCCGCGCCCGCGGGTTGTCATCGACTGAGACGGCTTCAGCCCACAGTCGTCGCTCCGGCGCCGCCGATCTCCCAGCTGGGGACCGTCGCCGGAGCCTTCACGCCCTGGTACTCGACCAGGACCAGCGCGATGTCGTCGTCGAGCCGGCCGCGCACCCATTCCAGCAGCGCGCTCTCCAGCGAGGCCAGCCCGTCGGCGACGGTGCCGTGCCCGAGGAGCCGCTGCGCCCGCTCCGCCGTCGGAAAGAACTGCCCGTCGCGGCGCGCCTCCGCCAGCCCGTCGGTGAAGAAGAGCAGCCGGTCGCCGGGCTCGAGCCGCTCGACGCGGGGCTTGACCACCGGCATGAAGCCCAGCGGTGGCGCGTTGGACGGCGGGTCGAGCGGGATGACCTGGCCGCGGCGCAGCAGCAGCGGCGCGGGGTGCCCGCAGTTGACGATCGTGAGGGTGCCGCCGCGCTCCTCGATCAGCGCCGCGGTCACGAAGTCCTCGTCGCCCACGGAGCGGGCCACGGCCCGGTCCAGGTCGGCGACGATGGCGCGCAGGTCGGCGCGCTCGAAGGCGACGTGCCGGTAGGAGCCCAGGACGATGCTGGCGAGCCGGACCGCGTCCAGGCCCTTGCCCCGCACGTCGCCGATGATCATGCGGACGCCGTACGGGGTGTCCACCGCCTCGTACAGGTCACCGCCGATGTCGGCGGCGGCGCTGGCGGAGATGTACCGGGCGGCGATGGTCAACGGGCCCAGCTGCGGCCCGAGCGGGCGCAGGACGGCCTGCTGCGCCACGGAGGCGAGCTTGGACAGCTCGGCGTACCGCGCGATCTGCCGCTGCCGGATGGCGCCCACGGCGGAGGCGATGCCGGCGGCGAGGATGACCGCGCCGAGGTTGAGCAGCATCACCAGGGTGCGCTCGCGGCTGTGCATGAGCTCGATCGTGCAGAACACGAGGGCGAGGACGGTCGAGGCGCTGCCGACGGCGAGGACCTCGGGCCAGGACGCGAACGCGGCGGCGAGGAACGGCGCCGCGGCCAGCAGGCCGATGTAGTTGGCGTCGACGCCGTCGGCGACCTCGGCGGCCAGCACCAGGCAGAGCAGCACGAAGGCCGCGCCGACTCCGGCGCGGGCTTCGGGAAGCAACGGTCGTTTCATAGGTCCGATCGACAGCATGCCACCAAAGGGCCGCCGGACCGCTCAAACAAACGGCCGGGATCCGGCGTTACTTGAGTACCTCGTACCGTGCGTTGATCACTCCGGCACTCACCGAAGCGATCGTGACGAACGCGCCGCGGGCGAGGTCGAGGCAGCGTCCGCTGACGAACGGCCCCCGGTCGTTGATGCGCACGACGACCGATTTGCCATTGGCCAGGTTGGTGACCCGGACCTGGGTGTTGAACGGCAGCTCTTTGTGCGCGGCCGTCAGCCCGTTGGGGTTGAAGCTCTCCCCGTTGGCGGTGCGCGAACCGGTGTCGTAGTAGGACGCCTTGCACGTGCCGGTGCCCGTCACAGCGCCGCCGGTCGCCTTGGGCGTGCTCGACGCCGACGGCTTCTTCGTCGGCGACTTCGTGACCTCCGGTGCCTTGCTGACCTGCGGCGACGCGGACGCGCTGGGCGACGGGGCGGAGGTGGCGGGCGAGGGTCGCTCGCCGCGGTCCGCGCGGTCGGCCGGACCACGGCTGCCGTCGATCGCATCGGCGGCCGTCGGCTTCGCGTCGTCCGATCTCATATTGACGGTGGCGATTGCACCACCGATCAGGGCGACCGCGGCGACAACGCCTGCGATCAATGGAGCCAGGTGACGCCGGGTCATTGCGGTATGGCGGCCGGACAACGTCAGCACCCTTCGTTGACAGCATGGCCGTGACCGAACGTATCGGCTCCTCCGGGCCTCCAGTCAAACCGAAGCGCCGTATGCGGGGGGATTTGACGGGATAGGTCCGGCCGAACGGCTGATCCGACAAGAAGCCGAACGGCCGACCCTTGCCGCGCCGTCAGACCGCCCTGATGACCGCGGCGATACGCTCCGCAGCGCCCTCGACCGGGATCTCCTCTTTCTCGCCGGTCTTGCGGTCGCGGATCTCCACCATGCCGTCGGCCAGCCGCTTGCCGACGACCACGATGGTCGGGACGCCGAGCAGCTCCGAGTCGTTGAACTTGACCCCCGGCGAGACGTCCTTGCGGTCGTCGAGCAGCACCTCGAGCCCGGTCGCGGCGAGGGCGTCGGCGAGCTGCGCGGCGCCGGCCTTGATCTCCTCGGTCTTGCCCGCGGCGACCACGTGCACGTCGGCGGGTGACAGCTCCCGGGGCCAGCACAGGCCACGGTCGTCGGCGGTCTGCTCGGCGATCACGGCGATGGCGCGGGACACGCCGACGCCGTAGGAGCCCATGGTGACGGTGACGGCCTTGCCGTGCTGGTCCAGCACGGTGAGGCCGAGCGCCTTCGCGTACTTGCGGCCGAGCTGGAAGATGTGGCCGATCTCGATGCCGCGGGCCAGCTCCAGCGTGCCGCCGTCGACGGGGCACAGGTCGCCGTCCTGGATGCGGACCGCCTCGACAACGCCGTCGGGGGTGAAGTCACGCCCGGCGACGAGGTTCATGACGTGCTTGCCGGGCTGGTCGGCGCCGGTGATCCAGCTGGTGCCGTCCACGACGCGGGGGTCGACCAGGTACCGGATGCCGGAGGAGCCCTTCTCGCCCAGGACGCCGGGGCCGATGTAGCCCTTGACCAGCGCGGGGTGCTGCTGGAACTCGGCCTCCGACATCGGCGCCACCTCGGCGGGGGCCACCTGGGCCTCCAGGCGGCGCAGGTCGACCTCCCGGTCGCCGGGCACGCCGACGGCCAGGGGCTCACGCTTGCCGTCGGGCAGCGTCAGCATCAGCATGACGTTCTTCAGCGTGTCGCCGGCGCCCCAGGCGCGGTCGTCGCGGCGCAGGTCGTCGCGCTCGTTGAACAGGTCGACCAGCGTCTCGATCGTGGGGGTGTCCGGGGTGTCGACCACCCGCGCGGCGGGCAGCCCGTCGATGGGCAGGGCCGCGATCGCGGGCGTGGTGACCGCCTCGACGTTCGCGGCGTAGTCGCCGTTCGCGCAGCGGACGAACGTGTCCTCGCCGATGTCGCACACCGCGAGGAACTCCTCGGAGGCGCTGCCACCCATCGCGCCGCTCATCGCGGAGCACACGACGTAGTCCAGGCCGAGCCGGTCGAAGATCTTGATGTAGGCGGAGCGATGCCGCTGGTACGCCTCGCGCAGCCCGTCGTCGTCCACGTCGAACGAGTAGGAGTCCTTCATCAGGAACTCCCGCCCGCGCAGGATGCCGGCCCGGGGACGGGCCTCGTCGCGGTACTTCGTCTGGATCTGGTACAGGGTGAGCGGCAGGTCCTTGTAGGAGGAGTAGAAGTCCTTCACGGCGAGGGTGAACATCTCCTCGTGCGTGGGGCCGAGCAGGTAGTCACCCCCGCGGCGGTCCTTCAACCGGAACAGGTTGGCGCCGTACTCCGTCCAGCGGCCCGTCGCCTCGTAGGGCTCCCGGGGCAGCAGGGCGGGGAAGGTCAGCTCCTGACCGCCGATGGCGTCCATCTCGTCGCGGATGACCCGCTCGACGTTGCGCAGCACGCGCAGCCCCATCGGCAGCAGGGTGAAGATGCCCGGGGCGACCCGGCGCACATAGCCGGCGCGCACGAGCAGCCGGTGGCTCGTCACCTCGGCATCCGCGGGGTCTTCGCGCAGCGTCCGCACGAACAGCGTGGACATCTTCAGCACCATCTGGGTTCCCACCCTTACTTCTCAAACAGGCCTTCGGCGACGATACCCGCACGACTGCGGTGCGTGACTATCGGGTTTTGCCGGCAAGTGCTCCCGGTTTGCCCTCAAAACCGCCGGCGGGCGGCCGATAAGCGGGGTATGCGGCCGAATGAAACCGCGCCCGACCCGGCGCTCCTGCTGCGTCCTGACCTGGCCGCGGCCGTCGCCGCCGCCCGGAACGCGGAGTTCCTCGCCCGCCGCCAGCTGCCGGCCCCGCCGCCGGTGCCGCGGCTGCCACCCCTCGGCGGCGCGCCGGAGCGGCTGCGGGTGTGCTTCCTGGTGCCGCGCACCGACGTCGGCGGCGGCGCTCGGGTGCTGTTCGAGCACGCGAACCGGCTGCTCGCCCGGGGCCACCGGGTGACGGTGCTCAGCCATTTTCCACCACCGGCGTGGTTCGACCTGCGGGCCCGGTTCCGGCAGGTGCCGTTCGGCGTCGAGCTCGCCGAGGCCGTCCCGGCCTGCGACGTGATCGTCGCCGGGTACTGGGACCAGGTCCTCGCCGCCCGCGTCCTCGGCATCGCCCCGGTCGTGCACTTCGAGCAGGGCGACTTCCACCTGTTCGAGGACGTCGACGAGACGGTCCGCGGCGTGGTGGCCAGAAGCCTGGAGGCCGCCGACGCGACGATCATCGTCAGCGGGACGGTCGCCGAGGTCCAACGCCAGCGGTACGGCGTGACCGCGACCGTGATCCCCAACGCCGTCGACCCGGCCGTGTTCCACCCGCCGGCGGTGTTCGACCGCACGCCCAGCGGCCGGCGGCCGTACCTGCTGTGTGTCGGCTGGGACGGCAACACGTTCAAGGGCATCGCCGAGATGCGCCAGGTGTGGCGGTCCGTCGTCGAGCACGGCCACGCCGTCGACGTGGTGTGGGTGACGCCGAAGCCGCCGCGGGAGCCGTTCGGCGAGGTCGCCGTCGCCCCGGACCAGGCCACGCTCGGCGCCCTGTTCCGCGAGGCCGCCGTGTACGTCTGCTGCTCGCACTACGAGACGTTCGGCCTGCCGCCGCTGGAGGCGATGGCGTCGGGCACGCCGGTGGTGACGACGCGGAACACCGGCGTCCTCGAGTACGCCCGCGACGGCGTCAACGCGCTGCTCGCCGACGTGCGCGACGTCAACGGGCTGGCCACCCAGGTGCGGCGGGTGCTGGACGAGCCCGGCCTGGCGGCCCGGCTGCGCGACGGCGGCCTGCAGACCGCGGCCGGCTACTCGTGGGACACGATCGTGCCGCGCATCGAGGACACGTACCGGCAGGTGCGGGCCGCCTGGTCCCCCGCGACCGGCGACGGCTGGCGCTTCGACCTCGGCGGGCTGCGGTTCGTCGACGCCGACGCCGAGCAGCGGCTCCGGCAGCGCGCCGCCGCGTCGGGTGCGGGTGCGGTCGCGGTGCCGGTCACGTTCCCGGCGTTCGACGGGCACCGCGCGGTGCGGTGGCGGGTCGTGGGCCGCAGGACCGGCGGCGGCACCGGCGTCAGCCGCGCCTACCTGCCGGCGCACGCCGACGCCGTGCCCGACGACCTGCCGTACGCGGGTGCCCTGCGCGACTTCGCGGCCGGCCGCTTCGACCAGGCGCTGGAAGGGTTCCTGGACGTGCACCGGCGCGGCGGGTCGGCCACCCGCCCGTCGGCCGCCCGGTGGATCGTGCTGACGTTGCTGGAGCAGGGCCACGACGAGCAGGCGGCGTCGGTGCTGTCCGGCGCCGTGGAGGCGTTCCCCGACCACAGCGACTTCCACTACCTGCACGCGATGAGCGCCCTGCTGAGCGGCCGGCCCATCGACGGCGCGGCGTACGTCGCCGCCATCGACGCCCTCGGCCCCGCCACCCACTACGACGAGTGGTTCGACGACCCGGGCACCCTCATCCGCGAGCGGCTGCTCGCACCTGCCCGCTGACGCTTTCCGCGTACGGTGGCCGGCTCTTGCGCGCCGTCCACCGCACACCCCCGTTCGGCCGTGTTGACCACCCCGAATATGCGTGCCGCCGCTTGCGCCAGGCTTGACACGCCAGCGGAGGTGGGCTCAGGCGACCCGCTACGGTGGGCCGCTGTGAGGTTCCGGCTCCTCGGTCCGTTGGCGATCGACACGTCCGCGGGCGCCGTCGTGCTGCGCCGGCGGCGGGAGCGGTGCCTGCTGGCCGTCCTGCTGCTGCACAACCACGTGCCCGTGCCGGTGGAGCGGCTGGCGTACCTGCTGTGGGACGGCGAGCCGGTGCCGACGGCACGCCAGCTGCTGCACAGCCACGTGTCCCGGGTCCGGGCCGCCCTGCGCTCCGCGGGTGCGCTGGTGAGCAGCACGGGCACGTCGTACCAGATCGACGTCGACGACGAGGAGATCGACGCGCGGCGCTTCAGCGGGATGGTCGCGGCGGCCCGCGCCCTGTCCGGCCCGGCGGAGCGCGGCGCACGGCTGCGCGCGGCCCTGGACCTGTGGCGCGGTGACGCGCTCGACGACACGGTGTCGGCCTGGCTGCGGCCCCGGCTGGTGGGCGACCTCGAAGAGCTGCGGCTGGTGGCGACCGAGGAGTGGCTGGCGTGCGAGATCGCCACCGGCCGCCACGTCGAGGTGCTGCCGGAGCTGACCCGGCTGGCGGCCGCCCACCCCACCCGGGAAGGGCTGCTGGGCCTGTGGATGCGGGCGCTGGACGGCACCGGGCGCAGCCTGGAGGCCCTTGCGGTGTACCAGCGCCACCAGCAGCGGCTGGCCCGGGAGTTCGGCCTCGACCCGGGCCCTGAGCTGCAGCGCCTGCACCTGGCGGTGCTGCGGGGCCAGCCCGGGCCCACCGAACCGGCGCCGCCGGCGCTCCCCGAACCGCCGCCGTCGGCGCTTGTCGAACCGGCGCCGCAGGGAGCGCCGGCGAGACCGTCGGGGCCCGTGCCCGCGCAGCTGCCACCGGCCGTGCGCGGGTTCACCGGGCGCGGGAACGCGCTCGCGAAGCTCGACGCGCTCGCCGCCGCGGTCGCCCCGACCGCGACCGTGATCTGCACCGTCGCCGGCACCGCGGGCATCGGCAAGACCACGCTCGTGCTGCATTGGGCGCACCAGGTCGCCGGCCGGTTTCCCGACGGCCAGCTGTACGTGAACCTGCGCGGCTTCGACCGCACCGCGCCGCCGGCCGACCCGGCCGAGGTGCTCCGGGGGTTCCTCGACGCGCTGGACGTCGCGCCGCGGCGCGTCCCGGCCGGCGTCGAGGCGCAGGCCGCCCTGTACCGCAGCCACCTGGCCGGCCGCCGGATGCTGCTGGTGCTCGACAACGCCCGCGACTCCGAGCAGGTGCGCCCGCTGCTGCCCGGCGCGGGCGGCTGCCTGGTGCTGGTCACCAGCCGCAACGAGCTGTCCGGGCTGCACACGTCGGAGGGCGCGGAGCCGCTGGTGCTGGACCTGCTGCCGCCGGCCGACGCGCGGTGGCTGCTGGCCGCGCGGCTCGGCGCCGACCGGGTCGCCAAGGAGTCCGCCGCCGTCGACGCGATCGTCGAGGCATGCACCGGCCTCCCGCTCGCCCTTGCGATCGTGGCCGCCCGCGCGGCCGGGCGTCCCGCGCTCCCGCTCGCCGGCATCGCCGCCGAGCTGCGGCAGGCCGCCGGCCGGCAGCTCGACGCGTTCACCGGCGCGGAGCGCGACGTCGACGCGCGGGCCGTGCTGTCGTGGTCGTACGCCGCGCTCAGCCCGGCGGCGGCCCGGATGTTCCGCCTGCTGGGCCTGCACCCTGGGCCCGACGTGACCGCACCGGCCGCGGCCGCCCTGGCCGGTGCGCCGGACGCCGCCGCCGCGGCACTGCCGGACCCGGACGCCGCCGCGGCGCTGCTGGAGCTGACCAGGGCCAATCTGCTCACCGAGCACGCGGCCGGCCGGTACACCTTCCACGACCTCCTGCGCGCCTACGCCGCGGAGCAGGCCGAGGCCGTCGACGCGCCCGAGGACCGCGCCGCCGCGCAGCGCCGGATGCTGGATCACTACCTGCACACCGCCTATGCCGGGACCCGGCTGCTGAGCCCGCACCGGGAGCCCTTGGAGCTGGCGCCGTCCGGGGTGCCGCCGGAGCCGCTGGCCGACGCCAAGCAGAGCCTCGCCTGGTTCACCGCCGAGCGTCCGGTACTGCTGGCGGCGATCGGCCTGGCCGCGCGGCACGGGTACGACACGCACGCCTGGCAGCTGGCGTGGGCGCTGGCCACCTTCCTGGACCGGCAGGGCCTGTGGGGCGACTGGCTGCACGCGTCGCTGACCGGGCTCGCCGCCGCCGAACGCCTGCCGGACCGGCACGGCGCGGCGCACAGCCACCGCCTCATCGCGCACGTGTACCTGAAGCTCAACCGCGCCGACGACGCGCAGCGGCACTCCGTGCGGGCCCTGGAGCTGTACGAAGAGCTCGGCGACGCGGGCCGGCAGGCGCAGGGCCACCTGAACCTCGCCGAGATCGCCGTCCACCGTGGACAGTACGAGGACGGCTTCCGGCAGGCGGCGCGGGCGCGCGAGCTGTTCCGCACCGCGGACAGCCCCACCGGCGAGGCCAACGCGCTCAACGCGATGGGCTGGCTGCACGCCCAACTCGGCAACCACCGCGAGGCCGTGGCCACCTGCCGTGAGGCGCTCGCGCTGCACCAGCGGCTGGACAACCGGCAGGGCGAGGCCGAGACCTGGGACAGCCTCGGCTTCGCCCATCACCACCTGCGGGAGTACGAGTCGGCGATCGAGTGTTTCCAGCGGGCGCTCGCCCTCTTCGAGGACACCGGCGACCGCTGCTTCGAGGCCGACACCCTGCACCATCTCGGCGACAGTCACCTGGCGCTCGGCGACGTCAAGGCCGCCCGTGACGTGTTGCACCGGTCCCTGGCCGTCTTCGAGTCGCTCGACCACCCCGACGCCGCCGAGGTCCGGGCCAAGCTGTCGGCCACCGAGGGCGGGTAGCTACCGCGGGTGGACGAGCACGCCGTGGTCGGCGGCGAGGGTGATCAGCGTGCCGGGGCTGGTCCCGGGCAGCGCCGACACGGTGGCGAGGTACGCCTCCGGCCCCGGCGGGACGAGGACCACGAGCACCCGGCAGGCCCCGCCGGCGACCCGCACCGCGACGCGCGAGCCCCGCGGCACGTACGCCGCCTGCCCGGCGCCGAGGTCCAGGTCGCGGCCGTCGACGGTGAGCACGCACCGGCCGCCGCCGAGCATCACGAACACCTGGTCGGTGCCCGGCATCGTGTGCGGCGGCGGCTCCTGGCCCGGCTCCCACGCGCACACCACGATCCCGACCGACCCCCCGGTCCGGGTCGCGTCCGCGAGCACGGCGAAGGTGTCCTCCGGGTCGACCCCGGCGACGTAAGCAGGCATGTGCGCCACGCTCGCGGGCCGTCCTGGCGCGTCGCTGGTGTCTGCCTGGTGTCGCGGTACGGTGGCGACCGTGCTGCTGGTGCGGGTGCTCGGTCCGACCGCGGTCACCGACGCCGGCGGCGGTGACCTCGACCTCGGCGCCCGCCGGCACGCCGAGGTGCTGGCGCTGCTCGCCGCGCATCACGGCCGGCAAATGCGCGCCGAGACCCTCGCCGATCTCGTCTGGCGGGGCGCGCCGCCGCCGTCCGCGTCGACGACCCTGCAGGGGTACATCGCACGCCTGCGCAAGACCCTGGAGCCGGGGCGCCCGGGTGCCGCGTCGTCGTGCATCGTGACCGTCGGCGATGGGTACAAGCTGAATCTGGAGACCGACGCGGCGCGCTTCGAGGCGGACGTGCGGCGGGCCCGCGATCGCCTCACGGTCGCCCCCGCGCAGGCCGCCGAGCTGCTGGCCGGGGCCCTCGCGGCGTGGCGCGGTGCCGCCTACGCCGACGTGCAGGACATCGACGCCCTCGCACCGGAGATCCAGCGCCTCGACGAGCTGCGGATCGTGGCCCGGGAGGCGCACGCGCAGGCGCTGCTGGCCGCCGGCGAGGACGCCGAGGTAGTGCCCGACCTGCGCAGGCTCGTCGCCGAGCACCCGCTGCGGGAGCGCGGCCCGGCGCTGCTGGCGACCGCCCTGTACCGCAGCGGCCGCCAGGCCGACGCCCTGGCCGTGCTGCGTGACCTGCGCGGGCGGCTCGTCGACGAGCTCGGCGTCGACCCCGGCCCGGAGCTCGTCACCCTGGAGAAGCGCCTGCTCAACCAGGATCCCGTCCTGCTCACCCGGCCCGCCGCGGCACCCCGGTCCCGGGGCGGCTTCGCCGGGCGCGGCCCCGAGTCCGCCGCGCTGCGCCGCGCGTGGGAGCAGGCGCGCGCCGGGGCCGTCAGCACGGTGGTCCTGCGGGGCGAGGCCGGCATCGGCAAGACCCGGCTGGTCGAGGAACTGCTCGACACCGTGGTCACCCCGTCGGGCGGCGCGGTGCGCTGGGGCCGGTGCAGCGCCGCTCCGGGGGCACCGGCGTACTGGCCGTGGGCGCAGGTGCTCGGCGGCGTGCCGACGCTGGACACCGGCATGGAGGCCGGACGGTTCGCCTTCGGACTCGACCTCGGCAAGCGCCTCGGCTCGCTCGCACCCACCGCGGTCGTCCTCGACGACGTGCACTGGGCCGACCCGGACTCGCTCATCGTGCTCGAGATCGCGCTCGACACGCTGCACGACGCGCCCCTGCTGCTGATCCTGACCGCCCGCGACGACCCGCCGCGGGCGCCCGACGAGCTGCGCCGGGTCCTCGCCGCGCTGGCCCGCCGCCGCGGCCACGCCGACCTGCGGCTGGCCGGGCTGACCCCCGACGAGGCGGCCGGCCTGCTTTCCGGTTCCGGCGCGTCGCTGGATGTGGCACGGTTGGTCGCGCGTACCGGTGGCAACCCGTACTTCCTGCGCTCCCTGGCCGCGCTCGGGCCGGACGCCGACCTGCCCGGCGACGTGCGGGACACGGTCCGCCAGCGGGTCGGCGTGCTGCCCGACGGCGGTGCCGAGCTGCTGGCCGCGCTCAGCCTCGCCGGCCGCGACCTGCCGATCGCCGTCGCGGCGGCGGCCGCCGGCCGGTCACTCGACGGGATCGAGCAGGCCCTGGCCGCGGCGCTGCGCGGCGGCCTGGTCGCCGAGTCCGCGCCCGGGCGGCTGCGGGTCGGGCACGACCTGGTCCGCGAGGCCGTCGCCGCGGACGTCGGTCCGGCCGCGCGCGTCGCCGTGCACACCCGCCTCGCCGACGCCCTCGCCGGCCTGGGCGTCGGGCTGTCGCCGGCCATCGCCGAGCACCGCCTCGCCGCGGCGGCCGGCGCGGCCGACGACCGGGCGTCCCGAGCCGCGCTCGACGCCGCCCGCGACGCGCTCGCCGGCGCCGCCCTGGACGACGCCGTCACGTGGGCCCGGCGGGGCCTCGACGCGGCCACCGACGACGCGGTCCGCGCCGACCTGCACCGGGTCATCGGCACCGCCGCCCGCCGCGCCGGCCGGCTCGAGGTCAGCGAGACGGCGCTGCGGCAGGAGGCCGGCATCGCCCGCCGCACCGGCGACTGGACCCGCTTCGCCGAGGCCGCCCTGGAGTCCGCACCCGGCGGGATCGGCGGCTACTGGGCGCTGTTCGGCATGCCCCTGCTCGGCCCCAACCCCCTGCTGGAGGAGTCGCTCGGCTACCTCGACGACCTCGCACCCGCGCTGCGCGGCCGCCTGCTGGCCGCCGAGGCGACCCAGCGCACCGGCACCGACAAGCCGGGTGCCGCGCAGTTCGCCGAGCGCGCCCTCACCGAGGCCGGCACCGATCGCGACGCCCGGGCCCGCGCGCTCGTCGCGGCGCTGCTGGCGACATGGACCCCGGACACCGCGCCGCAGCGGCTGACCCGCGTCGAGGAGCTGCTCGGGTTCTGCGCGCACGACCCGGGCCTCGAAGCGACCGCCGCCCACCTGCACCGATGCGTCCTGCTGGAGCTGGGCCGGGTCGCGGAGTCCGCACGCGCCTCCCGCCGGTTCACCGCCGTCGCGCAGCGCACCGCGGACCCCGACCTCGCACTGCTGGACACCTGGTGGGACGCGGGCCTGCACCTCCTGCGCGGCGAGTCCGCGCAGGCCCAGGCGCTGGCCGAAGCGGCGGCCGGTGCCGCGGCCCTGGCCTCACCGGCAGCGGCGACGCTCGACCTCATCTCCCGCTCCACTGTGGACGGCATCGCTGCCTGGCACGCGGGCCGGCTCACCGACGTCGTCGGTGACGCCGCCGACCTGGCCGCCGGCACCGACGCCGGGTTCCTGCTGGTCGTCGCGCTCGGCCACGCCGAGGCCGGCAACCGCGACGTGGCCCTGCCGATCATCGACCGGCTGCTCGCGGCACCCCCCGAGGGCCAGCGCCGGGCACCATGGGCCGTCATGCTCACCGCCGCGCTCGTCGCGCTGGACGAGGCCGACCGCCTGGCCATGTTGTTGCCGACGCTGGAGTCGTACGGCCAGCAGATCGTCGTCCTCTGGCCGGGCGTGGTCATCCTCGGCCCTGCCCAGCTCTACCTCGGCGGCGCCCTCGCCGTGACGGGCTCGGTCTCCCATGCCCGCCGGGCACTCACGCTCGCCCTCGAGCAGTCCTTGGCGCTCGGAGCCCGCCCTTACGCGGCCCGCGCCCGGGCGCTCCTGGACCGCCTGCCGGGCTGACTGGTCCGGGGCTGCGGCGGTACACCAGCGGCGTACCAGCGCCCCCGCCAACCCTTTGGGCAGCGGCGCATTCCGGCGCCCTCACCACCCAAAGGACTTTCTTCCATGAACGCATACACCCTGCGCCGCCTCAGCGGCCTGGCCGCCATCGCCGCCGGCCCGCTGTGCATCCTCGGCGGCCTCCTGCACCCCATCAAGGACGGTCAGGCCCACAACGTCGAGGCCCTCGTCGGCCCGCACGCCTTCGGCTCGATGGCCCTGCTGCTCGGCACAGTCCTGCTGTTGCTCGGCCTACCCGGCACGTACGGCTGGCTCGGCCCCCGCCTGGGCACCCTCGGCCTCATCGGCTTCGTCCTCTACTTCACCGGCAACGTGCTCAGCACCATCCCCCACCTCGTGGTCATGGGCTTCGCCGCCTCCGACATGGCCCACCACCACCCCGACATGATCTCGGAGAAGGACGTCATCATCGGCGCCCCCGGCTTCGAGGCCGAGCAGATCGCCTCGGGCCTGGCCCTGGTCCTGGGCCTGCTCATCTTCGGCATCGCCCTGCTCCGCGCCCGCGGCGGCGTCCCCCGCTGGCTCGGCTGGACCGGCGTGGCGGGCGCCGTGCTGCAGCTCGCTCCCCTGCGGGCGATGCCGGTGGTGAGCGGCCTGCAGATCGAACTGCTCCGCGGTGCGCTGCTGATCGGCCTGGGCCTGCTGGCGATCCGCTCCAGCCGTGAGGAGTCAGCCGCCGCTCTGGTCCCCGAGCCGGCGGCGGTGTGATCCCCAGCTTCCAGCCGGGGCGGCAGCGATGCCGCCCCGCTGCGTCTGTTCAGCGCACCGCAGGCCGCTTTCGGCGGTCGATCGGCCGGTCAGCGCACCGCCCACTGTTGAGCGCCGGTACCGTTGCAGTCGTAGATCTGCAGAGGGGTCTCGTTGGCGGTCGCGCCGGCGGCGACGTCCAGGCAGCGGCCGCTACCGACTGCTGTGATCGAGCCGTTGGGGTTGAACGTCCACTTCTGGTTGGTGCCACCGTGACAAGGCCAGATGATCACCTTGGTCCTGTTGGCGGTGCCGGCACTGTGCACGTCGAGGCAGCTGGTGCCGTACACGCGCAGTTCGCCGGCGGCGGTGCGGCTCCAGCGCTGGTTGGCACCGCCGTGGCAGTCCCAGATGATGGTGGCGGCGCCGGCGGCGGTGCTGGCCCTGTTGACGTCCAGGCAGCGAAGCGATCTGGCGTTGGTCAGGTTGACAGCCTTTGCGGTGGGCGGGCCGGCGGGCCTGAGGCTGTTCGGCACCGAACGCAGGGCGGAATACCAGGCCGCCGCCATCTTGTCGTAGCCCGCAGCGGTCGGATGAGTGCCGTCGGCGAGGTCGGACACACTCACCACGCTGTGCATATCGACCAGGTGAACGCGCGGTCCCTTGCCGGCCACGACGCCGGGAAGTGCGGCGTTGAAGGCTCGTATCCGGGTCTCGTTGGCCGAATTGCTCGATGGCACGAGCTGCGCGACGAAGATTTCCACGCCGGGTGCGTGGAGCTGGATTTTGTCGATGAGCCCGGAGAGCCGGCCCGGCGCGTTGGCCAGGCCGTGATTCTGGCTCACGTCGTTGGTGCCGACGTGCAGCAGCACGGCGTGCGGGTTGGTCGCGCGGAGCCAGTCCGCGACTCTCGCATCAATCTGGTCGATGCGCCAGCCGGTGTGCCCCTCGTGGTCACGATCGCCGAGCGACGCGGGGCCGTTGGAAGCGGATCCGACGAAGTCGACAGCGTAGCCACCCCTGACAAAGCGCTGCCACAGGCCGGTGCGATACCCGCCCGGAGTGGTGAAGCCATCGGTGATGGAGGCGCCCAGCGGCATGACACGCACGCCCCTGTTGGACTCCGCGTGCGCGGGGCTGGCGGCGGCGACGGCTACGGTGGCCGCCAGGACGGTCACGGCCGCGGCAGTGCTGATCAGACGTAAGCGGTGATGCACGGATTCCCTCCAGTGGACGGGGAACGGCCGAAGACCTGGAGCTCGCAGATTCGGGTGTCGGAGTCGGTGGTCTGGGCCGGCGTGATGGAGTTCAGACCGCACGTACCGTGCCGACGGTGCTGTTGGTGGCTCTGACCTTTTAACGGATCACGCCCATGTCCCAGTTCATCTGTGCTCGCGAACCCAGACCTGCCTCGTCCGGCCGAGCCGCAATGGAGCATGACAAGCGCTGCGATCCGCCATGGGCACAGGCTGAAGTTGCGCAGCGCCTTGAATGTCTTTCTTGAGCAGGGCATCGCCTGAGCCGGCCCGGTAGCCGGAGTGTGACCGATGATCAATACGAACCGCCGCCGCGCAGGACGGGATGCGACGGCCAACGTCGCTGCCCTTGCGAGGGTTCTGGCACGCCAGGCACCGATTGGCTGGACGCCTCCATCCGCCGTCCGTCATCGAAGAAGGGGCGCCAGGGCCGTCCCGCAGTCCACCGGAGGCGGCTGATGCCCGAGGCCCGAGCCGGGTGGGCCGCAACGCAGACACGCCAGGTCCGGACACCTATCCCGACCTGGCGCTTCAACGTCCTAGCGGGTGGAGGAGAAACGAACCCTCACTGTCAGCTTGGGAACTGGACAAGGTGATGACGGCGCCGCCCATTCGGCTGTCGCGAGTGCCGGGAGCGGCCTGGAGCAACCTCATGACGCCTGTCGTAATGGCACGCTAAAGGCACGCCGAGTTGGTCATGCCGCATCAGGCCTGGCCTGAAAACCGACTGCCAGCTCAACATCGAGCGCTCGCGCCAGACGTTCGAGGACTGGCAGCGCCGGCATGGTCCCGCCGGCTTCGAAGCGCGCGATCGCGGACTGCGTCATCGAGGCCGCCGCAGCCAGCTCGGTCTGACTCCATCCTCGGCGTTCACGGAGTTCGCGGACCGCCCGACCCAACTCGAACGCCAGCCTCGTCGACTCGTAAGCCTCGACCGCACCGGGCTCAGCCATCCGGCGGCTGCGCAGTTCATTCCAGTCGCTGCGACCGCTCATCTCTCAACCTCCTCTTCGACGGTGTGCATCTCGGCGATGCACCGCGCCAGCGCCCGCCGGGCCCGCTTGACCTCACTGGTTTCACGGTCGCGGGTCTTCCGGAACACCGTGAGGAGAATGATCCGCTCCCCCGAGGCGATCCAGTAGGTGATCCGCACGGCGGCACTGCGGCTGACGGAGTACGCCAAGGCCGAAGCGATGGCTGACATCCTCGCCGAGCGCGCCGAGACGCTCGGCGAGCCCTACTCGCGACACCTCGGCGGCAAGACACGCGAACTGCGGTTCCAACTCGACAGGTCAGCCGTCCGCATCAGCTACTGGCTCGCACCACAGACTCGGGTGGTGCTGCTGACCGTGTTCCGCAAGTCCCGCCAGGTGGAACGCGCCGAGGTCATGCGAGCTATCGCCGCTCAGCAGACGTGCGAGCTGGGACATGAGGACCATGCACCGGCGACCGAGATCTTCGAACGAAAATGGCAATGAAGCACAACGGAAGGGCGGAAGGACTATGACGGCACGTCACTCTCGCTGGGAGCGCACCGGCGCCGAGCAGCACAACTCCGCCTACGAGGAGGCACGGGCAGCACTCCTGCTCGGCCAGATGGTCTACGACCGTCGCACCGAACTCGGCCTCACCCAAGGCGAACTCGCTGAACGCGCCAGCATGACCCAACCGCAACTGTCCCGCCTGGAATCGGGTGGCGCCATGCCCACCGTGCCACTGCTGGCCAGACTCGCCGCTGCCCTCGACGCGGAACTCGACATCACCTTCAAACCTCACCGCGACGCTGCCGCCTGAGTCGCGTCAGGACAGCTGACCATCGGGCTAACGGCACGCTAATGTCCCGCAGCGAGTTCCGAGTGACCAGATATGCAAAAAGCCCTGGCTGGACTTACGTCCTGACCAAGGCCCCCGCGTCCGAGCGGGTGAAGGGAATCGAACCCTCACTGTCAGCTTGGGAACCGTACAAGTCGGCCTGCCCAAGCGCGTGAACCTCCAGGTCACGCGTGCGGCAAGCGGCCTGGAGCGGCCAGACTTCGCCTAAGGTAATGGCCCACTAATGGCCCGGCGCGTCTCGGGCTTTCGACAACTGTGCCCGCCATCCGTCGACACGCTCCCGGAGCGCCGAAACCTCGGCAGGATCGACGCCGTACTCGGCGAAATCCTCGTCATCGAATCGCATGATCGACCGTAACATCTGCTCGAAGATTGCCCGGTCAAAGCCTGCGTCAACCGCCTCGGCAAGCTCGCACAACTGCTCCAGCGTGTAGCGCTCGCTTGTGATCGCGGCATCGATGTCGAGGAAGTCGCGCGCGGCGGCACGGTTGTACAGAGCGTCCACCTTGCCGGCCATGACGTCGTCGGCGTGCAGCACCGGGCCGATGTCCATCTGCACCGGCGGCTGCGAACGCCAGTTGGCGACCAACTCGACGCGGTGGTGCTCGCTTCGCTCTGCCGGGTCTGTGAGGTAGAGCCGGGCAAAGGTCTCCGTGCGGTGGTCGATCTCCACCTCGTAACCGGCTGTCACGTAGGCGGCGATGACGACCTCGACCGCGGCAGGAAAGTCAGCCCGTCGTTGCCAGTCGGCGAAGAGATCGACGTCCTCGCTCGGACGCTGCAAGAT
Source organism: Dactylosporangium sp. NPDC050688 (assembly GCF_040654515.1). Lineage (NCBI taxonomy): Bacteria > Bacillati > Actinomycetota > Actinomycetes > Micromonosporales > Micromonosporaceae > Dactylosporangium > Dactylosporangium sp. NPDC050688. Next base: position 39,634 of record NZ_JBFAIC010000032.1, read on the forward strand.
GCCGTGGGCGGCAACGGCGTGACCGCCGGCCAACGCGAACCCATGCTGACCACCGGCCCGTAGTCCGATCTCCGCGAGCCGGCGGTGCGTAGGCGCTTTGTCGTGCATCACTAGGCAGCGGGCCGCCTTGTGGTGGCGAGGTCGGGAAACTGCTCTTCCCAGAGCTGCCGGACCTGCGGTGGCAGCACGAGATCAGGCCAGAGCCTCTGCAGCGTCGGGCCGTCGAGCCATGTCTGGAGTTCCTCGACATGTGTGGCTTCGCGAAGCACTGTCTCGTACATGCTCGCCAACCGTCGCGGGTTACCGAGGTCGTAGACAGCCCGTCCCGACCAGTTCAACCGCCGGTCAAGTCTTGCCTCACCGGTGATCGGCCCATGCAACTCGCCCAGGTCGGGCACAACGACGTAGGGACGCTGGTCCGCGTAGCGCGACCCAAGCGGCGCTCGGGCGCCATCCACACTCATTCCCGCCCCTCCATCGCCATGCGGCTCACGTCAACGGTAGTCCACCGACCAGTCGTGACGAAGTCCGCCGCGACGTCGCCACGCGAGGGCACCCGCAAGCGCGTCGAGACAGCTGACAGTGAGGTAATGGCACGCTAATGGCCCGCAGCGGTTTCGAGTGATCGGACATGCGAGAGGCCCTGGCGGGACATCTGTCCTGACCAGGGCCTCTGCGTCCGAGCGGGTGAAGGGAATCGAACCCTCACTGTCAGCTTGGGAAGCTGATGTTCTGCCATTGAACTACACCCGCGAGCGACGCCTACTGTACCGAATCTGCGGGCGTCGTGCACGGGCCATTCCGGCGGGCTCGTGGAACTCGGGCTAAGCGGTCGCGCCACAGGGTCTTCGTGGAGGTCAGTGGGGAGTCGCGCTGGACGATGAGGGCCACCTCCACGGTGAGGGCGTAGAGCTTCCAGTCGACGCGCTGGGCGGCTCGCATCTGCAGGGCGAGGGACGCCACGAGCAGGGGATCCATGACGGGGGTGGCGTGGCCGGAGAGGTAGGCCTCGTCGGAGGTGTCCTCGGCGGGGAAGCTGTGCAGGGCGTAACGGCCGTCGCGGTCGAGGTCGTGGCGCTTCGGGGAGGGCAGGATGAAGCAGTAGAGGCCGTCGTCGGTGATGACGGGCATCACGGGGTGGACGCGGGGACCGCCGTCGGGGCGGATGGTGGCCAGGTAGCCCATGCCGGGGCCGTACTGGCAGATCAGGGTGCGGATGGCCGTCGCCAGCAGGGGCTCGGCCGCGGAGAATTCAGCCCACGTCGCCATGCCTCCAAGGTACTCGTACACATGTACGAAGAGTGTGTGATTCCACGAATGAAGGACAATGACCCGGTGGGTGATGCGGACGCGTTGATCGACCTTCTCAGAGGGTTCAACATTCAGGCGGACCGGTTCCTCGAGGTGTTCACCCGGGCGCACGGGCTGCACCGGACGGATCTCAACGCGGTGGCGTACATCTGGCAGGCGGCCGAGGAGGACAAGCCGCTGACGCCCGGCGAGCTGGCGCGCACGCTGCGGCTGAGCCCGGCGGCTACGACCGCGCTGCTCGACCGGCTGGCGAAGGCGGGGCATGTCGAGCGGCGGCACGACACGGAGGACCGGCGGCGGGTACACCTCGTGATGCAGCCGCCGGCGAAGGAGCTGGCGCTGGCCTTCTTCACGCCGCTGGGGCAGCATCTGCGGGCGGCGCTCGCGGAGTTCGACGAGGCCGAGCTGGCGACCGCGGTCAGAGTCCTGCTGAAGGTGAACGAGGCGACCGCAAAGGCCGCTGACGAGGCGACGTAATAGGGTCAGGGCGTGCTGCTCTCCGACCGTGACCTGACCAAAGAGCTCGCCGACGGCCAGTTGCGGCTCGACCCGTTCGACAAGGACCTCGTCCAGCCGTCCAGCATCGACGTGCGGCTCGACCGGTGGTTCCGGGTGTTCAACAACCACCTGTACACCCACATCGACCCGGCGACGCAACAGGACGATCTCACCGCGATGGTGGAGGTCGAGGACGGTCAGCCGTTCGTGCTGCATCCGGGCGAGTTCGTGCTCGCCTCGACGCTGGAGGTGATCAGCCTCGGCGACCAGCTTGCCGGACGGCTCGAGGGCAAGTCCAGCCTGGGCCGGCTCGGGCTGCTGACGCACTCGACCGCGGGGTTCATCGATCCGGGGTTCTCCGGGCACGTGACGCTTGAGCTGTCCAACGTGGCGAACCTGCCGATCATGCTCTGGCCGGGGATGAAGATCGGGCAGCTGTGCATCTTCCGGCTGTCCTCGCCGTCGGAGCACCCGTACGGTTCGGCGATTTACGGCTCGCGGTACCAGGGGCAGCGCGGCCCGACGCCGAGCCGCTCCTGGCAGAACTGGCGCACCTGGCCGACGACGGCCTAGGAAAGGCACCTGGCCGACGACGGCCTAAGAGGTCACTCACACGGCCACGCGCCGACGCGTGGCCGCGTGAGCGGGTGCGGCATCCGGTGCCCGCCGTCGTGCCGGCCGGACCACCGTGGTGATCCAAGTCGCGTCCCGGCCGTCCGGACGACCACTCCGCGACTTCGATCAACCGCGCAAGATCACCAGTGAGCCGGCACGATGGATCGGCCACTGCGCCGGCGCGATCTGCAGTGGGCGGCCCGGAACGGAACAAATACGAAGAAGGGCGGCTCCCGAATCGGGAACCGCCCTCAGGCAACCGCAGAGCTAGGCCACGCGCCCGTACCCCGAGATCGGCGCGGTGTCGATCTTCTTCATCCGGACCACGTCGCCGGTCGTCGGGGCGTGGACCATCCAGCCGCCGCCGACGTACATGCCCATGTGGTGCATGTCGCTGTAGAAGAAGACCAGGTCACCGGCCTTCAGGTCGGCGCGGCTGACGCGCTTGGTGTCCGCGTACTGCCACTTGGTGTAGTGCCGCAGCGTGTGGCCGGCCTGCTTCCAGGCGTAGAGCGTCAGGCCCGAGCAGTCGAAGGTGTTGGGGCCCTCGGCCGCCCACACGTACTTCTTGCCGATCTGCTGGCAGGCGACCTGCGCGGCCTTCGCGGCGTCGCCGCCGGAGTATTCGACCGGGCAGGCGACAGGGCGCAGTGCGCCGGTCGCACCGCTGGTGCCATATGCCCTGGTGCGCATCTCGTTGAGCGTCTTGATCTCGGCGTTGATGGTGGTCTCCTTCGCCGCCATCTCCGCCTCGGCCGCCTTCTGCGTGGCGATCAGCTCGTCGAGGGGTTTCTTCTGCTCGTCGAGGATCTTCTTGCTGTCCAGGACGTCCTTGATGCCCTCGGCCTCGTCCTTGGCGATCATGTTGAGCATGACCAGCTGCTCGGCAAAGGTGTCTGGCGAGCCCGTGGTCATCAGGGCGTTGAAGCTGGAGACACGAGCGGTCTTGTACTGCAGCACCGAGAATGCGCTGACCCGCAGCAGCGCCGCGTCGACCTGCGCCTGCAGCGGGTCGATCTGGTTCTTGAGCTGAGCCTGCTTCGCCAGGTTGGCCTTCAGCTCGCCCTTGAGCTGGTTGTGCTGCTCGATGATGGGCTCGACTTCGTTCCACTTCTTGTCGATCTGCGCTTCGAGCTCGGCCGGAGTCGGCTCCGCGTGCGCGGCACCGGTGATCCCGACAGCGAGCGACAGACCTCCGAGCGTGGCGACGAGCAGCCGCAACAGACGGTTGGGCCGCCTCGTATGGGTCTCCACCGAGGAGATGCTCCTTCTTCCAGCCGCCTACCGGGTTAGCTGACGGGTTCGGACGGAGAAGGTCGTCCTACCGCGAGACGTCGCGGATTCACCCCGATGGCGCAGTTGGGTCCCCGGTTCAGAAATCGACTCGGCGGTGCCGTCTGGCGCACCCGTGCTGGGCGCGGACATCCATCCGACCGGAAATTACGGTATGGCGACCGCCCCCACGGAGCAAGTCAGCCCGCGATTGTTGTCCGTTTTGGCCGAAAAGTCACGCGGCTTTCGTGACGAACACGTCATCAATTGCACCGGCGAACTGATCGTTGTTCGCACTGGTGCCCTTGCCGCCAATACAGAGCGGATCCGCGTTCACTATGGACAGTGACGGGGGAATAGCCGACCGTCCCTTGACCTGACCGTCCACTGCCACCGTGAGCAGGGCGTCACGGCGTGAACACTCAACCCGGTGCCACCGGCCGTCAGCCACGGTCAGCGATGCGAGTGCTACGTAAATGGCAGGTCCGGCGGTGCCGACAATCACACAACTCGGGTAACCGGCGGCACCATCGACCTGCAACTTGAACTGACTGTCACCAACCGAGAACCCTTTTTGCACAACATTGGCGCCCTTGGAAGTCTCATCGGCCCCGACGAGCACACTTGCGCCATACGTGAACGCGCCCTGGCCCGGATTGAGGAATTCCGCGGGGCCACTCTGCAGGATGGCGCGGGCACAACTCTGCGCACCGTAATGCTCACACGGCCGGGGAAATCGCACGGCGAGTCCGCCATCGTGCGGGACCGTGGACAGCTCGCCGCCCGCGCGCCGGATCCGCAGCGGCAGGCGGCCCGCATCGTCCAGGACGGATCCCGTGATGCCACTGTCGAAGGTGTACCGCACCCCCGGATGCGCCGGTTGCCCCGACGCGGCCGGCTGCACCGCGTCGGTCGCCGCGGCCGCGCCCGACACCACCGCCGAGGCCGGCGCCCGATCGCTTGAAAGAGCGGGAGGCGGGACCGGCCCGGCCGGCTCAGCCGGCCCGCGGCGCAGCGCCCAACCGCCGGCCCCGACCACCAGCGTGACCGCAGCAAGCGTCATAAGCCGCCGCCAGCGAGGCCATGTCCGCATAACCGGCCACGTCCGCATAACCGGCCACTATGCCCGGCCAGACCGGGCAAAAGCCACGAATCACACAAGGATGACACGATCGGGGGACTGCGTCAGACCGGTGCGGGCTCCTCCGAGACGGGCTGGCCGACGACGGCGGTGAGCACGTCGTCCAGCGTGACCACGCCGATCGGCACCCGGCCGTCGCTGACCAGCACGATGTGCTGCCGCTCCCGGCGCATCGCGAGCAGCAGCTCGGCGAGGGTCCGCGTCGGCGGCACGATGCCGAGCGGGCGGATCAGGTCCAGCGGGATCGGCGCCCGCCGCTGCGGGCCGACGAACCCGATGACGTCCTTGACGTGGACGAAGCCCAGCACCCGCCGCGACGAGCGCTCGACGACCGGGAAGCGGGAATGGTTGGTGCGGGTCGCGAGGACCTCCAGCGAGGCCGGGGAGACGTCCTCCGCCACCGTGGTGATCTCCGACCAGAGGCGCAGCGCGTCACGGGCGGTGCGCTGGCTCAGCGCGAGCGCGCCGGCGATGCGGGCGTGCTGCTCGGGCGCGAGCAGCCCCTCCGTGGTGGCCTGGGCGGCGAGTCCGGCGAGCTCCTCGGCGGTGAAGACGGTCTTGACCGAGCCGGTCGTCTCGATCCGCCACAGCGAAAGGATCATCCGCGAGGCCCATTTCATGGCGACCAGCACCGGCTTGGTGGCCATGCAGAACGCGAGCATCGGCGGGCCGAGCCACAGCACCGCGCGTTCGGGCGAGGCGAGGGTCAGATTCTTCGGGACCATCTCACCGATCACGGTGTGCGCGAAGACGATGACCCCGAGCGTCAGCACGAGCGCGGCCGGGTGGATCAGCTGCTCCGGTACGTGCAGCGACGCGAACGGGCCCTCCAGCGCGTGCGCGAGTGCGGGCTCGCTCAGCGCGCCGAGGCCCAGGGTGCAGATCGTGACGCCGAGCTGGGCGCCGGCGATCATCAGCGGGATCTCGTTCATCGCGCGCAGGGCCGAGCGGGCCCTACGGGACGTGGCCGCCAGCGGCTCGATCACGGTGCGGCGCGACGCGATGAGCGAGAACTCGCTCGCCACGAAGAACGCGTTGCCCAGCAGCAGCAGGACGGTGACCAGCAGCTCAATCATCGATGTCCTCCGGCCGCACGACGCGGACCTGCTCGATGCGGCGCCGCTCGACCTCCACGACGGTGAACTCCCAGCTGTCTTCTTTCCAGATCTCCCCGACGGTCGGGATGCGGCCCAGGCGGGCCATGAGGAAGCCGGCGAGCGTCTCGTACGGACCCTCGGGCATCCGGAAGCCGGTCACCTCGGCCAGCTCGTCCTCCCGCAGCACGCCGTCCACAAGCATCGTGCGCTCGTTGCCGGGGGCGGTGAGGTCGGGCATGCCGTGCGCGGTGGTCGGCTCCTCCTCGACGTCGTGCTCGTCGGCGATCTCGCCGACGAGCTCCTCCACCAGGTCCTCGACGGTGACGACGCCGTCGGTGCCGCCGTACTCGTCCACGACGATCGCGAAGTCGGAGCCGCTGCGGCGCAGGGCCTGCAGGACGCCGTCGAGGTCGAGGCTCTCGGGCACGAAGACGGGCTCACGGGCGACCGCGCCGACCTTCGTCGTCGGCCGGCGTACCGGCGGCACCCCGAGCGCGTCGGTGACCGTCACGACCCCGGTGACCTGGTCGAGGGTCTGGACGTACACGGGAAAACGGCTGTAACCGGTCTGCACCGAGGTGGCCAGGAGGTCGGCGACCGTCGCGTCGGCTCGCAGTGAGATGACGTCGACGCGCGGGGTCATCGCCTCGGCCGCGCGCTTGTCGCCGAAGCGGATGGTCCGCTGCAGCAGCACGGCGGTCTCCCGCGGCAGCGCGCCGGCGCGGGCCGAGATCGCCGCGAGCAGCCCCAGCTCCTCGGGCGACCGGGCGCTGGCGAGCTCCTCCTGCGGCTCAACCCCGAACCGGCGCACGACCCAGTTGGCGGAGCCGTTGAGCAGGCCGATGAGCCAGAAGAACAGCTTGGAGAACATCCGCTGCGGGCCGGCGGTGGCCCGCGCCACGGGCATCGGCTTGGCGAGCGCGGCGTTCTTCGGCACCAGCTCGCCGAAGAGCATCGACAGCAGCGTCGCGACGATCAGCGCGGCGACGTGCCCGGCGCCCTGCGTCATGGTGCCGAACACGGGCTCCAGCAGCGGCTCGAACAGGTGGGACAGCGCGGGCTCGGCGAGGTAGCCGGCGAGCAGAGCGGAGATGGTGATGCCGAGCTGGGCGCCGGACAGCTGGAACGACAGCTCCCGCAGCGCGAGCCGGACGGTCCGCGCGGTGCGGTCGCCGGAGGCGGCCTGTTGCTCGATCTCGGCGCGGTCGACCGTCACCAGGGCGAACTCGGCCGCGACGAAGCCCGCATTCGCCGCGGTGAGCAGCGCGAAGGCCAGCAGGGGCAACAGGGTGGTGAACACGCGCGCGCGACGATCCCTTCGAGGTGACAGCCGATTGTTTCACGTGGACCCACACGCCGCTGACAGCGTCCGCCTCGGTATCGAGAGGCGTAGATCACCCTCCCTCTTTCGGGGTCTTTTCGCCTCCCGAAGCAGCGCGGATGCTGTGGAAACGACACAAGGAGGGCGGAATGGGAGCGGCACTGATCGGTGTCTGCATAGCAGTGATCGTCGGTTTCGCCGCTGGCAGCGCCAACACCAAGGCCAAGCGCGCCCGGCTGGACTACACGCGCACGAAGGCGCTGGTGCCAGGGGCGCGCAAGGCCGCGTGGGCGGAGAGCCTGCGAGGCTTCCGCGTGATCGCGACTGCGGCAGCGGTACTGGTGGCGCTGGCGATGGCGATGAACGTCATCGGGCAGCGCTGACTCCGACGCCTCCGAACCTAGAGCGAAAAGTCCGTTTTGTCAATTACGTCACGACGACAGCGAGCGCAGCAGTACCGACGCGACATCCACGACCTCGACGTCGTCCGGCGCGGCGCCGGCGGCCTTCTTGCCGGTGACGCCGTCGCCGAGCATCGTCAGGCAGAACGGGCACGACACGGCCACGGTCTTCGCCCCGGTCGACAGCGCCTCCTCGACCCGCTCGACGTTGATCCGCTTGCCGATCCGCTCCTCCATCCACATGCGCGCGCCGCCGGCGCCGCAGCAGAACGAGCGCTCCGCGAAGCGGTCCATCTCCACCAGGCCGGCGTCTTCCTTGGCCGAGGAGCCGGCGACCGCGCCGAGGACCTCGCGCGGCGGCGCGAAGACCCGGTTGTGGCGGCCGAGGTAGCAGGGGTCGTGGTAGGTGATCGAGCCGTCGAGCGGCTGGACCGGGGTCAGCTTGCCGGCGGCGACCAGCTGGGCCAGCAGCTGCGTGTGGTGGATGACCTCGAAGTGCCCGCCGAGCTGGCCGTACTCGTTGGCGAGGGTGTTGAAGCAGTGCGGGCAGGTCGCGACGATCTTCTTGACGCCGGCTTCGTTGAGTGTCTCGACGTTCTGCTGCGCCAGCATCTGGAAGACGAACTCGTTGCCGATGCGGCGGGCCGGGTCGCCGCTGCAGGTCTCGCCCTGGCCGAGGATCGCGAACGACACGCCGGCCTCGTTGAGCAGGGTGGCCACGGCGCGGGTGGTCTTCTTGGCCCGGTCCTCGAAGGCGCCGGCGCAGCCGACCCAGAACAGGTACTCGAAGTCGCCGCCGTCGGCCACGTTGGGGACCGTGAAGTCCAGGCCCTTGGTCCAGTCCTCGCGGGTCGACTGGGCCGCGCCCCACGGGTTGCCCTTGTTCTCCAGGTTGCGCAGCATGACGCCGGCCTCGGTCGGGAAGTTCGACTCGATGAGGACCTGGTAGCGGCGCATGTCGACGATGTGGTCGACGTGCTCGATGTCGACCGGGCACTGCTCGACGCAGGCGCCGCAGGTGGTGCACGACCACAGCACGTCGGGGTCGATCACGCCGTGCTCGTCGACGCCACCGACCAGCGGCCGGTCCTTCTCCGCCAGGGCGAGGACGTCGACCTTGGCCAGCGCCTCCTCGGTGGCGTTGGCGCCGCCGGCCAGCAGGTAGGGCGCCTTCGCGTACGCGTGGTCGCGCAGGCCGAGGATGAGCAGCTTCGGCGAGAGCGGCTTGCCGGTGTTCCAGGCCGGGCACTGCGACTGGCACCGCCCGCACTCGGTGCAGGTGGAGAAGTCGAGCATGCCCTTCCACGTGAACTGCTCGACCTGCGCGACGCCGAACTGGTCCTTCTCCGGGTCGGCCTCCTCGAAGTCGAGCGGCTTGCCCTCGCTCATCATCGGGCGCAGGGCGCCGAGGCCGGAGCCGGCGCGGCCCGGGGTCCGCTTGAAGTAGATGTTGAAGAACGCGAGGAAACGGTGCCAGGCGACGCCCATCGTGATGTTGCTGGCGATCACGATGACCCAGGTCATCGAGATGATGATCTTCACCATGGCGATGAGGCTGACCGCGGCGGCGCTGGCGGGCAGCGCGGCGCCGAGCGCGTGGCTGACCGGCGCGGCCCACACCGGCCACTCGAGCGTGTCGTTGGCGGCCTTGAAGCCCCGGATGAAGAAGCCGCAGAGCAGCACCGCGAGGATCGTGTACTCGACGTAGTACGCCTGCCACATCGTCGAGCCGGCGAAGCGGGAGCGACGGTTGGGGTTGCTCGGCAGATTGCCCAGCCGGATGCCGATCAGGACCAGAATGCCGATGAAGCCGAGCACTCCGATCCACTCGGTGACCAGGCCGTAGACGTTCCAGCCGCCGATCAGCGGCAGGCCGTGGTCGGGCACGGCGACCTCGAAGTACGCCTCGAGCACCAGCGACGACAGCGCCACGAACGCGATCATGACGAACCAGTGCGCGGCGCCGACGACGGTCCAGCGCAGCATCCTCGTGTGGCCGAGCGTCTCGGCCAGCATGGTCTTGAGGCGCAGGCTCCGGGAGTCGCCGCGGGTGGGGTCGGGTTGGCCGAGCCGTACCACGGAGATCATGCGGCGCACGGTGCGCACGACGAGCACGGTGGCCACGACGGTGATCACCGCCGCGACAGTGGTCGCGATGATCTGCACTGGGCCCATGCCGATGCCTCCAACGCCGCTGGTCCTGGAACTCGACCTTAGTCCCCTCATTACCGGCGAGTAACGTGAGGTCCGTCGCAGCAAACGCTAAGACACCGGATTGCAACGGTCACGGGTGACGCCGCAAGTTGTGACAAGTTAGCCGCACCGGGCGTCTGAGAGCGCCAAGAAGCCCCCTCGACACGTTGGCATGCCGAAGGGGCCCAGGCTGTGGAGCGGGGCTGGCGTGGAGCGGGCTAGCTCAGCGCCACTTGGAAAGGACGCCGAGCGACGCGACGAGGAACCCGAACCCGATGGCCAGGTTCCAGTACTGCAGCTTGGCAACGGCGGAGAACGCATCCACGTCGAAGAAGCCCTGCGTCAGGTAGTAGGCGACCAACCACCCGATGCCGATCACGATGAAGCTCACCGCGAGGATCGGCACCCAAACCGGACTCGGACGGCGCTTGGCGGCGGCCGTCTCCTGTGGGCGCAACTCCGCCGGCGGCGTGTACACCTTCTTCTTACGAACTGTCGACTTCGGCACGGCGCTCTCCTGGAGGGGTCGTCTGGCCAACACTATCCACGTGACGCCGCCACCTCCGCCAGCGTCGGCCTGAATAATGTTCTACGGCTAGCGTAGTCAAGTCAGCACGCGTCTGCGGGGAGGGGTCGTGGTGGAGTACACATCAGGCGACTCCTCGTGGGCTCGCGCCCTGCGCAGGCTCGGTCGCGCTATGCTGCCGCGCCACCGCAAGGACCGCCGTTTGCGCTGGTCAGTGGCGACCCCGGTGGTCTTCGGGGCGGCCGGGCTGCTCTTCTCGCTGACGGCCGCGACCGCGCACGGCACCGACCTGCGCGACGACCGCCGGCCCGAGCTGGCGAATCTGATCGCTGAAAGAAAACAGGAAATTGCCACGTCCCGTGAGAGGGCCGGCCGGCTGCGCATCGAGATCGAGGCGCAGCAGCAGGGGCAGACGGGCGCGGACACCGCGGTCGACGAGCAGCGCCGCCGCGGCGAGCGCCAGCTGGCCGCGGCCGGCCTGACCGCCGTGCACGGCCCCGGCATGGTCGTGGTGCTCGACGACGCGCCCAGGCGCCCCGACGGCAGCCGCCCCGCCGGCGCCCGCCCCGACGACCTGGTCGTGCACCAGCAGGATGTGCAGGCCGTAGTCAACGCCCTGTGGGCCGGCGGCGCCGAGGCAATGACGCTCATGGGTGTCCGGGTCATCTCCACCAGCGCGGTACGCTGCGTTGGCAACACGCTGCTGCTCGACGGTCAGGTGTATTCACCCCCGTTCGAGATCGCCGCGATCGGCGACCAGGCGCGCCTCCAGCGCTCGCTCGACGCGTCGGAGGGAGTTGCCCTGTTCAAGGACGCCGCGGACAATTTCGGTCTGGGCTATCAGGTCCGGATGGAGGCAGACGTGCAGGCGAAGGCCTATGACGGCTCCACCGCGCTGCAATCGGCGAAAGCCGGGTCCTGACGCATGAGCAACGATCAGCACCGCCCCCGCCACCGCGCGCTGGATCAGGACGACATCGAAACCAGGATGATCCCCCGGATCCGCGACGACCAGCCGCCCGCGGATGCCGGTCCGGCCGCCCCACTGACCATGCCGGTCCGGCCGGCCGCTCCGGTCCCGCCGGTGGTTCCGTTGCCGCTGGTTGTTGCCGCCCCGATGGCGGCACCCGCGGCACACGCTGTCCCCGCCGCCACGGACGCTGCGGACGCCACGGCCTACATCCCCCGGTTCACGGAGCAGGCCGAGACCACCACCGTGCTGCCGAAGATCCCCGCAAATCCGGAAAGCACCCCGAAAACCACCCCTGAGGATGAACCGGAAGCGACCCAGGACCCTGACGGCCCAAAGGGTGTCAAGGTCGTGCCGTTGCGGCCGGTCCGCACCCAGGAGGGTTATCGCAGCGTGTACTCCGAATACACGAGGACCACGTTCGGCACGGTCGTGCGTGCGGTCAGCCGGGGCACCGGCGAGCTGCTCATCACGTTCGGCCTGATCGTGCTGCTCTTCGCCGGCTACGAGGTCTGGGGCAAGTCCGCGATCGTCGATGCGCACCAGGACGAGCTCAACCGGCAGCTGGAGCAGCAGTGGGCCCAGCCGGCCGCCGACCCGACCGTGGCGCCGTCCGGGCCACCCAGCCCCGTCGCCAAGCCCGCCAACGGTGCGGTGATCGCGTCCGTACACATCCCGCGGCTGAAGAAGAAGTGGGCCGTCGTGCAGGGCGTCACGCCCGCCGACATCCGCTACGCGCCCGGGCACTATCCGGACACGGCGCTGCCGGGCCAGGTCGGCAACTTCTCGATGGCCGGGCACCGCACGCCGGCCATCTGGTGGGACCTCGACCAGCTCAAGGCCAACGATCCCGTGGTCGTCAAGACCGCCGACACCTGGTACGTGTACCGCGTGACCAGCCACGAGATCGTGCTGCCGACGGCGGTGCAGGTCGTCGCGCCGGTGCCGAACAAGCCCGGGGTCGCGCCCACCAAGGCGATGCTGACCATGACCACGTGCAACCCGAAGTTCAACAACTACCAGCGCCTGGTCGTGCACGCCGAGCTGGACCGCACGCAGCCGGTCGCCCAGGGCGACCCCGCCGAGCTGAAGGGATAGCCGCGTGTACGGATGGATCTGGCGGCACATCCCCTTCAAGCAGTGGCAGCTCAAGTCCCTGGTCTCCGCGCTGCTGATCGGTGCGTTCGCGGCGCTGCTGTGGTACAAGGTCTTTCCGGCGGTCGAGCCGATCCTGCCCTTCGACGACGTGCAGGTGGAGACGAACGACCCCGCCGGCGGGCAGCTGGAGCAGCCGCCCAGCACCGCCCCGTCGACGGCGCCGTCGACCGGGGTGCCGTCCAGGCCGCCCACGAAGACCCCGTCCGCCCCGCAGGTACTACCGAGCTAGGTGAGCCGATTGCGCGTCCTTGTCATCGACAACTACGACTCGTTCGTCTTCAACCTGGTGCAGTACCTCGGCCAGCTCGGCGTCGAGTGCGACGTGCGCCGCAACGACGAGATCACCGTCGACGAGGTCGGCGCCGCTGACCCCGCCGGCATCCTGCTCTCCCCCGGCCCGGGCACTCCCGAACGCGCCGGCATCTGCATGGCCGTCATCGAGCGGTACGCGGGCAAACTGCCCATCTTCGGGGTGTGCCTCGGCCACCAGGCGTTCGGCGCCGCCTTCGGGGCCACGGTGACCCGCGCGCCCGAGCTGCTGCACGGCAAGACGTCGCTGGTCACTCACAACGGCCAGGGCGTGCTGCACGGGCTGCCGGACCCCTTCATCGCGACCAGGTACCACTCGCTCGCCGTGGTCGAGTCGACGCTGCCCCCGCAGATCGAGGTGACGGGCCGCACCGAGTCCGGCGTCATCATGGCCATGCGTCACCGGGAGCTCCCGATCGAGGGCGTGCAGTTCCACCCCGAGTCGGTGCTGACCCAGGGCGGCCACCTGATGCTCGCCAACTGGCTGGCCGTGTGCGGCCTCCCCGGCGCGCTGGACCGGGCACCCGAGCTCGTCGCCGAGGTGGAATCCCGCCGCGTGGCAGCGTTCGCCTGAACCCATCGGAGCGTCGGCCTGGCCGACCTGGGCAGGCATGGTGGGTCGAGGGGGCTCGCTCCCTGAAAGCCGTGCATGGTGCCCGCGAGCATCCAGCGCGCGCACCCGCAGGCGGCGCCGGAATCAGGCGCCGATCACGCCACCACTCGGGCGCGCCCACGCCACGCCCGACCAGGTTGGCAACCGCTGCGCCCACGAGCCCACGCCGCCGTGAAGGTGGTGTGACTCACACCCAGAACCACCTTGCCTGTGCAAAACCCTGTGGATAACTGGCGTGTTATCCACAGGGTACGCACCGTGACAGGTGGAAAACCGGGGTGAATCCGGACTAATTGTTGGGCGAAGCGGTCGAGCTGGGCTTCGGCGAGCTCGACGGGCCGCCGCCCGCCAGGACGCCGATCCGCAGGGTGATGACATCGGTCTTCATGAGCGCCCTGCCGACCGGCTGGGACGCGCTGATGACCAGGCCGTCCTTCGCCGGGTCGGTCACCTGGGTCTCGGTCGTCTTCGGCTCGGACGTGAAGCCCGCCGCCTCCAGCGCCGCCTGCGCCTGGGCCAGGGTCTTGTTCGTCACGTCGGGCATGATCGCCTGGTTGGCCTTCGACACGTACAGCGTGACCGTCGAGTTCGGCTTCACCGGCGTGCCGGCCGGCGGGTCGGACTCGAGGACCTCGTCCTTGGGGGCCGCGCCGTCCTTCTGCACGACGGCGACCTTCAGGTTGAGGTTGGTCAGCTGCTGGCGGGCCGCCTCCAGCTGCTGGCGGGCCAGCGTCGGGATCGGGATCAGCGTCGGCTCGCCGCAGATGTCGTAGTCGACCTGGGTGCCCTGCTTGACCTCGTTGCCCTTCGGCGGGCTCTGCGAGATGACGGTGCCGGCCTTGCAGTTCTCGCTGGAGCCGGTGCGCGGGTCGCCCTCCAGCTTCAGCTGGCGCAGCGTCGCGGCCGCCTCGCTCTGGTTCTTGCCGACCAGGTCGGGCACCGACACCATCGGGTCCTGGTTGGCCAGGTAGAGCCCGATCGACAGGGCGGCGACCGCGAGCAGGCTCAGCACCGTGAGCGCCACGGCGATGCCGGTGGAGTTCTTGCGCTTCTGCCGCTGCGCGGCGCGGGCAGGCTGGCGCGAGGCCGGCGGCGGGCGGTAGGCGGTCTGCGCCGCCATCACGCTGGCCATCTCGTCCTCGGTCATGACCGGCGGCGCGGAGACCGGCCGGCCGGCCGCCGCGCGCATCACGTCGGCCCGCATCTCGCCGGCGCTCTGGTAGCGGTTGAGCGGGTTTTTGGCCAGGGCCTTCAGCACGACCGCGTCGATCTCGGGGGTCACGTCGCGGTTGCTGCTGCTCGGCGGCCGCGGGTCTTCCCGGACGTGCTGATAGGCCACCGACACCGGGTTGTCCCCGACGAACGGCGGATGACCGCAGAGCAGCTCGAAGAGCACGCAGCCGGACGCGTAGACGTCGCTGCGGGCGTCGACGGGCTCGCCGCGGGCCTGCTCCGGCGACAGGTACTGCGCGGTGCCGATGACCGCGGAGGTCTGCGTCATCGTGGTGGCGCCGCTGGCCAGCGCCCGCGCGATGCCGAAGTCCATCACCTTGACCTGGCCGGTCTGGGTCAGCATCACATTGCCGGGCTTGATGTCCCGGTGGATGATGCCGTGCCGGTGGCTGAACTCCAGCGCCGCGCAGATGTCGGCGGTGATCTCCAACGCCCGCCGGGGCATGAGCCGTCCCTCGGCCGCGAGCACCTCTTTGAGGGTGCGGCCGTTGACGAACTCCATGACGATGTAGGGAAGCTCCTCGCCCGCCGGGCCCCGCTCCTCGCCCGTGTCATACACGGCGACGATCGCGGGGTGGTTGAGCGAGGCGGCGTTCTGCGCCTCCCTGCGGAATCTCAGCTGGAAGGTCGCGTCGCGGGCCAGGTCGGTGCGCAGGGTCTTGATCGCTACGTCGCGGCCCAGGCGCAGGTCACGGCCTCGATGGACCTCGGCCATGCCGCCATAGCCAAGCAGCTCCCCGACCTGGTATCGGCCGCCGAGGAGGCGAGGCTGGGCGGTCATGTCGTGTCGTCCTTCGGTCATCGACTCTTACCTTGCCACGTCTTGCGACGAGAACCCATTCCGATCTAACCCACGCACTGGTTCCCGACGGGGACCGCCGGCGGCGTGCACGACGGCTTGGCGTTGCCGGCGGGCTGCGACGAGGTGCCGGGGGCCGGCGACTCGTCCGTCTCGGCGTCCTCGGTCGGATCCGCCGTCGGCCCGCCACCACGCGCGCTTTCCTGGAAGAACAGCGTCACCTCGGTGCCCTCGGGCACGTCACCGCACGGCTGCACGTCGAGGACCTGACCCGGGATCGGCTTCTTGTCGTCCCGCGGGACCTGCTTGACGTTGAGCTTGGCCCTCTTCAGGTCCTGAACCACCCGGCTGCGCAGCTTCGGCCCGCCGCCCCACTCGCAGGGCACCTTGACCAGCTTGCCCGTCGGCTTCGCCGACGGCGCCGCGGCCTGCGAGGTCGCCGCGACCGTCGGGCCCGCGCCAGGGTTCTCCTTGTCGCCCTTGGTGGCGTACCAGATGCCGCCGACGCCACAGAGCACCAGCAGCACCGCGGCGGCCGCACCGAGCGCGACCATCATGTTGCGGTTGCCGCCCGAGCGGTTGTTGCTCGGCGTGGGCGGCTGGTAACCGCCCGGTGCCTGGTAACCGCCGGTCTCGCCGGCGAAGAAGGCGGTCTCGTTGCTCGGCGGCGGCGGTACCCCTGCCGCACCGCGGGCGGCGTGCCCGGCCGAGGCCGCGCCGACGCCCGCGGGCGGCGGGACCGCCGCACCGGGCATGATCCGCGTGCCGCTGGCGCCGACACCCGGCGACACGGGCGCGCCACCGGAGACCGGTGAGCCCCCGAACGCGCCGGACATCGGGCCACCGGAGACCGGCGGGCCGGAGACGGGCGTGTACGCCACGGGCGAGCCGGGCGGGCCGACCGGGGACCCGGGCGGGCCGAGCGGCGCCGCCATCGGGATGCCGGGGCCCGCGCTGGTTGCACCGCCGGCGGCGCCGGACACCCGGCGCGCGGCCTGCGCGAGGGCGGCCGCGCTGGGCCAGCGCGCCGACGGGTCCTTGGCCATCGCGCGCTCGACGAGCTGCGCGATCGGCGGCGGGATGTCGGCGGGCAGCGGCGGCGGCATGTCCCGCACGTGCCGCATCGCGATCTGCAGCGGGTTGTCGCCCTCGAACGGCCGCTGGCCGGACAGGCACTGATAGGCGACCACGCCGAGGGCATAGACGTCGGACAGCGGCGTGGCCTGCGCGCCGGAGGCCTGCTCCGGCGAGATGTACGACGCGGTGCCGAGCACCGATCCGGCGGCTGTGAGTTGTGCCACAGCAGCCGATCGGGCGATGCCGAAGTCGGTGAGGACGAGCGTGCCGTTGGGCCGCACCAGCAGGTTGCCGGGCTTCACGTCGCGGTGGACGATGCCCTTCTCGTGCGCGGCGTGCAGCGCGTCGGCGGCCTGGGCGACCAGCGCCATCGCCCGCGCCGGGGTGAGCCGGCCGACCCGGGACAGGGTGCGGGAGAGCGCGTCGCCCTCCACGTACTCCATGATCAGGAATGCGGTGCCGTTCTCGCTGCCGTAGTCATAGATGTCCACCACGCCGGGGTGGTTGATGGTGGCCATCGTGCGCGCCTCGCCGCGGAAGCGCTCGGCGAAGCCGGGCTCCTCCAGCAGTGCGGGCAGCAGCACCTTGATCGCGACCGTGCGCCCGAGCACCTCGTCGGTGCCCCGCCACACGTCACCCATCCCACCGCCGGCGATGCGCTCGTCCAGGCGGTAGCGCCCACCCAACGTGGTGCCGGCGCTCAACATGTCGCGCACCTCATTATTTGATGCCCTTTTCGTCCGCGTATGCCTTCATGACCAGGCCGGCAATGCGAGCCGCCTCCGCGCTGCCGCCCTTGCCAGCGTTCTCGAGGAAGACCGCGACCGAAACGACCGGCTTACCGTCCTTCATTGCGAAGCCGATGAACCAGCCGTGGTCCCCGGCATCGTCACCGTCCTCCGCCGTTCCGGTCTTACCACCCACCTGCAAACCCGGGACGGCAGCGCTGCGGCCCGTGCCGTCACGGGAGGTGACGACGCTGAACATCATCTGCTGCAGGTTGGCGGCCACGTCGCCACTGATCGGGCGGCGCAGCTCCTTCGGGTCGGTGCGGTCGGCGTTGGACAGGTCGGCGTTCTGCAGACGGTCGACAATGTAGGGCTGCATCTCGCGCCCGCCGTTGGCCACCGTCGCCGCAATCATGGCGCCTTGCAGCGGAGACATCTTCACTTCCCGCTGTCCGATGCTCGACTGAGCAACGGCCGGCGGGTCGACGACGTTGTTGGCGCCTGCGGTCATCGGGCCGGTGTGGCTCGCCGCGACGTTGCAGTAGTTCTTGTCCTGGTCCTCGATGAAGCGCGGCTCGGTCTCGAAGCCGAACGCCTGCGCCATCGCCTTGAGCCTCTCGGCGCCGATGCGCTCCACGCCCATCCGGGCGAAGACGGTGTTGCACGAGACGGTGAGCGCCTGCTTGAGCGTGAGCTGCTCGGGGCAGATGCCTTCGTGGGCGTTCTTGATGCGGAACGAGGAGGTCTGCGGCGGCTGGTAGAACTCGCCGCCCTGCACGGTCGCGTCGGGCGTCAGCGACGAGTCGACGGACATCGCCGCCGCCGCGGTGATGATCTTGAAGGTCGAACCGGGCGGGTAGATCTCCTGCACCGCACGGTTGAGCATCGGCTTGGCCGGGTCACTGTCGAGTTTCTTGTAGTTGGCCCCGGCCGCGTTGATGTCGTGGGTACTCAGCAGGTTGGGGTCGTAGCTCGGCAGCGACACCTCGGCGAGCACGGCGCCGGTCTCCGGGTTGAGGGCGACGACCGCGCCGCTCTTCACCTTCAGCTTGTTGTTGCCCAGCTGGGTGTACGCGGCCTCCTGCGTCGCCTGCGACAGCGTCAGCAGCACGTTGCCGCCGGCCGGGTCCTTGCCCGTGAACAGCCCGGCGATCCGGTCGGCGGCCTGCTTGTCGGAGGTGCCGACCAGGAAGTCGTTGTTGAGCTTCTCGAGGGCGGTCGCGCCGAGGTTCACCGGCTTGAAGCCGACGACGTGCGCGTACTTGTCCTTGAGCGGGTACGTGCGGAGGAACTTCAGCGTGTCGCCGGTCTCCTGCGAGTCGGCGATCGCGATGCCCTGCGCGTTGATGATCTTGCCGCGGGCACGTTCGTACTCGCTGGCCTGGACCCGTCCGTTACGCGGGTGCGTCCGGTAGTCGTCGGCCTTGACCACCTGGCGGTAGTTCAGATTCACGAACAGCATCGCGAACAGCACCAGCGCCACGACGCCGACCCGGCGCAGTGGGGCGTTCATCGCACGACCTCCGTGGGAAGCTCTTGGATCTGGACCGGCGCGCCGCCCCCACCACCGGTGGACACCCCGCCGAGCCCGATCGACGGCGCACCGCCGGCCGGGCGCCGCGACGCGTCGGAGATGCGCAGCAGCAGGCCGATCAGCAGCCAGTTGGCCACCAGCGACGAGCCACCCGCCGAAAGGAACGGCGTGGTCTGCCCGGTCAGCGGGATGAGCTGGCTGATGCCACCCACAATGACGAACACCTGCAACCCCAGCGTGAACGCGAGGCCACCGGCGAACAGCTTGCCGAACGAGTCCCGCACGTTGATCGCGGCCCGCAGGCCCCGCTCGACCAGCAGCAGGTAGGTCACCAGCAGGGCGGTCAGGCCGAAGAGCCCGATCTCCTCGCCGAGGCCGGAGAAGATGAAGTCGGTGCGGACCTCGGGCACCTTGGTCGGCTGACCGGCGCCCGGCCCGGCCCCGGTCAGGCCGCCGGTGCCGAGCCCGAGCAGCGACTGGACCAGCTGGTAGCCCTTGTTGTCCGCGTCGGCGAACGGGTCGAGCCAGGTGGTCGCGCGCTCGGAGAAGTTCAGGAACGGCCCGCCGACGGTCTTGCCGAGGAAGTACGCGAGGAACGCGCCGCCGAGGAAGAAGCCCAGACCGATGATCAGCCAGCTGACCCGTACGGTGGCGATGTACAGCGTGACGACGAACATCCCGAAGTACATCAGCGAGGTGCCGAGGTCCTTCTCGAAGATGAGGACCATCAGCGACAGCAGCCAGACCAACACGACCGGGCCCAGGTCGCGGCCGCGCGGGAAGTCGATGCCGAGGAACCGCTTGCTCGCCATCGACAGCACCTCGCGCTTGCGCACCAGGTAGTAGGCGAAGAAGACGAGCAGGCAGATCTTGGCGAACTCGCCCGGCTGGATCGAGAAGCCGGGGAACTTGATCCACAGCTTGGCGCCGTTGATCGAGGAGAACCGCGCCGGCAGGACTGCCGGGATCAGCACCAGCACGATGCCAGCAAGGCCCAGCGTGTACGCGTACCGCGACAGCGACCGGTGATCGCGCACGATCAGCATCAGGATGATCGCGCCGATGATGGCGGCCGCGGTCCAGCCGAGCTGGCGGAAGCCGTCGCCGCCGAAGACGCTCAGGTCGGCGCGCAGCGGTGCCTTGGTGCGGGCCAGGTCCAGCCGCCGGAGGAACGCCACGCCGATGCCGTTGATCAGGGCGACCGTCGGCAGGATCACCGGATCGGCGTACGGCGCCAGGAAGCGGATCGCGAGGTGCGCGACCGCGAAGATGACCGCGAGGATCGCGATCTGGACCCAGAAGTCGGGCGTGACCTCGCCGATCGCGTTCCCCTCGACGACCGCCGCGTAGACGACCAGGATGGCGGCGACGAACAGCAGCAGCCCCAGCTCGACGTTGCGTCGGGTGTGCGGCCGCGGCGCACCAGCCCCGCCACCCGGGTCGGTGGGTGACGGGGAAGGGATGGCTGTTGCGGTCACAGCAGAATTCCTCTTGGCCTCGCGGTCAGGGTCATCTCAGATCAGCAGCTGGCGGTCGGGTCGGGGGTCTCGGGCGCCATCGTCGGCGGCGCCTCGGTGCTCGCCGGCGCGGACGTCGGTGCCGCGGAGCCGTTGAGCGTCACGCCGGGCGCTGCCGCGCTGGTCGCGCTCACGCTCGGGTCGGCCGACGGGTCACCGGTCGGGCACGCCTGCTTCCGCGACGGGTTGTCGGGGTCGGTCAGCGCCGCCAGCTTGTCCTTGGCCTGGTCCAGGCTGTCCACCTGGATGCCCTGCCGGACGGTGCTCTGCGCCGCCGGGGTCAGGTCGTCGAGCTTGAGCTCGCTCGACTCGTAGACCTCGGACAGCTCGATCCAGGCAATCTTGCCGGGAACACCCTTGAAGATCGCGACGGTGCCGTCGTCCGTGGCGCCCACGTAGTAGCGGGACTGGGTGACGCTCCAGCCGTACCAGAGACCGCCGCCGAGCACGCCGAGCAGCACCACGAGCAGGAGCACGGTGCGCACGGGGTGACGCTTGGGCCGGGCGGCGTCGTCCCGAGCGTTGGTCGCGGTGCGCGCCCGGGCCTCCTCGTCGGGCTCCGGCACCGGCGGGCGCGGCGCGGCGAGCGCGGCACCCCGGGCCGAGGACATCGACTGGTCGGCCGAGGTGGCCATGCCGCGGTCCTGGGCGGCCGCACCGCCGACGATCGGCCGCTCCTCGACGATGTCCTCGTCGGTGACGTCGGCGACGATCACGGTGATGTTGTCGGGACCGCCACCGCGCAGCGCGAGCTCGATGAGCCGGCCGGCGCACTGGTTGGGATCGACGTACTCCCGCAGGGTCGACTCGATCGTCTCCGCGCTGACCACGCCGGAGAGCCCGTCGCTGCAGAGCAGATAGCGGTCGCCCGTCTTGACCTGGCGCACCGAATACTCGGGGTCCGCGTCGCGGCCGTCGAGAGCCCGGGTGAGCAGCGAACGCTGGGGATGACTGTTGGCCTCCTCCAGGCTGATCCGGCCCTCGTCGACGAGCATCTGGACGTAGGTGTCGTCCTTGGTCACCTGGGCGAACTCCCCGTCACGCACGATGTACGCGCGGGAGTCGCCGATGTGGACCATGCCCATCTTGCTGCCGGAGAACAGCATGGCGGTGAGGGTGGTGCCCATGCCTTCCATGGCCGGGTTTTCCTCGACAGCGTCCCGGATCTGCTGGTTCGCCAGGTCGACGGCGCCGCGAAGCGTGTCGATCATGGCATTTCCGGGTACATCTTCGTCGAGCGGCGCCATGGTGGCGATGACGATGTTGCTGGCGACGTCACCGGCGGCCATGCCGCCCATGCCGTCGGCCACGGCAAGCAGCCGCGGTCCGGCATATACGGAGTCCTGGTTGCCACTCCGAATCAGACCGCGGTCGCTGCGGGCCGCATAGCGCAAGGTGAGGGTCATGGCCGTAACTCGAGTGAAGTGCGGCCGATGCGAATCGGCACGCCGAGGGGGACGGGGGTAGGGGCGCCGACCTTGGTCTTGTCGAGGTAGGTGCCGTTGGTGGAGCCGAGATCCTCGAGGTACCACTGGCCGGCGCGGGGCACGAGGCGGGCGTGCTTCGCCGAGGCGTAGTCGTCGGTGATCACCAGAGTCGAATCTTCGGCCCGGCCGATCGTGATCGGCGCTTCGCCGAGCGTGATCCGGGTGCCCGCCAGCGAACCGGCGGTGACGAACAACTGGTGGGCGGTCTTGCCGCGCTTCACCTTCGCAGGACGGCCAGGAGCCGTCGCCGCACCAACCCCCCGGGGTGCGGCGACGATCCGGCTCGACCGGGAGCCCGCGAACAGGTCCCGCCGGATCACTCCCACGACCGTGAACACGAAGATCCACAGCAGCACGAGCAACCCGTAGCGGGCGACCGTAATGACAAATTCCATCTACGACCTATCAGGGGCCTGCTGAAGGCCCGGTCGAGCAGGTGCACTCATCCAGATCCGCCTAACGTCGACCACGTGGTGCAGGAACTTCAGCCATCCACGCGGTAGGTGAGCGTGGTCGTGCCGAGCTGGATCATGTCACCGGGATTCAGCGCGACCGCGGAGACGCGTTGACCGTTGACCATCGTGCCGTTCGTCGAGCCGAGATCGGTGAGCACCACCTGCGCACCGTCAAAGTCGAGTCGCGCGTGACGACGCGAGATGCCGACATCTGGCAGGCGCATGTTGGCCTGGTCGCCCCGGCCGATCACGGTCGAGCCGATCGACAGAGGGTAGCTGCGCCCGTCGCCGGACACCAGTCGTACGTTCCGAGCCGGCCCACCGGGCCCACCGGGACCCGGCCCATAGCCACCACCCTGGTTGTATCCGCCGTACGGGTCGGGCGCGGCCTGCGGGGCCACCTCGCCGCCCGTGTAGACCTCGGCGGTCACCCGGAACATGCCGGTGTCGAGGCCGTCACCCCGCTCGATCTCGACGATCACGTCGCCGTAGACGGTCCACCCCTGCTCGCCGATGAACTCCGCCTGCGACTGGGCGAGCTCCTGGGCGAGCGCGGCGGCATACGGCGCCAGCCGACTGTGGTCATAGGGCGAAAGGTCGATCACGTAGCGATTCGGCACGAGCGTGCGCCCGCCAGCCAAGATCGCCTTGTGGGCTTCCGCCTCTCGTTGCATGGCGTTGAGGATCTCCACGGGGTGGACGACCCCCTTGAAGACCTTTGCGAAGGCCCCCTCGACCAGGCCCTCTAGGCGCTTCTCGAAGCGCTGCAGCACACTCACCGGTTCCTCCTCGGGTTCCGAGGTCATGATGGTATCCGGACGTCGCACGCCCTGTTGCAACCTGACCGGTCAGCCCGTGCTACTCTTCCGTGGCGCCCAGGGAAGCGTAGTACCTACCCGGTCATTCCGCCGAGTTTGGACACGCTACGCTGGGCACTGCCAGGCGATGAGTTCGCTCATCACCAAGGGGAAGTGGCGGAATGGCAGACGCGCACGGTTCAGGTCCGTGTGCCCGAAAGGGCGTGGGGGTTCAACTCCCCCCTTCCCCACCACATTGGACGCTCCCTGCTCACGCTGCGGGGAGCGTTCGCCGTTGATGTGGCGGCATCACCCGCGCAAGGCTTCGCCTCGCTCCCCAGTGGGGGCCTGCGGCCACCCACACCCCCTGCTCGGGCTTCGGCTTCGCCTCGCCCTTGGCGGGGCTGTGCCCCGTGCCCCGATCTTCCCGCTCGGCCTGGCGGCTTCGGCTTCGCCTCGCCCTTTCGGGGCTGCGCCCGGGCCCCGACCTTCCCGCTCGGCCCGGTGGCTTTGGCTTCGCCTCGCCTTTGTCGGGGCTGCGCCCCGGGCCCCGATCAGTCTCGGCCGCCCTCTCTGCGGGCCGGGCTGCGGTCGGGAAGGTGACTGTGGGTTGAGGGTATGCTCGGCCGGACCTGCTGGAGCCGCAAGGAGTTCTTCTCGTGAGCGTCGTCATCGTCACCGGCTCGGCCGGGCTGATCGGGTCTGAGGCCGTTCGGCATTTTGCCTCGTTGGGGCTGGATGTCGTGGGCATCGACAACGACATGCGGAAGCAGTTCTTCGGGGCTGAGGCATCGACCGCGTGGAACGTGGTCGGGCTTGCGAGCGACCTCGGGGATGCCTACACGCACCACGACGTGGACATCCGCGACCGGGACGCGCTGGCAGCGATCTTCAAGCGGTACGGCAAGGACGTGGCGCTGGTCGTGCACACGGCGGCGCAGCCGAGCCACGACTGGGCGGTGCGGGACCCGTTCACCGACTTCGACGTGAACGCGGGCGGCACGCTCAACATGCTGCAGAACGTGCGGGAGCACTGCATCGAGGCGCCGTTCATCCACTGCTCGACCAACAAGGTCTACGGCGACCGGCCCAACAGCCTGCCGCTGGTCGAGCAGGAGACCCGGTGGGAGATCGAGGCGGGTCACCCGTACGAGAACGGCATCAAGGAGGACATGTCGATCGACGCGTGCCTGCACTCGGTGTTCGGGGCCTCCAAGGTCGCCGCGGACGTCATGGTCCAGGAGTACGGTCGCTACTTCGACATGAAGACCGCCTGCTTCCGGGGCGGGACGCTGACCGGGCCGGCGCACTCGGCCACCGAGCTGCACGGCTTCCTCGGGTACGTGATGCGGTGCGCGATGGAGCGCCGGACGTACAAGATCTTCGGCTACAAGGGCAAGATGGTGCGCGACGCGATCCACTCGCACGACGTGGTCGCCGCGTTCGAGGCCTTCTACCGCAACCCCCGCTCCGCGGCGGTCTACAACCTGGGCGGCGGCCGGCACTCCAACACCTCGCACCTGGAGGTGTTCTCGCTGGCCCAGCAGATCACCGGCAACGAGATGGTCACCGAGTACCACGAAGCCAACCGGGTCGGCGACCACCAGTGGTGGATCGGGTCCAACGAACGCTTCCAGCAGGACTACCCGGACTGGAAGCAGGTCTACGACGTGCCGATGATCTGTCAGGAGATCTACGAGGCCAACGTCGACAAGTGGACCCCGGAAGCCTGACCGTGATCGACCAGGGCAAGCGGAACGTCCTCGGCGTGCAGGTCAGCGCCGTCGACTATGACAGCGCCGTCGACAAGGTCATGAGCGCCGCCCGGGAGGGCCGGCCGCTCGCGGTGACCGCGCTCGCCGTGCACGGCGTCATGACCGGCGTGCAGGACAGGGCGCACGGCGCCCGGCTCAACGCGTTCGATCTGGTCACGCCCGACGGCCAGCCGGTGCGCTGGGCGCTCAACCTGCTGCACCGGGCCCGCCTCGCCGACCGGGTCTACGGCCCGGAGCTCACGCTGCGGGTCCTGCGGGCCAGCGCCGAGCAGGGGCTGCCGGTGTACCTGTACGGCTCGACCCAGCAGACGCTGGAGCTGCTGGTGAGCAAGCTGCACGAGCGGTTCCCGGCGCTGAAGATCGCCGGCATGGAGCCGTCGAAGTTCCGTGCGGCGCAGCCGGGCGAGCCCGAGGAGATCGCCGCGCGGATCCGCGACTCCGGAGCGCGCGTGGTCATGGTCGGCCTCGGCTGCCCCCGCCAGGAGATCTTCGTGTACGGCATGCGCCACCTCGTGGACGCGCCGATGCTGGCGGTGGGCGCGGCGTTCGACTATCACGCCGGTGGGTTGAAGAACCCGCCCCCGTGGATGCAGAAGTACGCCCTGGAATGGCTGTGGCGGCTCGGCCTGGAGCCCAAGCGGCTCTGGCGCCGCTACATCCTGCTCAACCCGGCGTACCTGGCCCGGCTCGGCGCGCAGAAGACGCGCCTGTGGCGGGCGACCCCGCCGCCGCCGGCGACCGAACCGCTGACGACGTTCGCGGTCTGAGCGGCCCCGCTCCGGTCCTCGACGGGCCTGGCGCGACGCACTGACCCGTACGCATGGTTGCAGCCGGTCCCTTCCGGGGAGCCGGCTGCAGACGTATGAGGTCAGCGACCGCTGATCGCGTCGACCTTGACGGCGCGGCGCTTGAACGTGCCCCGCTTGTCCAGCGCGCGCTCGGCCGGCACCAGCATGAGGGCCAGCGGCGCAGCGATGTACCAGCGGTCGAGCATCACGTACGCAACGATGTTCATGACGACGCCGAATGCGTACAGGGCGATCAGCCAGTCGACGCGCTTCTCGCCGATGCCCCTTTTGTGGTAGGCGTCGAGCACGCCGAATGCGCCGATGCTGAGGGCCAGGAGGCCGCCGCCACTCATCAATGCGAACATCAGATCTGACACGTCACTCACCCTTGCCTCCGCGCACCATCAGCGAACCTGCCCAAAGCTAAGCGGACATTTCAAGATCGACCATCAACTTTGCGACACCGACCTCGGCTGAACGTAGCCCCACTAATCGGACATTCAGCCGATATCACTGATCTTGCTTGCCAGTTCTGCGCGAGTGGTGTCGTCGCAGGCGGCGCCCGCGACGCCGGCCAGGTAGGCCTCCCTCGCACCAAGACCGAGATCGGCAGCCACCCGGTGCTCTTGAGCCAGATCCGTGTTGAACATGGCCGGGTCGTCGGTGTTGACCGTGCACGGCACACCGGCCGCCAGCAGCGCGGGAAGCGGATGCTCGGCCAGTGACGGCACCGACCGGGTCCGCACGTTCGAGGTCGGGCACACGTCCAGGACCAGCCCGCGGTCGACGATCTCCGCCAGTACACCGGCATCCTCGACGGCACGGATGCCGTGGCGCAACCGGTGCGGTGCGAAGGTCAGGATCTCGCGGACGGACTCTGCGCCGGCCGACTCGCCGGCATGCGGCACGACCGCCAGTCCGCCGTCGCGGGCGATCTCGAACGCCTTGGCATAGGCCAGCGCGGGGCCGGCCTGCTCGTTGCCGCCCAGGCCCAGGCCGACGATGCCGCGGTCGGCGTAGCGGACGCTCCACCGTGCGACCTCCTCGGCCAGGTCCGCCGGCATGCCGCGGTAGAGGTCCGGGGTCAGCCGGACGGTCAGCCCGTGCCGCTCCTGCGCCTCGACGATGCCGTCGGTGTAGCCCTCGTACAGGTCTTCCCAGGCGACGCCGCGCTGGGCCCGTTCACCGGGGGAGAAGATCGCCTCGAGGTACACCGCGCCGTGCGACGCCGCCACGCCGGCGTAGTCGGCCACGATCTGCCGGAAGTCGGCCGCGGTGCGCAGGCAGTTCGTGGTCAGGATCCAGACCTCGACGAACTTCTTGAAGTCGGTGAACTCGTAGAGCCTCTGCACGCCTTCGACGGTGTCGACCGGCAGCGGCAGGTCGTTTCGGCGGGCGATCTCCAGCAGGGTCGCGGGCGGGATCGCCCCCTCGAGGTGCACGTGCAGCTCGATCTTGGGGAAGCTCATGCGTTCAAAATAGCGACGGGCTCCGGCCGCGCATACGCGCACCGGAGCCCGTCCGACCTCCCCAGGCCGAGTCTCCCTGCGTTTCTACGCCATGGGATTCGACCTGTCGACAGGCGAGCTGGTGCGCGTTCGCGGACTATTTCAGCCCGCGCGCCTCCTGCGAATAGATGAGCTCCAGGATTGAGCGGGCCGCCTCGAACCAGCGGTCCAGCCACTCCTGCTGCGGCATCGTGCCCTTGGGCGGCAGCTCCAGCAGCAGCCCGCGCAGCAGCGGGTGGTCCGCCATCGAGCCGCTCGGGCCGTCCAGCCAGGAGTCCTGCAGTACGCCGGAGCGGCCGAACATCGGCTCGGTCAGCGGGCTGAGGTCCGCCACCAGCGACGACTCGGGCAGCTTCGGCGGCGTCAGGGACGCGGCGATGGGCGAGCTGTCCAGCGGCATGGACGCGCGGTCCAGCGGCGAGGAGGGACGATCCAGCGGCGAGGACGGGCGGTCCAGCGGTGTGCCGTTGCGCGGCGACAGGTCGTCGATCGGCCCGTCGCCGATGACGTCCCGGCGCCCGCCCGGGCGGTAGCTTCCGAGCTGCCCGGAGAAACGGTCGTCGGTCTTCGACGATCCGTTGCCGAAGTTGTCGGGGCCATTGTTCATCGGATACAAGCCTCATCTGACTCGGGTGTGTGCGGGGTCTGTCGTCGGAAAGTGCCTGAGCGCTCACCGAATACAACGAGGACCGGCCCGGTCCGCAACGGCGGTACCACCGTCGCGGGCCGGGCCGGTCGATTGCAGACCTGGCGTGTCACTTACGCGAGATCGAATTCCCCGTCCTTGGTACCGCCGACGAATGCCAGCCACTCCTCCGGGGTGAACAGCAGAACCGCCCCGCCCTTGTCCTTCGAGTCACGGAGCGCCACAGCCCCGCCGACGAATGCGACCTCGACGCAGTTGTCCGAGTACGGACCGCTCCGGGTGCTCTTGCGCCAGTTCGCACCCTCGAGGTTCACGCTGAAGCCCTTGGCCTCGATTTCCACTACAGCTCCTTTGTCAGTTTCACAATCATTGATACTGACTCGTCCGGACGGAGTGCATTGGCGCGCAAGTAGTCAAAGATGAATCCGTAGCGCTGAAGCTCGTCGTCCTTCTCGAGAAAGAGACCGCCGGCCGCATTCGACGCGAACACGAAGTTTTGCCCGGCAGACTCGTCGTACAGCAACATCGTGAATGTCCCGTCCATCCCGGCATGTGCACCGGCGGAGAAGGGCAGGACCTGGAGGGTCACATTCGGCCACCCGGCCGCCAGGCTCAGATGCTCAAGCTGGCGGCGCATGACCGCTCTTCCGCCGACCGGGCGGCGCAGCACAGCCTCGTCCAGCACCACCCAGAGATCGATCGGGTCATCCTGAGTGACCAACGACTGGCGGCTCATACGGACACGGACGCGTTTTTCCACTTCCGTGACGCTGATGTCGGGGCGGGCCGCATGGATCATGGCCTGCGCGTACTCCTCGGTCTGGAGCAGACCGGGCACGACGAGCGCCTCGTAGGAGCGGATGTGGTCGGCGGCCGCCTCAAGGCCGACGTAGGCACCGGTGAGCACGTCGCCGTAGAGCTGCCACCAACCCTTCTGGCGCGCCTCCCTGGCGATCTTCAGCAGCTGGTCGGCGTATTCCGGCTCGACCTGGTAGATGTCCAGCATGTCGCGCACGTCGCGCGGCGTGACACCGGTCTGTCCCGTTTCGATCCGGGAGATCTTGGAACCGGAGCATTCCAGCCGCTCCGCGACATGATCAATGGTCACGTGCGCCGCCTCGCGGAGCCGGCGCAATTCCATCCCGAGCTGCCTGCGTCGCAGCGTCGGGCTGCCTCGTCGACTTGCCACGCGTCGCACCTCCGCCGGGCCACGTAATTCGGATACGTATAGATCAGCGCAGCATCATGAAGCAGCGCAACCCGGCTCCGGCCCGACATTTTCGCCACGACCCGAGCGGTTCGCCACTTGAGGGCGGCTCACTCATGCGTGCGATGGAATTTTCGTCTTGCAAGTTGCAATGGTTCCTGTCCTCGGGCAATCTGTCGGTGTGGCGGCGGTTACGGTCTGTTCATCTTCGAGCCATCGAGACGACCCGTTCTACCTCCGCGGACGCAGCGACAAACGATCGAGCCGATCGGCGGTTACGGCCTGGCCGTGACCGACCTTCCCCATGCCGGCGGATGACGGGAGTCTGAACTGTGTTACCGAAGACCGGTGACGTGCTGCGCGTGACCAAGGCCGCGAGTGTGCAGTTTGTCCAGCCGATGCTGTTCCGGGTGATCCGGGTGCACGACTGGCAGACGTACGACGGATGGGCGTGGCTGGACGGTTACCAGCTCAACGCCATGGGCGACGCGGTCGAGCGCCGGTCGATCTTCGTCCAGCTGCAGGGACTGCAGCCAGGATTCCTCAAGAGCACCCACCGGGCCACCGCCGCCCGCATCCCGGTCTCCGCCTGACCGGCGGACCCCCTCACCAACCTGTCGATCTCAGCCACCGCGATCAGTCCGCCGACGGTGACACCGAGTTCTTGGACGGTGCCGCCGTCGGCGCGGTCGCGACGTACAGCGTGACGGTCTCGCCGGCGTCGACCATCTCGCCCGGACCCGGGTCGGACTCGAGCACCTCGCCGGGCTGGACGGAGCCGTCGGCGCGGCGGACCACCTTCACCTCGAGCCCGAGCTGCTGCAGCTTGATCGTCGCCTGTGCCAGGGTGTTGCCGCGCAGCGGCGGGATCGTGGCGCTCGCCGGGGGTGCCGCCGTCGTCGCCGAGGGCTCGGCGGACGTGGGTGGCGCACTCGTCGGTGGGGGTGTCGGCGACGGTACGGCGGTGCTGCTCGTCTCCACGCCCGGCAGCTGGTCCGAGGGTGCGTTTTCCCCGTCGGCGGTGGCCTGGTAGATCAGGTAGAGCCCGAAGCTGAGGGCGCCGACCAGCACCAGCGCCACAACGCCGACGATCACCGGCGTGAACCACGACCTTCCCTGGTACGGGTCCTCCTCCACCCACTCCTCCGGCGCCGGCTGGCGCAGGGCCGGGTCACCCGGTTGGGGGACATTGGCCCGGGCCGACCACCGGGGCGGCTCGTCGTGGCCGAGCGGACCGCCGATCCTCGTCGCGCCGCTGTCGTCCGGGCGCAGGGGCGAAGTGCCGCCGCCGATCCTGGTCGCGTCCGGATCGGTGGGCCCGGTCGGCCCGATTTTGGTCGCATCCGGGTCCACCGGAGGATTCCCCGGTCCGATCCGGGTGGCGTCGGGGTCGTCCGGCCGCCGGCCCGCCGGCCCGATCCCGGTCGCGTCGGGGTCGTTTCCCGAGGACGGCGGTCGATCGAACGGAGCGGTGGCGTCCGGCTCGTCAGGCATAGCTTCCAGTTCACCATCTTGTCCGACATGTCGCCTGCTGGTGCACAGTTTGCCCGCCTCAGGTCCACCCTCCGCGACGGCCTCAGACACTGCGTGACGTTCCTGCGACATCGACTCGCCCGGGTGGACGGCTGGGCGTACGCTGCGCGGCATGGCCGCACGAAGCTGGGCAACCTCAATATTCACCGCGATCGGTGTCGCGGCGGGCGCGGGTGCCGCGCAGCTCGGGCTCGGCTACGGCCTGGGCATCATCTCCTGGCAGCCGACCGGTAACAGCGCGACCGTCTGGGTCAGCAGTCTCGCCTGGGTGGCGTGGCTCGCGGCGTCCTCGACGATCATCGGCGCGCTGTGCGCGGACCGGCTCAGCCCGGCCGACACCCCGGTGGCGGGTGACGCATCGACGCCCGCGGCGCACGCGTTGACCGCCGCCTGGCGGATCGTGATCGCGTTGTCCGCCGCGGTCGGCGCCCTGATCATCGTGCCGCTGGTCGCCGTGCCGTCGCGCACGCCCCGGCCCGACAACGTCGCGCCCTACTTCACCGCCGGCGGCTATGCCATCGCCGGCATCATCGTCGGCCTGCTCATCGCGGTCGGCGCGCTCGCCGCGCGGGCGATCGCCGCCAACGTCATCGCCTCGTCGGCGTGGCTGTGGATCCTCGCGGTCGTCGCGGTCGCCGACGTGGTCCGCGCCGACGGCAACCTCGCCACCGCCGCCCAGCTCGGCACCTGGCAGTTCACCGACGCGACCTGGATCCGCGGCATGGTCAACCTGCCGGGCGCGTTGCTCATGCTCGCCATCGCCCTGGTCATCGGCGCGCTCGCGGCATGGCCCGCCGGCCGGCGCGGCGACAACCGGGTCGGCGTCGCGGTCTCCGGCGCGGCCGGTCCGCTGCTCGTCGCCCTCGCGTACTTCCTGGCCGCCCCGGCGGTGGGCGAGCGCGACCAGCAGCTGTCGGCGTTCGTCATTGCGCCCTACGCGGTGCTCGCCGGTCTCGCCGGCTCGGTCATCGTGTCGGCGATCGGCCCGCGAGGCTCCCGCGCGCAGGCCCGGGCCGCCCGCAAGGCCGCCGTGGCGGAGCGGGAGGCGCGCGCCGCCTCCGACATCGCCGACTGGACGCAGGCGCTGGCCGACGCGGACGCCGCCGAGGCCCGCCGCCGCGCCGAGACGGGCGAGCAGCCCGACGGCGACGACCCGTGGGCCGCCGCGCCCGACCGCTCCGCCGAGCCGGTCACCATCGGCGCGGGCAGCAAACCGCCCGTCACCCCGGGCAAGGCGGCCGCCGCCACGGGCAAGGCACCGGCCGCCACCGGCAAGGCGGCCACGTCCAGCGGCAAGGCGAGCGCCACCGGCAAGAGCGCCGACCTCGACTCGGCGAAGGACCTGGAGTCCGACGCATACGCACCGGCCCGCGCTTACGGCGGCGAGTCCTCCGGCCGGACCTACGCGTCGGAGTCGGCGAACCGCGCGTACGCCGAGGACACCGTCAGCGAGGAGTCCGACACCCAGCCTGCGAGGTCGTCGTCGCCCGCCCGTGGCTCGGTCGAGCCGCTGTGGCCGTCGGACGCCGCGACGGAGACGCCGACCGAGCCGGCCAAGCCCGCCCCCGGCAGGGGCCGCGGCCGTGGTCGTGGCAGGTCGGGCGAGTAAGTGCGCTGACCACGAACGTTCCCGGGCGTTGGCGTTGTGCCAGGGCTGGTGGGCGTGGATCGCTGTGCCCGGGCGCTCGTCTGCGTATCACTGCCCGGGGCGTCGGGCTGCCGCGCCGCAGGTCGCGGCGAGTGGCCGGCCCCGTCGCGGCCGCGACCGGCTCACTTGTGATCTTGCCCGGTTGATCGAAGTCGCGCTGCGGTCAGCCAGACGACCGGGACGCGACTTCGATCATCGCGGTGGTCCGGCCGGCGGGACGGCCGGTGATCCGGCTGGCGGGACGGCCGGTGATCCGGCTGGCGGGACGGCCGGTGATCCGGCTGGCGGGACGGCGATCACCGGATGCCGCACGGGTAAAGCTGCCGCGCGCCGGGATCAGACCGGCCAGGTGTGGACGGGCTCGTTGGCGTGCAGGCCGGCGCTGTAGCGCTGCAGCATCTCCCGCAGCGCCGAGCGGCGGTCGAGATGGTGCCTGGCCTGCAGGTCGTTGACCGTGTCCGTCTGCCAGGCGGCGCCGTTGCGGCCGGTGCGGCACCGGCCCTCGATCACGCCGAGCAGGCGGTCCCGGGTGCCTGGGTGCACGCCGAAGCGGTCGAGTCCGGCCGACGCCAGGGGCAGCAGCTCGTCCAGTACCAGATTCGCAACTTGCACCTCGCCGCGCTCCGGCCACCAGAGACGGGCATCGAGTCCTTCGCGGGCGGCGGTGTGAAAATTCTCCTCGGCCGCGGAGAAGGTCATCTGCGTCCACATCGGACGATCCTGCTGGACGAGCTCGCCGACGAGCCCGAAGTAGAACGCGGCGTTGGCGACCTGGTCCACGACGGTCGGGCCGGCGGGCAGCACCCGGTTCTCGACGCGCAGGTGCGGCCGGCCGTTCATGATGTCGTAGACCGGCCGGTTCCACCGGTAGATGGTGCCGTTGTGCAGCCGCAGCTCACCGAGGTGCGGGACGCCGCCGGCCTCCAGGACCGCGACCGGGTCCTCGTCGTCGGTGATGGGCAGCAGCGGCGGGAAGTAGCGGACGTTCTCCTCGAACAGGTCGAAGATCGAGGTGATCCAGCGCTCGCCGAACCACACCCGTGGCCGCACCCCCTGCGCCTTGAGCTCCTCGGGCCGGGTGTCGGTGGCCTGCTCGAACAGGGCGATGCGGGTCTCCGCCCAGAGCCGCTTGCCGAAGAGGTACGGCGAGTTCGCGCCGACCGCGACCTGGACGCCGGCGATCGCCTGGGACGCGTTCCAGTACATCGCGAAATCCTCGGGCGCGACCTGCAGGTGGAACTGGACGCTGGTGCACGCGGACTCGGCGGCGATCGAGTCGGACTCGGCCTCCAGCCGCTCCTGGCCGCGGATGTCCAGCGCGATGTCCTCGCCGCGCGCGTTGATGATCTGCTCGTTGAGCAGCTGATACCGCGGGTTGTCGGACAGGTTGGCCAGCACCGTGTGCTCCTGGCGCAGCGTCGGCAGTATCCCGATGAGCACCAGCTGGGCGTCGGACTTGCGGGCCCGCTCGTCGGCGTGGACGAGGCTGGCGAGGACCTCCCGCTCGTACACGTCGAGGCCGTCGCCCTCGATCACCCGCGGCGCGACGTTGATCTCGAGGTTGAACTGGCCGAGCTCGGTCTGGAACGAGGGATCCGCCAGGTCGGCGAGCACCTCGGCGTTGCGCATGGCGGGCTGCGCGTCGGGGTCGATCAGGTTGAGCTCGATCTCGAGCCCCGTCATCGGACGGTCGGAGTCGAAGTGGAAGTCGTTGAGCATCAGGGCGAAGACATCAAGACATCGGCGGACTTTGTACCGATATCGGGCCCGATCCTCACGCGAGAAGGCCCCCCGGATGACGTCTTGCCCCATTTGCGTTTCCCCAAATCCCCGGCCGACCCCGTGGACCCTCCACGTTAAGAGGGGCCGGGATGTACCGCTAGGGACAAAACGGGCGCAACCTCAGCCTACGGTGAGCAAAACCTTGCAGAGGGTGGGAGATTTCGCCCACCCTCTGCACGATGGTCAAACTCTGGCATAAGCCGCTATCGGCGCGGATTCCGATCTTCCGCATGGCGCGCATATCGCGTGCCATCGCTGGCGTGTCGCGCGGCGGGCCGGCTAGCGGGCTCTCGCCCGCCGGGGCCGGCTCAGGCCTGGCGCACACCCTCGGCGCCGATCTCGATCTTGATCTTCTTGCCGACGAGCACGCCGCCGGTCTCGAGCGCCTGGTTCCAGGTGATGCCGAACTCCTCGCGGTCGATCTCGGTGGTCGCGCTGAAGCCGATGACCTCCTGACCCCACGGGCTCTTCGCGTGGCCCTCGAACTCGACGTCGAGCTCGACCTCGCGGGTGACGTCGCGGATCGTCAGGTCGCCGACGAGCTTGAACTCGCCGCCGTCGAAGCCGACCACGCGGGCGCTCTTGAAGGTCACCGACGGCCAGCGCTCCACGTCGAGGAAGTCGGCGCCCTTCAGGTGGCCGTCACGGTCGGCCACGCCGGTGTCGATGCTGGCAGCGTCGATCTGGACCTCGACGTGCGACTGCAGCGGGTCCTCGGCGATGACGATGGTGCCGCTGGCCTTGGTGAAGCCGCCGCGCACCTTGCTCACCATGAGGTGCTTGGCGATGAAGCCGACGCGGGTGTGGGTCGGGTCGAGGTCGAACTTGCCCGGCGTGGGGATGGTGACGCCGTTGAACTCGCGGGTGTTGGCGGCCGGTGCGGTCATGATGCCCTCCACATGTGCTGCAACGAAGATGATTGCAGCAGCAAATATACGCCAGGCAGACTCTCGTTTGTCAAGCTCTTCTGTTAGGATGTACCTGTGAGCGACGAGATGCTGGACGATCCGCGAATCACTGCCATGGGCCTGTTCGTCGAGGCATTCACCGGCGTGCACGCGCGGCTCGCCGTCCAGCTGGCCGAGCACGGGCTCGGCAACGTCGACTTCGAGGTGCTGGTCAGGCTCTCCCGTTCGCCCGGCGGCGAGCTGCGGATGACCGACCTCGCGGCGCAGACCGGCCTGTCGACGAGCGGCGTCACGCGGGTCGTCGACCGCCTCGAGCGCGACGGGCTGGCGACCCGCCGCGCCTGCCCGACGGACCGGCGCGGCTCGTTCACCGTGGTGACGCCGGCCGGCGTGGCCAAGATGCACGCGGTCCTGCCGGACCACCTCGCGCTGATCGAGGAGTGGTTCACCGGGCGGCTGTCACCACAGGAGCTGGAGGCGCTGCTGTCCAGCCTCCGCACGATCCGGGACGCGGTCCGGCCCGGCGCCACATCCGGCGCCGCGGCGCCCGCCCGCTGAGCGACCGAACCGGGAAACAGGGGAACGCTACCGGCAGGATCACCGGCAGCTTCCGCCGGTGCATGGCAATGAATGGCGTGCAAAGCCGCATTCCGGGTGAACGGCTTCGTTACTGTCCGGCCCGGGGAGGCACCGCACCACGGGGACCGGCACGGACGAAGCAGGTGGGGCGGCAACACGCGCCCGGGGGGTCTTCGTCCGTGCCCTCAACAACACGGACCGCCCAGCCAGTCACCCGCCGATCAGGCGCCTTCCAGCAGCGCACGCTCGCGCGGCAGGAGCGTCAGCCGGCCCCTGGCACAGATGCCGTCCAGGTCATCGAGGGCCCGCGCGCGGATCGCCGGCTCCGCGCTCGCGGCCAGCCCGGTGAGCGCCTCCAGCACGTCCCGGATGTCGTCGCGGCCGGCGAGCTGGTTGGCCGCCGCCTCGAACGCGGTCGCCGCCGCCGGCCGGTCACCCCGGGCCAGCGCCAGGTAGCCGCCGATCATCGCCGACGTACCGGCGCTGCCGGGCAGCTCGGCCAGCTCGACCAGGACGTCGGCCGCGTCCTGGAGCCGGCCCGACTCGGCGAGCGCCTGGCCGAGCGTGCCCAGCGCGCGGACGCGGTGCGTCGGGTCGCCGATCTCCGCCGACGCGGCCGCGGCGCGGCGGGCCAGGTCGATCGCCTCGTCGAAGCGGCCGTCCAGGCGGGCGACCTCGGCGAGGTTGGCGAGGGCGAGGGCGTGGACGCGGGCGTCGCCGGCCTCGACGGCGCGGCGTCCGGCGCCGGCCAGCCGGCGGGCCGCCGTGGCCAGGTCGCCGGCCCGGATGTCGTGCCACGCCAGGTTGTTTTGTGACACGGCGATCTCTCGCACCCGCCCGGTACGGATCGCCAGGCCGAGCAGCGCCTCGCTGTGCCGGCGTGACTCGTCAGGGCCGCCGACCGCCTGCCAGATCCCGGCGAGCACGCCGCGGGCGGCCAGCTCACCGGACATGTCACCGTGGGCCACGAGCATCTCGAGCGCGGCCTCGGTGGGCCACAGCTCCGCGAAGCCGCGCCCGTGCGCCATGGCGAGCATCCCGGCCGCGACCTGGGCGTTCGCCCTGACCAGCGGGTCGCAGCCGGCAGTACGCGGGTCGTCGAGCAACCGCCGCAGCAACTGGTGCGCCTCGACGTCGCGGCCGCGCAGCCGGCACCAGCGCGGGATGGCACCGGCGAGGCGCAGCGCCGTCACCGGGTCGCGGACTGAGGCGTAGCGCAGCGCAGCACGGATGTCACTGTTGAGGTAGTCGAGCCGGGACACGGCGGCGCCGCTGGCCGGCCCGGTGAGGTCGGCCGCGAGCCGGGCCGCGAACCTGGTGATGACCTGGGCGTGCCGGAGCCGGACGGCGCGCAGCTCGCCGTGCTCGACGCAGCGCTCGGCGGCGAAGTCGCGGACCACGTCCAGCAGGCGGAAGCGCAGGTCGCCCGGGCCGCGGACGCTGACCAGGCCGAGCCCGACGAGCCGGTCGAGCACCGCCTCGGCGTCGAACCCGAGCAGCGCCTCGGCCAGCTCGAGCGACCAGCGGCTGCGGAACATCCCGAGCCGGCGCAGAGCGGCCTGCTCGGGCTCGTCCAGCAGGTGGTAGCTCGCCGCGACGGCGTCGCGGAGCCGTTGCCCGTCGGGGTCGGTGGCGGCGAGGTCGAGGACGCGGTTGCCGTACCGGGACAGCAGCTCGGGCAGCTCCAGCACGCGCCCGCGGGCGGCGG
Organism: Dactylosporangium sp. NPDC050688; assembly: GCF_040654515.1. NCBI lineage: Bacteria > Bacillati > Actinomycetota > Actinomycetes > Micromonosporales > Micromonosporaceae > Dactylosporangium > Dactylosporangium sp. NPDC050688. The sequence continues at coordinate 76,768 of NZ_JBFAIC010000032.1, forward strand.
CGAGCTCGATCGCGAGCGGCAGGCCGTCGAGGCGCCGGACCAGCTCGGCGACGGCGGGGATCTCCGCGTCCGGCACCGGCTCCCGGCGGACCTGCCGGAGCCGGTCGAGGAAGAGGGCGACGGCCGGCGCACGGCGTACCTCTGCCGGCGGACCCAACGCGTGGGGCAGCTCCAGCGGCTCGACCCGCCAGTCGACGGCGCCGGGCACCACGCCGGCGAGCGGGCGCCGGCTGGTGACGAGGATCTTGACCTGTGGCGCCCGGTCGCGCAGCCAGGTGATCGCCTTGACCGCGCTGCGATGGGAGCGGTCGATCCCGTCGAGCACGAGCAGCGCCGGGCGGTCGGGCAGCTCCTCGGCGCGGGCGACCCCGAACACCGCGGCGACCGCGGCGAACACGTCGTTGGGCTGCGACACGTCGGTGATCGTCACGGAGACCGCGGTGCTGGCGACCCGGTGCGCGACGGCGTGCGCGAGGCCGGTCTTGCCGACGCCGGCGAGGCCGACGAGCACGACCAGGTCGGTGCGCTCCAGCAGGTCGAGCAGCTCGGCGATGTCGGCGCCGCGGCCGATCAGCGCCGGCGCGGTGGGCAGCGGCAGTGTCGCGGGGGTCACGGTGCCGGTCCCGGCGAGGAAGTCCTCCCGGTCCACGCCGACCAGGTCCAGCGCGTCGGCGAGCAGCGTGAGGGTGCCCCGCTGCGGTCGCGCGACCCGGCCGCGTTCCAGCTCGCGGAGGGTACGCACCCCCAGCCCGGCCCGGCCGGCCAGCTCGTCCTGGGTCAGTCCCCGCGCCAGGCGGCGGGTCCGCAACGTGGCGGCGAACCCTGCCCCGGCGCCCCGCGGATCATGATCCGCAACTGGAGACATGTTGAGGAAGGGTACTTATCGGAGCCGTCCCGAAGAAGCCGGGCGTCGGAACCACGACGCTTATCTATAAGATTTCCGTGGGCGGTGGGTCCGTCTTCGGCTTGCCGCTGAGCGCGGGCACCTCGACGGTCAGTTCCTCCGACGATCGTGGTGCGGGCACCTCGACCGTCAACTCGTCGGCGGGCGAGGTCGACGCGGGCTTCTCCTTCGCGGTCTTGCCGGCCGGGGCCTTGGGCGACGCGGCCTTCTTCCGCGGCGCCGCCGCCGGGGCCGCGGCGCGCGTGGCGCCCAGCGGGGCGAGGAACTTCGGCGCCCACCAGTTCCAGTTGTCCAGCATCGTCATCAGCGCCGGCAGCAGCAGCCCACGCACCACGGTCACGTCGATGATCACGGCGACCGTCATGCCGACGCCGATCTCCTTGACCGCGACCAGCCCGCCGACCGTGAAGCCGAGGAACACGATGACGATGCAGATCGCCGCCGCGGTCACGACCGGTCCGGACTTCGTGATGCCGCGCAGGACCGCCCGGTTGGTGTCGGGGCGCTGGTCGTACTCCTCCTTGATGCGCGACAGAAGGAACACCTCGTAGTCCATCGAGAGGCCGAAGATGAACACGAACAGCAGCACCGGGGTGGTCAGGTCGATGCCGTCCCAGGAGTCGAAGAAGAGCGGCAGCTGCCCCCAGCCCCACTGGAACACCACGACCAGGATGCCGAGGGTGGCGATCAGGGTCAGCAGGTTCATCAGGACGGCCTTGAGCGGGATGACCACGGAGCCGGTGAGCAGGAAGAGCACCACGACGGTCACGACGAGCACGATGAGCGCCGCGATCGGCAGCCGCCGCGCGAGGGAGTCCTGGTAGTCGATCACCTCGGCGCTCGGGCCGGTGACCCACTTCGGGAACGGAGTCGGCATGGCCCGCAGCTTGCGCACCAGGTCGAGCGACTCCTGCCCGCCGACCTCGCCCTTCGGGGTCAGGTCGAGGACCGTCCAGCCCTTGGGCACGTCGGGCCGGACCTCCTGGCGGAAGACCTGCGCGTTGAGCTGGTTGTTGATCTGGTTCATGAACATGCGGACGTCGGCGCGCTCGGGGCCCGCCTGCACCAGCACCACGACGTCTTCGGGGTGGTTGTTGTTGAACTTCTGCTGCAGCGCGTCGTACGCCTGCCGCGCCTCGTTGCTGTGCGGCAGCGCCCGCGCGTCGGAGTTGGCGAAGTTCGCCCCGAGCAGCGGCGCGGCCAGCACCAGCAGCCCGACGGTCACACCGAGGGCGACCGGCCCCGGCGACTGCTGCGCCTTCGCCGCGAGCCTCGCCAGCAGATCCGTCTTGAAGGTGAACCGCCCCTCGCCGGCCACCGGAATCTTGTCCTTGGCGAGCGACAGCAGCGCCGGTACCAGCGTCAACGCGGCTACGGTCGCCAGCACGACGACGGCGGCCCCGCCGAGCGCGACGGCGGCGAGCAGCGGCTCGGCGAACACCGTCAGCCCCGCCAGGGTCGCCGCGACCGCGATGCCGGAGATCGCGACCGCCCGGCCGGACCGGGCGACCGCCTCGACAAGCGCCTCGGTCGGCTCGCGCAGCAGCCGCTCCTCGCGGAACCGGGCGACGATCAGCAGCGAGTAGTCGACGGCGAGCCCGATGCCGAGCAGGGTCACGACGTTGAGGGAGTACTCGCTCACCTTGGTCACGAAGCTGAGCCCGAGCAGGAGCAGCAGCGAGCCGGACACCCCGACCAGCGCCACGGCGAGCGGCAGTCCGGCGGCGATCACCCCACCGAAGATCAGCACCAGCACGATGAGCAGCGCCACCAGCGCGATGCTCTCGCCGATCGCCAGGTCGCGCACCGACTGCTCGCCGAACGCCCGCTCGGCGAGCTTCGTGCCGCCGACCGTGACCTTCGGCGCCTCGATCAGCTTCAGGCGCGCCTTGACCTTGTCCTCGAGCTGCTCGCGGGCGTCCTCGCCGAGCTTCGGGTCGAGCTCGACGCGCACCGTCGAGCTCATGTTGTCGGCGCCGATCTGACCGCCGGGGCCGTTGTAGAGGTCGTTGACCTCCTTGACCCCGGCCATGGCCTTGATCTCCTGGCTCGCCTTGGTGACGCTGGCGTTGAGCCCCGGGTCGTAGACGTCCTTGCCCTCGATGACGGCGATCACCATCGAGCCCTCGGGGGCGAGCTCGTCGATGCGCTGCTGGGCGACGGCCGACTCACTGTCGGCGCGGCTGGTGCTCGTGGTGGTGAGCCGGTCGAACAACCCGCCACCGAACACCGCGCCCGCCACGGTCACTGCCAGCCACAGGCCGATGACAGGCCAGCGGTGGCGGTCCATGAGCGTGCCCAGTTTCGCGAACATCGGAGTATGCAAGCACGACGCCCGCGCCGCACGATATCCCCCGTGTCGCTAGAGACCCAGCGACCGGGAGATGATCATGCGTTGGACCTCTGAGGTGCCCTCGCCGATCTCCAGGATCTTGGCGTCCCGCCACATGCGGGCGACCGGGGTCTCGTTCATGAAGCCGTAGCCGCCGTGGACCTGGGTCGCCTCGCGGGCGTTGGTGACCGCCGCGTCGCTGGCCTGCAGCTTGGCGATGGCCGCCTGGCGCTTGAACTCGCGGCCGTTGACCAGGCGCGACGCGGCGTCGTAGTAGGCCAGGCGGGCGGTGTGCGCCCGGGCCTCCATGTCGGCGAGCTTGAACTGGATCGCCTGGTACTCGCCGATCGACTTGCCGAACGCGCGGCGCTGCTTGGCATAGGCGACCGACTCGTCGACGCAGCCTTGGGCGAGGCCCACGCCGAGCGCCGCGAACGCGACCCGGCCCTCGTCGAGGATCTGCAGGAACTGGGCATAGCCGCGGCCGCGCTCGCCGAGCAGGTTGGCGGCCGGCACGCGGACGTCGTCGAAGCTCAGCTCGTGCGTGTCGGAGGCGCACCAGCCGACCTTCGAGTAGCCGGGCTGGACGGTGAAGCCCGGGGTGCCGCTCGGCACGATGATCGCCGAGAGCTCCTTGGAGCCGTCGGGGTTGACGCCGGTGACGGCGGTGACGGTGACCAGGGCGGTGATGTCGGTGCCGGAGTTGGTGATGAAGGCCTTCGAGCCGTTGATCACCCATTCGCCGGTGGCCTTGTCGAGCACCGCCCGGGTCTGGGTGCCGCCGGCGTCGGAGCCGGCGCCGGGCTCGGTGAGACCGAAGGCGGCCAGGGCCTCGCCGGAGACGAGCCGCGGCAGCCACCGGGCCTTCTGCTCGTCGGTGCCGAAGCGGTAGATCGGCATGGCGCCCAGGGAGATGCCGGCCTCCAGGGTGACCGCGACCGAGGAGTCGACGCGCGCCAGCTCCTCCAAGGCGACGCAGAGGGCGAGGTAGTCGCCGCCCATGCCGCCGTGATGCTCGGGGAAGGGCAGCCCGAAAAGGCCCATCTTGCCCATCTGGCGCACAATGTCGTACGGGAACGCGTGCCGCTCGTAGTAGTCGCCGATGACGGGTGCGACGACGTCGTTGGCGAACTCGCGGACGCTGAGGCGGAGAGCCTCGAGATCCTCGCCGAGGGTGAAGTCGACCATGACAGGTGCCTCTCAGACGGGCGTCACGCCGTGGCGACGGCGCGAGAATTGACGGTTCTTACCGGTGGCGGCGGCGAAGCGGCGGGTCAGCTCGTCGCGCAGCGCGGCCGGCTCGACGACCGTGTCGACGACCAGTTCGCTGGCCAGGCGCATGATGTCGATGTCGCGCTCGTACTCGGCGCGCTTCTCCGCGACGAACGCGGCGCGGGCCTCGTCGTCGGCCAGGGCGGCGATTTTGTTCGCGTACACCGCGTTGACCGCGGCCTCAGCGCCCATGACGGCGATCTTGGCGGTAGGCAGCGCAATGGTGGCGTCGGGCTCGAAACCCGGGCCGGCCATCGCGTACAGGCCGGCGCCGTAGGCCTTGCGGACCACGACACAGATCTTGGGCACGGTCGCCTCGGAGATCGCGGTGATCATCTTGGCGCCGTGCCGGATAATGCCCTGCTTCTCCACCGCCGAGCCGACCATGAAGCCGGGCACGTCGGCGAGGAACAGCAGCGGCACGTTGAACGCGTCGCAGAGCTGCACGAAGCGGGTCGCCTTGTCGGCGGAGTCGACGAAGAGCACGCCGCCCTTGAACATCGAGTTGTTGGCCACGACGCCGACCGGCTTGCCGTCGATGCGGGCGAACCCGGTGGTGAGCTCGCGCGCCCACAGCGCCTGGATCTCGAAGAACGAGCCCTCGTCGACGAGCCCCTTGACGAACCGGCGCATGTCGAAGGCCTGGCGCTCGCTGGCAGGGATCTCGGGCAGGCCCGTGGCGTCGGCCGCGGCGGCGACCGGTGCGGGCATCGTCCAGTTGGACGGCAGGTACGACAGGTACCGCCGGACCGTCTCGATCGCGTCGGCCTCGGTCTTGCACAGGAAGTGCCCGACGCCGGACTCCGCGCAGTGCACCCGGGCGCCGCCCATGGCCTCGAGGGTGGTCTTCTCACCCGTGACCATCTCGACCATGCGGTCGGAGCCGAGGTACATCGAGGCGTTGCCCTCGACCATCGCGACGACGTCGCAGAAGGCGGGGATGTAGGCGCCGCCGGCGGCCGACGGGCCGAACAGGGCGCACGCCTGCGGGATGCTGCCGCTGGCGCGGACCTGGGTGTGGAAGATCCGCCCGGCGCCACGCCGCCCCGGGAAGAGGTCGACCTGGTCGGTGATCCGGGCGCCGGCCGAGTCCACCAGATACACCATGGGGACGCCGGTGTCGTAGGCCTTCTCGATGATCCGGATGATCTTCTCGACGGTCCGGGCGCCCCAGGAGCCGGCCTTGACCGTCGAGTCGTTGGCCATCAGGCAGACCGGCCGGCCGTCGACGGCCGCGGTGCCGGTGATGACGCCATCCGCCGGGAGGCCTTCGGCCATGACGTTGGCGAACATGCCGTCCTCGACGAAGGTCCCCTCGTCGACGAGCAGCGCGACCCGCTCCCGGGCAAAGAGCTTCCCCCGGGCGGCGTTGGCCTTGTGGTACTTCTCCGCACCGCCGGCCTCGACGCGCTTCCGAAGACCCTCCACCATGGTGCGACCTCCGCAACAGCTACCTGAACGATCGTTATGCCTAACGATCGTTCAGGTTAGCCGAAGCGGAGGTCAAGTACCAATGGCTCGTCGGGCACGGGTCGGTGTGTACCCGGCGTCGGCCTGGGTCCCCCTGCGGATCAGAGGGACCCCAGTACCGCTGTCAGCAGGAGTACGCGACCGCGCCGCCCTGGCTGGACGCCTGCGAGAAGCCGAACAGGCTGATCGCGTTGCCGCTGATGTTGATCGGCACCTGCAGCGTGGTGTCGAACTGATTGCCGTTCAGCAGGCCCGCGTTGTAGCCCGTGGTCCAGTCGCTGCAGGAGTTCTTGACGGCCGTGGCGCCGCCGTTGCTCCAGCCGCCGCCGTTGCCGTTGCCGTGCCCGGACCCGTTGCCGGACCCGTTGCCGGACCCGTTGCCGTAACCGCCGTTGTTCTGGCCGTTGCCGTAACCGCCGTTGTTGTTGCCGTTGCCGTTGCCGTAGCCGCCGTTGTTGGCGGTGCCGGTGCCGGCGCCGTTGCCGCGGCCGTGCTCCTTCTTGGTCTTGACCTTGCCGTGCGACGCCGAGGCGCCGTGCGAGCTCATGTTGCTGGCGTTGCCCGCGGCATTGCCGTACGCGTTGCTGTTGCCGTTGCCGCCGTTGCCGTAGCCGCCGTCATTGTCGGCGTCGCCGTAGCCACCGTTGCTGTCAGCGTCGTCGTCGCCGTAGCCGCCGTTGCCGCCGCCGTTGCCGCCGCCGTTGCCGTGGTGGCCGTGCCCGTGGCCGTTGCCGTTGCCCTGGCCGTTGCCGCCGCCGTCACCGTCGACGGCGACCGCGCCGCCGCCACAGGAGGCGCTGGAGAAGCCGAGCACCGCGATCGAGTTGCCGCAGACGTTGACCGGCACTTGCAGCGTGGTGTCGAACTGGTTGCCGTTGAGCAGGCCCGCGTTGTAGCCGGTGGTCCAGTCCTCGGTGGTCGCGCTCTCGGTGGAGGCGCTCTCACCCTTGACCGCCCAGGCGCCGCCGGCGCTCTGCGCGCTGGAGAAGCCGAGCAGGCTGATCGCGTTGCCGCTCAGGTTGACCGGCACCTGCAGCGTGGTGTCGAACTGGTTGCCGTTGAGCAGACCGGCGTTGTAGCCCGAGGTCCAGTCCTCGGTGCGGTTCCCGGTGCCCTCGGTGTAGCCGCCGTTGTTGCTGCCGGCGCCGTAGCCACCGTTGCTGTTGCCGCCACCGTTGCCACCGCCGTGGCCGTGACCGCGGCCGTGCCCGTTGCCCCGGCCGTTGCCGCCGCCCCAGCCGTCACCGTCGACGGCGACCGCGCCGCCCTGGCTCGACGCGTTGGAGAAGCCCAGGACGCTGATCGCGTTGCCGCTGACGTTGACCGGCACCTGGAGGGTGGTGTCGAACTGGTTGCCGTTGGCGACACCGGCGTTGTACCCGGTGGTCCAGTCCTCGGTCGTCGCGCTTTCGGTGTCGATCGCCGTGGCGCCACCGCCGCAGGACGCGTCGGCGAAGCCGAGCACCGCGATCGAGTTGCCGCAGACGTTGATCGGCAGCTGGAGGGTCGTGTCGAACTGATTGCCGTTGAGCAGGCCGGCGTTGTAGCCAGTCGTCCAGTCGGCGTGCGCGGCCCCGCCCGAGATGAGCAGGAAGCCCGCGGAAAGCACGCCCACGTTGAGCGACTTACGAACCCACGTCTTCATGGTGAAAGTGAGACCCTTCGGTAGGTGTTTCTGTTCAGTGCTGCTTGCGTGGGCGCGGATCGGAGCCGCGAAACCTGCGTGCGGGCAGGGCTCTGCCCGGCTCCGCCCTGTCGACGTGCGCCCGGATGGTGCGTGTTCGGTGTTGCGGGATGCCGCGATGTGGTCGATGCGGGTCTACGGACCCTGGCTGGCTCCGGCTCGGCCCGCTTCGCGTCGCGTCGGCTGGCCGGCTGGCCTCAGTCGGGTGAGACTGTCGGCCTCTCGGCTGCGAGCAGCCGCAGCTCGGCGTCGTCGACCGCGTCCGGCCGGAAGGTGAGCACCTTCGTGCCGGCCGGTGCGGCGGGCAGCATGGCGGCGGCGCCACCGTCGTGGTTGAGACCCGCGGCGGTGCCCGGGGCTCCCGAGGTGGTGCCGGCCACCGGCGCCGGGACGGGCGCCGGGCGGGGCAGCAGCGGCACGTGGCGCGTGCCCTGCGCATCAGTCCGGTCCGCGACCGGCTTCACGTGCGTGGCGTCGCCGGCGTCGAGCCGGTCGAGCTGGTCCGAGGCACGTGACACGACGACGCGCGTCGAGTCGACGCCGGCACCGGAGGTGCCGGTCGCCGCGGCCGCGACGTCGCCTGTTGACCCGACGCCGACCGGCTCGGCCTGGACGGCCGGCTCCTGCGTCTGCGTCTTGCGGGCGTTCTTGATGCCGGCTTTTGCCGGCCTCTTGGTGCGTGAGTTCGTGGCACTCGACGCGTTCACCGTCGTCAAGCGGGACATCGTGACGGATGCCGGAGTGGCGGCTTGGTCGGCCGCCTTGTCCGTGACCCTGTCGGTGGTGGCCAGGACGGTGCCCGCCACCGGTCGCAGGACGGTCAGCACCGTCCCGGTGAGCAGGTCAGGCTTCGACTCGTGCTTCGCCGTGCCGGAGGGCACACCGGTGGGCCCGATGTGACCGCCGGAGGCGCCGTGACGGTTGCCGCCGGCACCGAGGTCGAGCAGGTCGAGTCCTACGCCGCCGCCCCCGGTGACCAGGTTGGTCACCGGGCCGAGCAGGGACGCCCCGGACGCGAAACCGTCGGAGCCCGACGACTCGGAGGCTTGCGCCGCCGACGCCGACGCCGACAGCAGCCAGGCCACGCCGGCGAAGCCGGCGATGATCAGACCCTTGACGGCGAGACGGGCAGCGGACCGGGCACGGCGGGCCGTGCGCGGGTTGCGCTCGCTCCTCGACCGGGCCATGTCCGCCTCTCAGTACGGGCTCAATGTCGGGCTTGTCGCCCTACATGTGACTGTTTCCGTACTGAGCAACGAACCGCCCCGGCCGGGGACACGCCACTATCCCGGCGAATCGGACACAACTGGGGCAGCGGGCGTCAGAAAGGGATGCGCGGACCGGCCTTGAGCACGCCCGACGGCAGCTCCCGCCCGACGATCTCCTGGGCCGTCGCGGCCGCCTCGATCAGCGCCTTGAGGTCGATGCCGGTCTCGTAGCCCATGTCGTGCAGCAGGTGCACGACCTCCTCGGTGGCGACGTTGCCGGTGGCGCCCGGCGCGTACGGGCAGCCGCCGAGCCCGCCGACGCTCGCGTCGAACTCGGTGATCCCCAGCCGCATCGCGGTGAGGATGTTGGCCAGCGCCGCGCCGCGGGTGTTGTGGAAGTGCAGCAGCAGCGGTACGTCGGGGTGGCGGTCGCGCACGAGCCCGACCACGTCCTGCACCCGGCGCGGCGTCGCCATCCCGGTCGTGTCGCCGAACGCCACCCGGTCGGCGCCGTCGGCGATCACCCGGTCCACGATGCCGGCCACGCGCCGGGGGTCGATGTCACCCTCGAACGGGCACCCGAAGCTGGTCGAGATGATCACCTCGGCGATGGCGCCGGCGGCGTGCAGCAGCGCGATCAGGGCGGCGATGTCATCGAGCGACTCGCCGGTCGACCGGTTGACGTTGCGCTGGTTGTGCGTCTCGGACGCCGAGACGACGACCTCGATCTCGCCGAAGCCGGCCTTGAGCGCCCGCTCGGCGCCGCGTGAGTTGGGCACCAGCGCGGAGTAGCGGACCGCGGGGTTCTTGTGCGCGGCCGCCCACACCTCGTCGGCGTCGGCCATCTGCGGGATCGCCTTCGGGTGGACGAACGAGACCGCCTCGATCCGGCCGACCCCGGTCGCCGACAGTGCGTCGAGCAGCCGGATCTTGGCCGCGGCGGGGACCGGGTCCTCGTTCTGCAGGCCGTCGCGGGGTCCGACCTCGCGGATGGAAATGAAGCTCAACGCGCACCTCCCTGGCGCATGCGGCCCACGATGCCGGTGTCGTAGTCACCCGAGACGAACTCGGCGTTGTCGAGCAGTTCGGCGAAGAACGGCAGGTTGACCTTCGGCCCGGCGACCTCGAACCCGGCGACCGCGGCCCGCAGCCTGGCCAGCGCCTCGGCGCGGTCGGTGCCGTGCACGACGAGCTTCGCCATCAGCGAGTCGTAGCTGGGCGTGACGACGGTGCCCGGCCCGTACCCCGCGTCGACGCGCACCCCTTCGCCGGTCGGCTCGACCCAGGACGTGATCGCCCCGGGGCCGGGCAGGAAGCGCTTCGGGTCCTCGGCATTGACCCGCACCTCGATGGCGTGCCCGGTGACCCGCAGCGCGTCGGGGTCGAAGCTCGGCTCCAGGCCGGAGGCGACCCGCAGCTGCTGCTCGACCAGGTCGATGCCGAACACGGCCTCGGTGACCGGGTGCTCGACCTGCAGCCGGGTGTTCATCTCCAGGAAGAAGAACTGCCCGGAGGTCGGGTCGAACAGGCACTCGACGGTGCCGGCGTTGCGGTAGTCGACGGCCTGGCCGGCCCGCACGGCGGCGGCGAGCAGGTCGGCGCGCTGCTGCGGGTCGAGGGCCGGCGACGGCGTCTCCTCGACGAGCTTCTGGTTGCGGCGCTGCACCGAGCACTCGCGCTCGCCGAGCGCGACGACCCGGCCGTCGGCGAGGCCGAGGATCTGCACCTCGATGTGGCGGACCCGGGGGAAGTAGCGCTCGATGAGCACCGAGCCGTCGCCGAACATCCGCTCGGCGAAGGCACGGACCTTCTCGTACTCCGTGCGCAGGGCGGCCTCGTCGGCGGCGACGGCCATGCCCATGCCTCCGCCACCGGCGGCGGCCTTCACCATCACCGGGTAGCCGATCCCGGCCGCGGCGGCGACGGCGTCGTCGGCCGTGGTGGCGGGGTCGGTCGTGCCCGGCGCCACCGGCACGCCGGCGGCGGCCATCAGGTTGCGCGCGTTGATCTTGTCGCCCATCGCGGCGATCGCCTCGGGGCCGGGGCCGACCCAGATGAGACCCTGCTCGACGACGGCGGCGGCGAACGCCGCGTTCTCCGACAGGAACCCGTAGCCGGGGTGGATCGCGTCCGCGCCGGTCGACTTCGCCGCGGCCAGGATCGCCTCGGTGTTGCGGTACGACTGGGCCGGGTTGGCCGGGCCGATCAGCACCGCCTCGTCGGCCTCGCTGACGAAGGGCAGCGCGGCGTCGGCTTCCGAGTACACCGCGATGGTGCGGATCCCCAGCCTGCGCGCGGTGCGGATGATCCGCCGGGCGATCTCCCCGCGATTGGCGACGAGCAGAGCACTCAACATGCGGAGCGTCTCCTGTGGATAACTCTGTGAGTTTGAACGTGACCAGGTTGTGGATAACGCCGGGACGTCACCCGGAAGGGGTCATCCCTGCAGCGCGGAGAGGGTCGCCGCGCGCAGCAGCTCCGCGCGCCGGACCCGGTCGACCTCGCCGCCGAAGAACGGCGTGGAGTTCATGAGGCCGAAGGCGGCGTGCGCGAGGACCCGGGCCTCCCCCGCGTCCAGCTCGCTGCGCAGCACGGTGAGCGTGTTGACCCACTCCTCGACGTAGAGGCGCTGGAGGCGGCGGATCTGCCGCCGCGGCTCCTCGGGCAGCCGGTCGAGCTCGTGCAGGTGCAGGGCGATGACCGCCGGGTTGGCCAGGGCGAACTCGACGTGGAAGTCCACCAGCGTGGCCAGCGCCGCGGCCGGGTCGTCGGACGCCTCGGCGGTGCGGGCCTTCCCGCCGGCGAGCAGCTGCTCGCTGACCGGGATGAGGGCGGCCGCCAGCATCGCCTCCTTGCCGGCGAAGTGGTGGTAGAGCGCCGGGCCGGTCACGCCTGCCGCCGCACCGATGTCGTCCATCGACACGCCGTGGTAGCCACGGGTCGCGAACAGGCCCACGGCGATCTCGAGGATCTCCTCGCGCCGTGAGCGGCGGCGCTGTCCGGCGGGGCCGGCGCCGCGGGTCTGTGCAGGTGGGCGGACGGCCGATTGTTCCAGCGTCATGGGCAAAGCCTAACCTCGTGTCAAGACATGTGCTGAACGGTCGTTAAGTTCATCACTGTTCAAGATGGCGCCGGCGGATCTCCGCGGCCTCCGCCGGGCGGTCCAGCGCCTCCAGGGCCTCGGCCAGCATCCAGGCCGCATTCTGCCCGGCCTGGGAGCCGGTGGGCGCCGCACCGAGCACCGAGCGCAGCAGCGGCTCTGCCGGCGCCGGCTCACCGGAGCGCATGAGCAGCTCAGCGTGCAGCAGGTCCGCCTCCAGGGCCTCGCCGAACGCGCCGATGTCGCGCAGCGCGCCAGCCGCACCCGCGACCCGCGCCAGGGCCTCGCTGCCCTGGCCGGCGCCGAGGTGCACCCGGGCCGCGTCGCAGTCGAGCATCGCCCGGTGCCACACCAGCCAGGCCTCGGACGCATCCACCGTCGACGTCAACGACCGGACGAGGGCGTCGGCTTCGGCCAGCGCCGTGAGCGACTCCTCCACGCTACCTGCCCAACGCAGCGCGAGCGCCCGCATCCGGCGGTTGTACAGCTCGGCCTGGACCACCCCGGCGGCCTCGAACGCCGCGGCCGCCGCGGCGAACCGCTCGGCCGCCTGCGCGTCACGGTCGGCGCGGTAGAGCAGCTGGGCCGCCTCCTGCAGCATCCGGCCCCGGGCCTGCAGGTTGTCGAACCCGTCGAGGTTGCTCGCGAGCGTCTCCAGCAGCGCCAGCGCCTGGTCGGGCTCGTCGAGCTCCCGGTAGACCCGCGACAGCAGATACCGGGTGCGGTCGGCGTGGTCCTGGGCGCCGATGCGGTCCAGCACGTCGATCGCGCTCTCCGCCGCCTCCGCCGCGTCGAGCGGCTGACCGGCCTGCTCGTAGGCGCTGGCCAGGTCGAAGCGCAGGATCGCCGCGGGGGCGTCCTCGCCGTGCGCGACGTGGTCGGCGATCGCCTCGACCAGGTCGTCGACCGCCTCGACCGGCCGGCCGCCGGCGAGCCTGGCCCGGGCCCGGCCGACCAGCGCCGACAGCCGCGGGTCGCGCTCGACGGCGGCACTGAGCGCGGCGTCGAACGCCGCCACCGCGTCGTCGAACCGCTCCAGGTTGGCCAGCGCGTGGCCGTGGATCAGCGCCGCGAGGGCGACCGGCGGCGGGTCGCCGAGCCGGCCGTACTGCTCGCGACAGTCGGCCGCGGCGGCCGCGGCCTCCTCGAACCGCTCCAGCACCAGCAGGCACCGGGCCCGGCGGCCGGCCAGCTCCGCGCGCAGCGCCGGCCGGGCCGGCTCCTCGGCGAGGGCGGCGTCGACCGCGGCCAGCGCCTCGTCGAGCCGGTCGAGCGCCAGCAGCGGATACTCCAGGCGCAGCCGTGCCTCGGCGCGCACGTCGGCGTCGCCGACCGCCAGGATCCGCTCGGTGACCCCGGTGAGCTGGGCCAGGACCTCCTCCTGCCGGTCCTCGGCGTCCGGGGCGAGGACCGCGCGGGCCTCGGCGACCAGCGCGGCCAGCTCGTTGCCGAGCACGCGGTGCCCGGCGGCGGCCTCCCGGAAGGCGGCCTCGGCCCGCTCCGGCTCCTGGTCGACGCCCGCCATCCGGCCGCGGCCCTCGACGCGCCGCACCGCGAGCGGAAACGGCGGCCCCGGGTGCAGCTCGTCGAAGCGCTGCCACGCGGCCCGGGCCTCGGTGAAGCGATACTCGTCGAACAGCTCCTCGGCGCGGTCGAGCAGCTGCGCCGCGTCGGTCGGCAGCGGCCGCGGCGCCGGGGCGGGCGTGGCCACCGTGCCGGTCGCGCCGGACCGCAGCGTGCGGGCGACGGCGCTGAGCGGCAGGTGCTCCACGATCGGCTCCGCCTGCAGCCGCGCCTCGATGAGCCGGCCGATGTTGGGCGTGCCGTTGCGCGCGTCGAACCGCGCCGCCAGGGCCCGCGCCCGCTCGGCGAGCCGCTCGCCGAGCCGCGGCGCCGGCTCGTCGCCGACCAGCACGTCGTCGCCCAGCCGGCCGAGCAGCAGCGCCGCCGCGGCGGAGAACCACATGTCGGCCTGCGGGTGCGGCGCCTTGTCGAGCCAGCTCAGGTGCCGCTCGACGATCTCCAGGCCGCGGGCCTCGTTGCCGGTCCGCGCGCAGAACACCACGTGCTCGCCGATGCGCTGCAGGTCGGCGAGGTTGCCGCGGAGGCTGCGGTAGGCCCGGCGGTGCGCGTCGGCGGCCTCGCTGAGCCGGCCGGTGCGCAGATACGGCACCAGCAGCGACGTCAGGATCGACTGGGGCTGCTCGGCGCAGGTGAGGTGGCCGGCCAGCACCGGCTGGGCGAGTGCGACCGCCGCCTCGTCGTCGCCGGTCGACACCAGGTGATACACCTTCGACGTGGGGTCGCAGCCGACGCAGTCGGAGTTCTCGTCGCGGGGCGCCGCGCACCACTTCTCATACCACTCGCCGGCGGCCGGGTCGCCCACGTGCGCGGCCACGGCGTGCCGGTAGGAATAGACGGCCTGCAGGCTGTGCCCGCCGGCGCGGAAGCGGCGCTCCATGTCGTCGAGCACGTCATAGGTGCGCCCGAGCGGCACCTCGGGAAACTTCAGCAGCCCCGACACCATGTATTTGAACTGCCACAGCAGCAGGCTCTCGGTGTGGCGGTCGAAGCGGTCGGGGTGGGCGTCATACTCCGCCCGGCACCAGGAGAACGTCACGAACGACTTCGCGGTCTCCCCGCCGTGCACATATGCCGTCGTGGCCTGCATCCGGGCGGCGAAGCGCAGCTCGTCGAAGCCGCCGGCGTCGGCGTGCTGCACGATCTGCTCGACCAGCGCGATCTGCCCGCTGCCGTAGGGCATGTGATCGGCCTCGCGCAGCAGCCCCCACAGCTCGCCTTCACTTTTCATGCGTGACCGCCTTGTTGAGCAGACCCAGGAATGAGCTGTTGAGCAGCGCGGCGTCGGCCGGCCGCAGCGGATGGTGGCCGAGCAGCAGCGCCTGGCCATACAACCCCTCGACGGCGAGCCGCACCAGGTCCTCGTCGGCCAGCTCGCTGACCCGCCGCACCAGCGGGTTTCGATGGTTGAGCACCAGCTGGGGCCGGTCCTCGTCGTCGGTGCGGGCGAGCGCGTCGAGGACGTCGGCCCACACCTCGTCGACCCGCTCGCGGGTCGCCCGCAGCTCCGCGGCGAACGCGGCCGAGCGGTTGACCAGATACATCGCCGGCAGGCCGGCCGGGTCGAACGCCCGCAGGACCACCTCGCAGCCGAGCCGGTCCATGGCCCGCTGTGCCCGCGCCACGAACGGCCGTTTCGCCAGCTCCAGCCCCGGCTCGAGCGCGTCGAAGTGCGTGGTCAGGTCGCTGGGCTCGACCCGCTCGATGAGCGCGCCCGGCTCGACCAGCGGCAGCCGCTCGATGAGCTGCGCGTCATAGACATAACCGGCGTTGACCACGGGCATGCCCTGCGCCGCGGCGACCGCCCCGATCTGGCGGAACTCGTCGACCTGCACCGTGTAGCGCACCAGGCCGTGCTGGGCCCGGAAGTCGGCGAGGGTCATCCGGCCGGTGTTGGTCTCCATCGGCCACCAGCGCTCGACCAGGCGCAGCATCTCGTCGTCGTGGACGGCGAGCGCCTTGACCCCGAGGTGGTGGATCTCCAGGAACTCCGTCAGCCGCCGCGGGTCGCGGGTGGAGAGCCGGACCAGCCAGCCGCGCAGCTGGTCGCCGAGCGCCTCGCGGGTCGACTCGAGCAGCTGGTCCTCGTAGAGCGCTTCGCGGCTCGCGGTCGGGCGCAACTCGCCGGCGTCGAACACGCAACGGGCGAAGAACGCCCACTCGGGCAGCACCCCCTCGGCGCCCTCGGCGAGCAGCATCCGCTTGAGGTAGACCCGGTGGCCAGCACGGGCCGCGGGATTGGCCGGCGTAGGCAGCACGAACGCGACCCCGGTCAGCCCGGCCTCGGGCACCGCCAGGTCGACGACGTCGAACGGGGTGAACCCGAAGACCTCCTGGCAGTGCGCGACCAGCCGCTGCCGCCGGTCGTCGCCGCCGGGGCGCCAGGGCAGGCCGTCGCCGGTGATCGTGATGTCGCCGACCTCGACGGTCACCGGCAGCAGCGAGCCATAGAGCGTGGCGAGCTCGACGACGGTGCGCCGCAGCAGCCACTGGTCGGCGTCGCGCCGGGGCACCAGGGTCACGGTGGTGCCGACCTGCAGCCGGTCCTCGCCCGCGGGCGCGACGCTGTAGCGACCGTCGGCAAAGCCGCGCCACAGCACCGTCGGGCTGCCCTCTGCCCTGGTCAGCACGCGGATCTCGTCGGCGACCAGGAAGCAGGAGAGCAGGCCGATGCCGAACTGGCCGAGGAAGTCGTGCCTGGCGAAGCCGAAGTCGTCGCGCTTGGAGCTGCGCCCGATCGTGGCCAGGAACTGGTGGACCTGCTCCTCGGTGAGCCCAATGCCGGTGTCGGACACGCGCAGCGTGCCGTCACCCGTCAGGTCCGGCGGGTCGATGCGCACTTTGGCGGGCACCGGCGGATCCCCGGGGCCGGCGGCGGCGCGCCGCGCGGAGATCGCGTCGACGGCATTCTGAAGCAGCTCGCGCACATAGACGCGAGGGCTCGCATAGAGGTGGTGACTGAGCAGGTCCACGACCCCGCGCAGGTCCACCTGGAACGTCCGATCCACGGGCGCACGCTACCGCGCCCCACCGACATTATCCGTCCCGTTCTCACCCGATGACGCGCTCGACCGCGGTGAGGCCGGGCACCTTGACGGTCGCGGTCCTCGCGCCGGTCGACGGATCCAGCCGGTGCACGCCGTCGGGCTGCCCCACGTACAGGTGCGTGCCCGACACCGCGACGCCCTTCGCCTCGCCGGGCAGGGACCAGGTGCCCCGCACCTCCTTGGTCCCGACGTCGAAGACGTGCACCTGCCGGCCCGCCGCCAGGTACGCGGCCGACCCGGACACCGCCAGCCGGGCCCCGCCCGCCACCGGCGGGAACGCCTGCTCATGGACGACCACCAACGCGTCGGCGTTGATGACCGCGAGCACCCCCTTGCCGGCGTCGGCGACCCAGACCTCGTCGGCGTGCTGCGCGATCGTCAGGCCCGCCACCGCCCCGGTACCGAACGACGGCGGCAGGTCGACGCAGACCGCCCACCCGTCGGCCACGCTGAGCGTGTGCACGAACGCGTGCACGTCGGGCTTGCCGTCGCGCGCCCCGGGCTGCAGCAGGTCCCGTACGTGCTGGTGGTCCGGCTGATGGCTGTACAGCGTGAAGAGCCGCTCCCGCCTGGCGTCGAAGACGGCCTGCCGGCCCTCGCCCCGCATCTCCTCCTCGGCACCCTCGGGCACCAGCACCTTCACCCCGGCGTTCTCACCCGGCAGGTTCAGGGCGTTGAGCTGCCCCGCGGCCAGGTCGAGGACCCGCACCCGGTAGTGGTCTGGGTGCTCCGGCGGCAGCATGTCGAGCACGAACAGGCTCGTACCGGCGGAGGAGAACGCTTCGGGTTGGACGAACCCCGGCAGCGTGAGCCGGTGCCGCTCGCCCGCGGGGCCGGCGACGACGATCGTGGTCTCCCGCCGCCCCGCCGGATCGCCGTCGACGAGCGCGACGAGCCCCGCGTCCGGCGCGACGGCCGCCAGCCGCCCCGCGCCCCGCACGGTGGTCTGGGCGACGACGTCGCCGGTGGCCGCGTTGCGGGTGACGACCCGCGACGCGCCCGACTCCGCGACGGTACTCAGGAGCCGGCGGCCGTCGGCGGTGGCGAGGGCGGCGGACGGCGCCACGACCCGGCGGCCGGTGCCGGACTCCACCACGGTCAGGCCGTCGGCGACGGCGACGGCGAGCAGCTCACCGGGCTCGACCCGGCTCGACCGTCCGTCCGACCCGCAGGACGCCACAAGGACGATGCCACCCAGGCCAAGCAGTTCACGACGCTTCATGTCCAGCACGAGCCACGATCCGCGAGCATCGTTCCCGGCGGTCATCGACTATTTTCGGCAGGTGGATCTCCGCGCCGCAGTCGACAGCCTGACCGGACTCTCCGTTGGTGACGCACTCGGCGCACCCTTCGAGATGCACCCGCCGTTCGAGGACGGCGCGGTGTTCGCCCCGCCACCGGCGCCGTGGCGCTGGACCGACGACACCGAGATGGCCTGCACCCTGCTGGAGGGGATCCGCCGGGACGGCCGGGTCGACCAGCACTGGCTGGCGGCCGCGTTCGCGCAGCGGTGGAGCGCCGACCGGGGCTACGGCCGCGGCTCGGTCTCGCTGCTGTCCAGCATCCGCGACGGGGTGCCGTGGCAGACCGCGTCCGCCGCGCTCTTCTCCGGCCGGGGCTCGGCCGGCAACGGCGCGGCGATGCGCGTCGCGCCACTCGGGGCGTTCTTCGCCGACGACCCGGACGTCGCGGTCCGGCAGGCGGCGCTGTCGGCGGAGGTCACCCACCGGCACCCGGAGGGGATCTCGGGCGCCGTGGCGGTGGCGCTCGCGTCGTCGCTGACCGCCCGGCACACCCCGCGCGAGTCGCTGCTGCGCATGGTGCTCAACCAGCTGCCGCCGTCCGACGTCCGCGACGGCATCGGACGGGCCGTGCGGATGTCGGAGAAGGCCGATCCCCGGGACGTCGCCGCGGACCTCGGCAACGGTTCACACGCATTGGCGCAGGACACTGTGCCGTTCGCGCTCTGGGTGGCCGCGACGCATCTCGACGATTACCCAAGGGCGATGGAGGCGTGTGTACAGGCGGGGGGCGACACCGATTCGATGTGCGCGATCGCGGGCGGGATCATCGCGGCGCACACCGGGATCGGCGAGGACCCCGCGCGCGGCACGATCGGGGTGCCGCCGCTGTGGATCGAGCACCGTGAACCCTTGCCCACGTGGAGCTAAATACTCTACGTGACAACTGAACGATATTTCACCCAAACGATCATGCCCGGCAAGGTTTCCCGAAAGGGGGACTGAGCAGCACATTCGCCCCAGACCCTCATCCGGGCGTATCAAGGTTTTTTGGCGGGCCCCGGGGTAACAATGTGCTCATGTCACACCCTGCCGCGACCTATCGCCTCGGTATCGTGTCGACCTATCTGCCTCGCCGTTGCGGGCTCGCGACGTACACCGCGGATCTGCGCGAGGCACTTGGTGTCGCCACCGACGATCTGGAAACAGTCGTCGTGGCCATCGACCGTGACGGGCACAGCTACGGTGACGAGGTCGTCGTCACCATCAACCAGGACCGCATCGAGGACTACTCCGCCGCCGCCCGCGCACTGCGTGAGGCCGGCGTGCAGGTCGTGCTGATCCAGCACGAGTACGGGATCTTCGGCGGCACCGACGGCTCACACCTGCTCGAGTTGACCCGCGCGCTCAACGCGTGCGGCATTCCTTACCTGCTGACGCTGCACACCGTGCTGTCGCGTCCCTCGCCCGGTCAGGCCGCGACGCTGCGCGCGTTGTGCGCCAGGGCGGCGAGGGTCACGGTCTTCACCGAAACCGCCCGCCGGGTCGCGATCCGCACCGGCGTGGCCGCCGGTCACCAGCTGATCGTGGTCCCGCACGGCGCGCCCGAGGCGATGCGCCAGCCGCCGGACCCGGCGACACTGCGCACCGAGCTGCGCGAGCTGCTCGCTACGGTCGCCGACAAGCCGACCCTCACCACGTTCGGCCTGCTCAGCGAGGGCAAGGGCATCGACATCGCGATCGACGCGCTGGCCGCGGTGGTGAAGGAGCACCCCGAGACGCAGTACATCGTGGCGGGCGCGACCCATCCGGAGATCAAGCGGCGCGACGGCGAGGTCTACCGCGAGGGCCTGCAGGCGCGGGTCCAGATGCTGGGGCTCACCGACAACGTGCACTTCGTCGACGCCTTCCTCAAGCTGGACGAGCTGTCGGCGATCCTGCACGCCAGCACGCTGTTCGTGACGCCGTACCGGTCCCCGGAGCAGATCTGTTCGGGCGCGCTGACGTTCGCGCTCGGCGCGGGCCTGCCGGCGGTGTCCACGTCGTACAGCTACGCCGAGGACATGCTCGCCGGCGGCGCCGGCCGGGTGGTGC
The DNA here is from genome assembly GCF_040654515.1 of Dactylosporangium sp. NPDC050688. Taxonomy (NCBI): domain Bacteria; kingdom Bacillati; phylum Actinomycetota; class Actinomycetes; order Micromonosporales; family Micromonosporaceae; genus Dactylosporangium; species Dactylosporangium sp. NPDC050688. Next base: position 96,701 of record NZ_JBFAIC010000032.1, read on the forward strand.
CCTGCGGTGACGACGCGGCGCTCGCGGTCGAGATCACCGACCTGCTCACCGACACGCGGGCGCTCGCGGCGGCGAAGTCGGTGGCCGAGGCCTGCGCGGCGTGGCTGCCCTGGCCGGCGGTCGCCGCCCGGGAGGCCGAGCTGGTCGCCGACGTGGTGCGCCAGACGCAGGCGGCCACGGCCCGCCCCGGTCACTCGACCGCGGCCGCGCCGGTGCTCAACCTCGCGCACCTGGACCGCCTCACCGACGAGATCGGCATCATCCAGTTCTCCCGCGGATCCAGCCCGGAGCTGGAGTCGGGGTACTGCGTCGACGACGTCGCCCGGCTCGCGATCGTCGCGGCGGACCTGCTCGCGATCGGCATCGACAGCAAGCAGACCGCGCTGGCGACGCGCTGGCTGCGCCAGTCGGTGCGGTTCCTGACCGCCGCGTACGACCCGTCCGGCGCGATGCACAACGTGCTGAGCTACGGCGGCACCTGGCAGGACTGGCCGCACCAGGGCGACCACGTGGGCCGGGCGGTGTGGGCCCTCGGCGTGCTGGTCGGCACGCCGGCCGTGCCCGACGACATCCGGCGGCCGGCGGCGGCGCTGCTCGACGATCTGGGCCCGCGCACCCATCAGCTGCCCGAAATCGGGCTGCGGGCCGCCGCGTACGCGCTGATCGGCCTGGCCCGCGCGGGCCGCAGCGAGCAGGCGGCGCCGCTGCTGCGCACGCTGGACGAGGCGCTGCTGACGACGTCGGCGGTGGACCCGTCGTGGCGCTGGTTCGAGCCGGAGCTGACCTACGACAACGCCCGGCTGCCGCAGGCGATGCTGCTCGGCGCCGCGCTGCTGGAGGACGACGCCGCGGCGGCCCGCGCGATCGCGGCGCTCGACTGGTACGCCCAGCACGTCGGCCTCGCGGACGGCACCCTGCGCTGCGTCGGCAACCGCTGGCACCGGCGGGGCGAGTCGGCGGCGGTCTGGCTCGCCGACGACGGCGACGAGCAGCCGCTGGACGCGGCCGCGATCACCGAGGCGATGGTCGACGCCTGGCACTACACGGCGGACCCGACCTCGGCGCGGCTGGCCGGGTGGGGCTACTCCTGGTTCCTGGGGCGGAACCGGGCCGGCGCGCGGCTCTACGTCGACGCCTCGGGCTCCTGCCATGACGGTCTGTCCGCTACCGAGCCGAATGGGAACCAGGGCGCCGAATCCACGCTAGCCTATTACCAAGCGCTGCTCAGCCTGCTCAAGGCCGGTTTGGCCGCTCTGCCCCATCCGGTGGTCGCCACGACGCCGGTGCCGACGTCGCTGCCGGTCACCGGTCCGTCCCGGCCGACACCGAACAAGGCACAGACGGGCACCCGGGCCGTCGGACGGGCCTCGGCCGGCTTCAGCGCGACCGCACAGCCGCCCCGCTCGCGCACCACGGAGGGCCCCGATGCACTTTGACGCGGAGCTGTTTCACCGGGAACCGACGAACCCCCTGCTGACCGCCAGGGACTGGCCCTATCCGATCAACAGTGTGTTCAACCCGGGCGCCTGCCTGCACAACGGGGACACGGTCCTGCTGTGCAGGATCGAGGACAGGCGCGGCATCTCCCACCTGACCGCAGCCCGCAGCAAGGACGGCCGCACCAACTGGGTCGTGGACGCCAAGCCGCTCATCGCCGACGACCCCACCGACCAGCACAGCTGCTGGGGCGTCGAGGATCCGCGGATCACGTACGTGGACGCGCTGGGCGGCTACGTGATCGCGTACACCGCGTACGGGCCGGGCGGTCCCTGCGTGGCGCTCGCCCGCACCGAGGACTTCGAGTCGGTGGAGCCGCTCGGGATCGTCATGCCGCCCGAGGACAAGAACGCCTCGCTGCTGCCCCGCAAGATCGACGGGCAATACGTGCTCTTCCACCGGCCGGTGTCGGTGCTCTCCGCGCGCGCCGACGTGTGGCTGTCGAAGTCGGTCGACCTACAGGCGTGGACGACGCCCGAGCCGGTCATGCAGGCCCGCTCCGGGCCCTGGTGGGACGCGACCCGGATCGGCATGGGCCCGCCGCCGATCGAGACGCCGCACGGCTGGCTCTGCGTGTACCACGGCGTCAAGCAGATGGTCGCGACGTCGCTGTACCGCGTCGGCCTGATCATGCTCGACCTGGACGATCCCACGAAGATCATCCGGCGGACGCCGAGCTGGGTGCTGGGGCCCGACGCCGAGTACGAGCGGGTCGGCGACGTGCCCAACGTCGTCTTTCCCACCGGCCTCGTCCACGACGAGGCACGCGACGAGCTGCGGCTGTACTACGGCGCCGCGGACCTGTGCGTCGCGATGGCGAGCGCCCGCTTCTCCGAGGTGGTCGACTACCTGGTCAGCCTGCCGCCCGAGAACGAGTGACGTGTCGCACCGGCATGGTGGACGGCGGCCCCCTGCAGTGAGCCGCCGTCCGTTTGTCGCTACTTCGGGCTGGTGCCTTTAACGACCGGCACCCGCACGAGGTTGCCCCACTCGGTCCACGAACCGTCGTAGTTGCGGACGCGCTGGTATCCGAGCAGGTGGGTCAGCACGAACCAGGTGTGCGAGGACCGCTCGCCGATGCGGCAGTAGGCGATGATGTCGTCGTCCGGCGCCAGCCCCAGCTCGTCGGCGTAGATCCTGCGCAGCTCCTCGACCGGCTTGAACGTGCCGTCCTCCTGCGTGGCCTGCTTCCACGGCTTGCTGACGGCGCCCGGAATGTGCCCGCCGCGCAGCGCGCCCTCCTGCGGGTAGTCGGGCATGTGCAGCAGCTCGCCGCTGTATTCGCCGGGCGAGCGTACGTCCACCAGCGGCCGCTCCGCGGCGATGTGCGCCAGCACGTCCTCGCGGAACGCCCGGATCTCGGTGTCGTCCCTGGTCGGCACCGGGTAGGTGGTCTTCGGCCGGTCCGGCACGTCCTTGGTGACGGGCCGGCCCTCGGCGATCCACTTCGCCCGGCCGCCGTCGAGGATGCGCAGGTCGCGGTGGCCGAACAGGGAGAACACCCACAGCGCGTAGGTCGCCCACCAGTTGAAGTTGTCGCCGTAGAACACGATCGTGTCGTCGGGTTTGATGCCCTTGGCCTCGCACAGGGCGGCGAACTCCGCCGCGGCGAGGTAGTCGCGGGTGACCTGGTCGTTGAGCTCCGTGTGCCAGTCGACCTTCACCGCACCGGGGATGTGGCCGGTGCCGTACAGCAGCACGTCCTCGTCGGACTCGACGACGACGAGGTTGTCCGTGTCTCCGGTTTCCAGTCGCTCAGCCAGCCATTGCGTGGTGACGAGCTTTGTCGCAGCCATGATTTCAATCTAGCGGCGCAAGCTCCGGCCGCTTGGCGGTCACCATGTCTCCGGACGACTTTCCGGTCAGCCGCCGCTTCACCCACGGCGCCAGGTGCTGGGTCGCCCAGCGGGCGTCGGCCGCCTTCCGCGACATCCACGACAGGTCCTCCGGCGGCGGCGGCGCGGCCAGCCACAACGGGTCGCAGGTCACGCCGAGTGCGGTCAGCACGTGCCCGGCGACGCGGCGGTGCCCGGCCGGCGACAGGTGCAGCCGGTCGATCCCCCACAGCCGCGGGTTGGCGAACTCGATGTCATCCCACAAATTCACCACATGCGCGCCGCGCTTCGCCCCGATGCTGTCGATCGCGACATTGAGCGCGTCCACCCGCGGGCGCAGGATCTTGCCACCCGGCATCCGCCCGGTCAGGTCGGCCCAGCGGAACAGGATCACGTCCGCGCCGGTCGCCCGGAGCCGCTCGATCGTCTTGTCGAACCGTGCGACCAGCGGCTCGGGGTCAAACCCGCGCCGCAGCGCATCGTTCCCGCCGCCGGCGAAGCTGATCAGGTCGGGCTTCATGGCCGTGGCGAGCGGCACCTGCTCGGCGACGATGTTGTCGAACAGCCGCCCGCGCACGGCGAGGTTGGCGTAACGGAATTCCGGCTGGTCCGCCGCGAGGCACCCGGCGACCAGGTCGGCCCAGCCGCGGTAGCCCTTGCCGTCAGGTCTTGGATCGTCCATGCCCTCGGTGAAGCTGTCACCGACCGCCACATAGCTCGTCCACCCCGCCACCGCACAACCTCCCCGTGGTCTGCTGCTGCCTGCTTCGCATCCTTTCAGGGCGCCTGGAGCGTTGGAAGCGACTTTGCCGCACGCCACACCGGGGTTCAGTCCTTCGGCCCGGGGGTAACAAAGCGGTATCGAGCCGCAGGGAGGACGACCATGACGATGCAGACCGTTCGTGACGTGATGACCACCAACGTGGTATATCTCCCCAGCGAGACCACGCTCGCCGAGGCCGCCCGTACCATGCGCGAGCAGGACATCGGCGATGTCGTCGTGGCCGACGGTCCCGGCCTCACCGGCGTCGTCACCGACCGGGACATCGTCGTGCGCGCGGTCGCCGAGCGCTGTGACCCCGCCGCCACGACCCTGGGCGAGATCGTCACGCGCGACCTCGTCACCGTCCGGCCCGAGGACTCCATCCACACCGCGGCGCTGCTGATGCGGGACCAGGCCGTGCGCCGGGTCCTGGTCTGCGACGACGCGCAGGGGTTGGTCGGCATCGTGTCCATCGGCGACCTGGCCGAGGAGATCGACCCCGACTCGGTCCTCGGCGGCATCAGCAAGGCAGCGCCGAACAATTAGATTCGTGGCCCGCTAGATTTGAGTTGTGGGAATGCCTGACAAGCTCGCCGTCATCGTCGAGGAGTTCGCCTCCGCGCCGCGCGACGTGGTGCTGGAGATGATGCTTGAGTACGCCGATGCGGTGAAGCCGCTGCCGGCGTCGTTCGACGGTCACGCGGGCATGGAGCAGGTGCCCGAGTGCCAGACGCCGTTCTTCCTCAAGGCCGTCGTCACCCCGCAGGACCACGTGGAGCTGTATTTCGACTGTCCGCCGGAGGCGCCGACGACGCGCGCCTTCGCGGGCATTCTCAGTGAGGGGCTCGACGGCGCGACCACCGCCGAGGTCCTCGCCGTGCCGTCCGACCTGTACCAGCGCATGGGCCTGGCGGCGGCGATCAGCCCGCTGCGCGTGCGGGGCGGGACCGCGATCCTGAACCGCCTGCAGCGCCAGGTCCGGGAGGCCTGACCTCGGCTACTGACGCAGGATGCCCAGCCGGCGCACCTCCGGGATCCACGCCGGAAACTCCTGCAGCAGCCGGTCGTAGAGCTCGGCGTCGCTGACCGTCGAGATGTCGTCGACGGCGAAGAAGCCGACGTTGTCCACGACCCGCCCCTCCATCCGGTCGAAGCGCTCCAGGATGCCGTAGTTGCTGCGCCCGAGCCCGATGAACTGCCAGAAGATCGGCTCCTGCGCGGCGGCCCGCAGCTGCCGTTCGATCTCGTCGTTGCGGTGTACGCCACCGTCGGAGAAGAACAGCACGAGCGTCGGGTCCGGCGCCGGGTTCGCGGCGATCCAGCGGCGGATCTGGCCGATGACGACCGGCTCGTTGTTGCCGACCCCCACCCGTGCGGGGCGGGCCTTCACGTGCGTCGGGAGCCACCGCGGCAGGTCGGCAATGACCAGGTCCGGCAGTTGCTTGGCCCGGTCCGCGAACGCCCACACCTGCATCGTGCCGTCGTCGTCGAGCTGGGCCGCGACGGCGGCCATCCGCTCCACCGCCTGCAGGACCACGCCGCGCTTGTACAGGCCGCCCATCGACCCTGACGCGTCGAGCACCACCAGGACCCTGGCCTGGATGCCGGCGGCGCCGCGCTTGGCGAGCGAGACGAGGACCTGCTGTTTGCGCAGGTTGAGCCGGTGCCGATCGGCGGCGGGAAGCCGGTCCTCGCCCTTGGTGAACCGTACCGCCGGCGGGGCTGCTCCTTGCGGGGCTGTTGCGGGCGGGGCCGCTGGCGGTGGCGGTACCGGCGGTCCTGCGTACGGGGCTGCCGGCGGGGCCGCCGGCGGGGCTGCCGGCGGGGCTGCTGCGTGTGGGGCGGCTGCGTGTGGGGCGGCTGCCGCTGGAGTGTCCTCGACGGAGATGCCGAATGCCGTCGCCAGCCCGGCCAGCCCGGTGTCCCACCCCTGCCCGACCGCGCGGAACTTCCAGGCGCCCTGCCGCCGGTACAGCTCACCGACGACGAACGCGGTCTCCGACGCGGCGCGCATGTCGGTGAACCGGACCAGCTCACCCCCGCCCGCGGTGTCGTAGACCGTGGCGTGCAGCCCCGGCACCCGGCCGAACGAGCCACCGTCCGCGGACGCGGCCACCACGACCCGGTCGACCCCCGGCTCGACGGCGCTCAGGTTGACCGTCACCGCGTCGTACGCCCAACCGCCCGCCTGCTGCTTGCCCTCATGGACGACGGAGCCGCTCGGGTGCTTCGGCTGGTTGTAGAACACCATGTCGTTGTCGCCCCGCACCCTGCCCCCGGCATCGACCAGCAACGCCGTGCAGTCCACGTCGGGCACCCCCGCCCCCGGCTGCCACCCGACGACAACGCGAACGGTCGTGGCCTGAACGGCGGTGTTCCCGCCTTTCCCGAGCAGCGTCACGGTGACTCCCTTACGAACGGTCCCCGCCAGCGTCTCACCCCAGCCCACCCCGGTCCGTCGGAAACCTACCGTTCACGTGCAACAACATGATCGCTGGTTTGCGGCGTAGCGCACGCTCACGCCGTGCCGTCCAGGATCGCGTAGCAAGTGTGCGGATGTGCGCCATCCCGACGGCCAGGTCACCGACGGCCGCGGCGAGCTGGGCGGTCGCTGCTAAGCCCACAGGCTGGCGGCGGGGGCCGCCAAGCGTGGTCGCGGACGTCGTCCCTGCTTACGCGGGCATCCCCCGTGAACTCGCCGCCGAGGTGCGGCGCCGGTACCCCAACGATCCGCACGTAGGGAAGTACACATGAGCCGGGAACGCTCGGAGCCTCATCGGACCTCAAGATCTGTCCCGTTCTGCTCAGTGCTTCGCTGCGCTGCCCGCCACCGGCCCAGCAGGAGGCCCGCGACGAGCGCGATGAGCCCGGCGATCCACAGCGACGTGCTCGTCCCCAGGCCACGTCACTGATCACGGCCGCAGTCGATCACACTCGGCACCTTCCCCGTGCTACATCCGTTCCGCCTGGCTGGTCAGATCGTCAGCGACGTGACCGAAGGACCTATGCTTGTTCGTACATCTCGGTACAGTGCCGCCTCATGAGTTGGTACGGCACGCTCGTGCTCGCAAAGCCCGGCAAGGGCTCACTTTCGGCGTGCGAGGAGGTGCGGCGGGCGTTCGGGTCGCGGTTCGTCACGCCGAGCGTGATGCGGGTGTTCGGCAACAAGCTGGGGCTGTACGACCTGGGCGACGGCTGGCAGCGGGTCGGGGTGCGGCTGGTCAACAGGCAGCGGTTGCGGCTGGCCGGGGGTGTCCAGGACGTGGCCGCCGGGACCGGGGCACCGGCGCTGGCGGCGTGGGTGTTCGAAAGCACGTGTGTACATCTGGAGGCTCGCACCCCCGCGGGGGTGGCGGTGTCCGTGCACCTGCCCAACAGCGACGAGAGCTGCGGATACCAGCATCCGGAGGGCCGGCCGGGACGGGTCGAACCACGCAGGGCCGTCGAGGCGCTCGAGGCCTGGGCCCACGAGGCCGGGCGTACGCCGGCGCCGGACATCATCTCGGCCGTCCTCGACGGCACCTGGGACGGATCGCCGTTCGTGGAGGACTGCGTGCTGGCGTTGTTCGCCGCGCTCGGCTTCCCCTCCGGGCGGGAGGTCCTGCCGGTGGTCGACCCGGACGACCCGGCGTTCGGTGACTACGCCCTCTGGAGCCACTTCGCCAACAACAGTGCCGGCAACCTGGTCCGCGCCGCGGAGATGGGCTGGGTGCTGGGTCCCGAGTTCGACGTGACCCCGATGGAACAGGACTATTTGCGCTTCGAGGAGCTGGTCTGGAGCTCGGTCTACGGCGGCGGGCTGAGCCGCGACGAGCTGATCGCCGAGTACCACAAGCTCGCGTCGCGGTGGCCGGACCCGAAGGCGAGCCGCCAGCGGCGCGACTGACACCTACAGAGTCCGTCATCACCTACCCAGGGCGGCCAGACCGCCGCGGGCAGTGAGGGCGGCGACGCCGCCCTTCTGATGGCGGTCGTAGGAGGCGATGCACTGCCGGTACAGGGCCCTCGCCTCGGCGGCGCGGCCGGTCATGCGGTATGCGTCGGCGAGGTTGTGCTGCACGTTGGCGAGGGCGTCCGGGTCGGGCCCCGCGGCCGAATGGTCGGCGAGGACCTGCTCCAGAAGCCGTACGCCCCGTCGAGGCGGCCGGCTTCGAGGTGCACGATGGCGAGGCTCACCCCGGAATAGGCGGTCTCGGCGTGGCCGGCACCGAAGACGCGTTGCCGATCGGTGTAGGTGCGGTCGAGCAGCGCGCCGGCCTCGTCCAGCCGGCCGAGGTTGAGTTTTACCGGTCCCGGACGGCCCGGACAGGACGGTGACCGGCGTGACCTGCCGTGCGTTGCGGCCCAGTTCCGGCCAGTCGATCTTCAGGTCTCGCCGCACCCAGAAGGCCGGCCGGAGAGCGGGCGGGGGAAAATGGGACATGACCACCATCTACGTGCCCTACCACCTTGATGAGCGCCTCGACGGGCTGGTCGACGAGCCGGCGGACGTCACCGTTGCCGTCGAGTTTCCCGAAGATACTGACATCTGGGGTCGGCTGGTGGTGCTGTACGACCGGCTCGCCGACGAGGTCCGTCGGGCCGAGTCGCCGGTCGTGATCTCCGGGGACTGCACCACCGCGCTGGGGACGGTGGCGGGCCTGCAGCGCGGCGGCGTGGACCCGGCGGTCGTGTGGTTCGACGCGCACGGCGACGTGCAGACCCTCGAGACGACCACCTCGGGGTACATCGGCGGGATGCCGTTGCGGGTGCTGGTGGGGTACCGGCCGGAGCTCATCGCGGACCGGCTCGGACTCCGGGCGCTCGACGAGGAGCGCGCGGTGCTGGTCGACGCCCGGGACCTCGACCCCGCCGAGGAGGACTACCTACGGACGTCGGGGATCCGGCGGTACCAGCTGCAAAATCTGGAACTGCCCGACGGGCCGCTGGTCGTCCACGTGGACCTCGACGTCGTGGACGCCGGCGACCTGCCGGGCCTGCTGTTCCCGGTGCCGGGTGGCCCGTCGATGGGTGACGTTCTGGCGAAGGTACAGGAGATCATCGCCACCGGGCGGGTCGTCGCAGTTGACCTCGCGTGCACGTGGCGACCTGGCAACGGCGCGGAGGCCCGCGGGTTCATCCAAACGGTCTGCAAAGGATTCCGAAAGGATCCTAATAAGTTCCGGACCCAACGTGATCATTGAAGTGCGGAGTGTACTCGTGTCGCGCGAACTTGCGTGACGAATACCCAAACGCGGGACCCATTTACCTCATATCTAGGGAATATTGGTACCCGTGAGAGGACGGCACGCAGCGGCGGACCTGAGGAGTAACGGGTTCGTCGCACTCGCCGCCGGCATGATCCTTCCCCTCGTCGTCATCGGTGCCGTCTACGGCGGCTACCAGGTGATGTCGACGGCGGGATGCTCGGGCACGGTGCGGCTCTCAGTCGCGGCGAGCCCGGAGATCGCGCCGGCCATCAAGGATGCCGCAGCCCGGTGGATCAAGACCGAGCCGCGGGTCGACCACGAGTGTGTCGCGGTCGATGTGGTCGCCGTGGGCGCGTCCGAGGTCGCCGCGGCGATCGCCGGCGAGCACGGCGTCACCATCAACACGCTCGGGCAGGCCGACGGCAAGACGCAGGTGCCGCACGTATGGATCCCGGACTCCTCGATCTGGCTGCAGCGCATGCGCGCTGCTCGTGAGGACCTGGTGCCACTGGCCGCGCCGTCGCTGGCGCGCAGTCCGATAGTGCTGGCGGTGCCGGAGCCGACGGCGCAGTCACTCGGCTGGCTGGAGAACAAGCTCACCTGGAAGCAGGTGCTGCAGCAGATCGTCGGCGACACCCGGATCACGGCCGGCATCGTCGACCCCAACCGTGATGCCGTCGGCGTCTCCACGATGGTGGCGATGGCTTCGGTCCGCGACCAGTTCGGCCCCGAGGGCGACGCGCTGACCGTAGGCGCGATCAAGGCGCTGACCTCGGGCAAGTCGGAGCAGCAGTCCGGGCTGATGGCCAGGTTCCCCCGCGACGCCGACCCGCGGACGCTCTCGACCGCGGTCACCCTGGCGCCGCTGTCGGAGCAGGCACTGCACGCGTACAACGCGACCGGGCCGGCGGTGCCGCTCATCGCCGTCTACCCCGACCCGGCGCCGATCGCGCTGGACTACCCGTTCGCCGCGATGCCGCGGCTGTCGCCCAACCGGGCCGCCGCCGCGGAGCAGTTCCGGTCGGTGCTGTCCGGCCCGGCGTTTCGCAACCTGCTCGCCACGCACCAGCTGCGTGCCAACGATGGCACCGTCGGCACCGGCATGACGCTCGGGCCCAGCGCCGCGAGCAGTAGCGCCGTCACCCCCGTACCGGATCCCAAGGTCATCAATGCGGCGCTGCAGATGTGGATCGAAATCACCCAGCCGTCACGGATGCTGGCGGTCATCGACGTCTCCGCGGCGATGAAGCAGACCGTCCCGTCCGCCGGCGGCCTGAGCAAGCAACAGATCGCTGTCCAGGCCGCATTGGGCGGCCTGGACATGTTCCCCGAGAGCTGGGCCGTCGGGCTCTGGTCGTTCTCGACCGGACACCAGCAGCTGGTGCCGATCGGCCCGCTGAACACCCAGCGCGACCAGCTCCGCGGCGCGCTGGGCACGCTGAAGCCCAACCCCAAGGGCGGCAGCGGACTGTACGACACGGTGTTCGCGGCGTACCTGTCCGTGCAGCAGGGCTGGGACGCGACTCGGGGCAACTCGGTCGTGGTGATCACCGGCGGGCGCAATAATGATGCGGGCGGCATGTCGCTCGACACGCTCGTCAGCTCGTTGAAGAAGGCGGAGAACAAGGACCAGCCGGTGCAGATCATCATCATCGGCGTCGGCTCCGAGGTGAACCAGGGCGAGATGCAGAAGATCGTGGACGCCACCGGTGGCGCCGTCTTCGTCGCGGAGGACCCGTCGAAGATCGGAGACATTTTCATGAAGGCGCTCGCTCTGGACGACGGCCGTTGATCGGGAAGCTCGAAACGGTGCCGGCCCTGTCGGCCACCGACCTGCTGGCCACCCCCGTCGCCGCCGCGGTGCACGACCCGGACATCCTGGTCGCACCCATCGACCCCACGCTCGCCGACACCGCTGAGTTCTGCACGGCGTACGACGTCGGCCTCGACCAGTCGGCCAACTGCGTCGTCGTGGCCGGCAAGCGTGACGGAGCGGTCCGCTACGCGGCCTGCGTGATCCTCGCGACCACCCGCGCCGACGTGAACGGCGTCGTGCGCAAGCGGCTCGACGTGCGCAAGGCCAGCTTCGCACCCATGGACGACGCGGTTTCGCTGACCGGGATGGAGTACGGCGGCATCACCCCCATCGGCCTCCCACCCGACTGGCCCGTCCTCATCGACTCCAGAGTCGTCGACGTGCCGCTGGTCATTGTGGGCAGCGGCCTGCGCCGCAGCAAGATCGTGCTCCCGGGCGCCGCGCTGACCCGCCTCGTCGCCGCCGAGGTCATCACCGACCTGGCCCGCTGACCACCGCCAGGGTGCCTTGGGCAAGCAGGCCTGAACCCGGTAACGCGTCCGCGACGCGAGACATCAGACGCGTTACCGGATTCGCCGTGCTACGGCCGTTTGAACTGCGTCGACAGCTGCGCGGCCGGCATCGGGACGGAGGCCACCTGGCTGCCGGTCACCGCCGCCGACGCCGGGTACAGGTAGAAGGTCCCTACCACGTCCACGACCACGTCGCAGTAGCCGCCAGCGTTGAAGACGTTGAACTTGTCGTCCGCGCCGATCATGGTCTGCACCGCGTTCGGCACGATCGACCCGGCCGTCGGGTTCAGGTTGGAGGTGCTCGGCCTTGCGGCTCCGCTGGCAGGCTGGTCCTGAAGGCAGTCAACGTCCGATTGCAGACCGGGCGGATCGTCGTCTCCGACGTCGACTCAAGTGCCCCGGAGCGAACTTGAGGGGGGTGTGGGTGGAGCAAAGCTCCCCCACTGGGGAGCAGCCGAAGGCTGCGCGAAGCATGCTGACGCCACCAAGGCGAGCAGGCCGCAGGCCTGCAAGCAGGGTGTGCCGATTGGTGGAAGCGAGGGGACTCGAACCCCTAAGCCGCGGGCGTGCTCGGAGATCACCCAAACCGGGCGGATCATGCGCCTGGGCTGCGCGAACCTTGTCGTTGCTTGTGGACCTTTGACAGCGCTTCTCAATCTCATTTGGTCCGGATTTGGTCCCGATGATCTTGGATCCGACAGCGAGGGAGTCAACGGGAGTGCTCGTCGACCAAGGTCTTGAGAACCGGAAGGGCCGAGGCTGCATCACGGGGATACAGCCTCGACCCTCGTACAGCCACCGCCTACTTGCGGTCGCGAGGCGGGTTCGGGTCGTTGCCCGGAGGCACCGTGTCGGAATCACGGATGTTGCCGTCGCGGCCATGGATCACGACCTCACCACCGCCGAGGTTACCGACGATCGTGCGGGCCTTGTCGATCGCGGCGGCCTGAGTGTTCTCGTGGCCGCTGCGTCGCTGGGCATCCGGAGCAACGACGTCCCAACCACCATTGGCGTTGGGAACGACGTGCCTTTCTTGACGCGCCACCTGCATCACCTCTACTCCGAGCTGGACACTTTCGGCCCTCAAGATGCAGAGGCACCTGTCCGGAGAGCCCGGACCGGTGTAGGGTCGCCGTCTGCGCAGCCAACGCTGGGAGACCCCGGCCGAAGTGTCGACCCAGGTCGCCTTCGACCGGGGTCTTTCCATGCTCGCAGCACAGAGTAACGGCGCTTTGAGCCGGATGCCAACGGTGTAACTTATCCACAGGTTATGGTTTTCCCTGCACAGGCACCCCACAGGTTTAGCCGTTCGCACACAGGTTCGTCCACAGATATTCTTTGGACTCTGTGGATAACTACAAAACGTGACCCTGGCTCGCGTCGCCTCCTGAGCCCCGCCGTGTACCCGTCGTCCACCCGCCCGGGAACAGGTTGGCGCCGGGGCTGCCCGCGTGAGTACGGACCGCGACGGCCGCGACCACGCTTGGCGGCCCCGGCGCCGGCCTGTTGGCTTCGCCTGGATGACGGGGATGCGGTGGGGCGTCCCTCCGGAACCCAGAGGCCCCCGGCTGGAGGCCCCGCCAGAGGCAGAGAGCGCGGCTGTCGACGGAGTTGGCAGGGAGCGCAGCGACCGGTGTCCGCGGGGAGCGGCGGCCTGTAACTCAACGAAGCTTGGAACAGAAGCATGCTGAACCTCGACGGGCGGCGCCTGGTCCTGACCGTATATGCACCCCGCGGCTTGCTCGCGGCGTCCCGGCCGAGCGGGCTTACGGCGCCGGCGCGAAGCGGCCGGCGCAGCTGCACGCCGAGTCGGGTCACCGCGAGCGGGCTGCGCCGTAGGCGCCTTGATCTAGTACAGCCAAATTCGGCAACAGTTCTCACCACCAGAGAACAGTGCGAGCACGCTGTCGATCACTCATCCTCAGTTGGCAGCGAATCCTCTTCCAGAATCCAGTCACGCGGAATTAGCGCCTCGTCGGAATTCCTCCACCGGTGAACAACCGACTTTTGGAACCACTCCTCTTCAAGGTCGGCGTGATCCATCATCATGACTTGAATCTGCGGCGCAAAGTCTTCGACTAGATCGAGAACGAGTCTCAGAATCCGACCAAGTGACTGCCTATCGTCATCTTCAAGCGTCTCCTCGTCAGGCTTCACATCTGGGGGAAAGTACACTTGTGAGGGCTGGTCGAGAATCAAAAATCGAGGAACAGGGCGATGCTGATTCACGAACCATTCATGCAATGCAACAAAAAGCGAGATATGATATCCAAGCCAGTTCTCGCCACTTCCAATCTGCGCCAGCGTAATCGGGCCGTCCAAAGTGTCGGCAACCACGGTAAGGCGCCTAACGTCTAGCCTGATCGGCGAGTCGGAGTGTTCAAGCGCGATTGATCGCGCCTTCAACTCTAGAGAGTGTCCGATGCGGGACAATATGCTTTCCAAGCGATCCTGAGCGTGAGACGAGTCCAGCTGCGCCTCGAGTTCGTCGATTTCTTCAACGATCAAATCCCGCGAACGTGCTGTTTGCGTTACGCTTGGCATCAATGCCTGACTGTCGAGGTAAAGGCCTATTCTCCCCTGAACCACTGCCATGCGGATAGCGTCCTCGCGGGCAAACGACAGCTGCGCGCGAGATGCCGAGATCGCGTCAATCTGCTCTTGGTTGGCGCGAAGAGTGTCCTTCAGATTCTGCAGCTCAAGTACTCGCTCCCGTTCGAACGCATCCAACTCCGGCTCAGCCGCCTGGACTGTAGTGATCTTTGATTCCAGGGCGCGCAGAGATCTCGCTAGATCGATCGCATGGACTGCCGTACTGTACAACTGCGAATCACAAATTGGGCAGACTTCGACCGACAGCTCGGATGGAATTCGCAGTAGGCCGATCGAACGAAGCCGCGCCCTGCGTTCAGCAGCTTCGTCAGCAAACTCTCGTCTCTCAGCTTGGATGCGCCGAAGCTCGTGTACTTCGGACCTAATCAAACTAAATCTAGATCGAAGTACATCACGTTCTTCGAGCAATGAATTGTATGCGTCAACCTCTGGCAGACCGCCGATTTGGACGGGAGAACTATCGCGCACTTCGCTTAGCAAAGCTAGAGCGCTTTCGTGAGTAAGGTCAGTCAGGTCTTCGAGTTGGAGAATTCCCACGTTCACTGCCTCGGCAACCAGTGCTCGTGCCTGTCCGGATGCATCTCGAATAGCAGCGTACTCGGCAGCCTTCCTGTCGTATGCCCTAAGCTCGCGACGAAGTTCCGCAAGCTTGTTGCGTTTTGCGACAAAATCTCGATCTTGTGCGCCCAGGAAGTACGGAATCGTGTCACGTATTGCCTGCGGCCGGAACTCGTCCGCCTGCGAATGGAACAGTACACTGCGACTGGCAATTTCATCCTGCGCCTGAAGTACGAAGAATAGCGCGTGGCGAATCGTCGCAGCTAAAGGATTCCTGGAACCGGAATCAGGGACATTTAAGTTTTCTTCGATACCACAGAAGCGGTTGAGGAAATCGCGAGCACCTGCAAGTGTAGAGTTGAAGTCGAGAGAATCAAGCGGTGGCGCGTCAGCCGCTAGTTCGCCTACGCTTATGTGATAACGAGTTGAGGAGGATCGTCCGGACTCAGGCGCGGGACGGACCAAAAGCGCCTCTCGTCCTCCTCCCACGATCCGTAGCCCATACGCAGATACCGTACGCCTGATGACACCCGCAGGAATCGAAAATCCCGAGCTACCAAGGCAATAATCGATGATGTTGATGATCGAACTCTTGCCAGTCTGCGATCTACCCGTAATGATGTTTAGTCTTCCGGTGTCAAAGGACAAGGTCCGAACTCGCCCATTGACGCCGTACAAGTAGATCGCAGATATCTGGAACGTCATGGCCGCACCCCGATGAGTCCGAAGATCGATGCTGCGTCGCCGCTTTTAGACAGCCACCGCCCTAGAAACAGAGCTGACCGCTGGACGCTGACGACATCAGCGCTGTCGCCGTCAATTGCGGCTCGAGGCCTTCCGTTACCCAACACTAAAGAAGCCGGACTTTTGAGCGTACATACGCGCGTGCCAAGTGCAAATAGCAAACCTGACCGCAGAAGTGGGGACAGTTGCTGTACGCTCGGAGGAAATTGCGCGCGAACGTCTGGGTTTCTTTGCACCCAGTCCACATACTTTGCGCTCACATTTCCCGGCAGCTGACCACGAGTTGGCGCATGAAGGCACAAGCCCACCGCCAGGAACGCGATGGGCAGGGGCATATCATCGTCTGATTCTTTGTTCCATCCTTGTATTGTGCGCGCATAGAGAAGCGATATGAATGCGGGATTAAACAATGCCGCTTCTTCTTCAGAGACACCGGCTGGGCGGCGTGGAGACGGGTTCGGTTCGCGTGTGGGCTCCATAACCTGCCTCACGATCCGTCAGGATCGGTGACGCCGTCCAAAAGCGTAAGGTAATCAGGATGCCATCCAACTTGTTTCTGATCGGCAAGATGCTGAAACGATCCTCTGATAACAAATGGCTGATGGCAACCATCGCGAATTACCAGATGCGTCATGTCTTCGACACGCCTGTACAGTATCTCCGCCGCCTTAACCCGGGCCTCAGGATCATCAACATCTGCTAAGTCATCCAGCATGCGGTCGAAATTGATTTCCCACTCTTCCCGCAACCTGTTGTCATAACTATCCAATTCGCCCACCAGCAGGACCTGATTCCGAGCCCAGCGCGATCGTTGAGTGGATGCGCGGATATAATCTCTAGCTGCGGAATTTAGCCGGCTTTGCCGCGACCCGATGAGCTTGAGCTGTTTGATAAAAATATGCCTGTCGAAGCCCGTTGACGGTGGTGACATCGACTCGATGTCCGGATCGACCCTAAGCTGATCTGGTCGGAACCGTTCCTTGATAGAGGTGAACATCGCATCGAAGTCGACGCCGTCAATCATAGCGCCTGGCGTCTGGAGGCAAGAAAGGCATTGCTCGAACCACCATCCCTCCAGATCCCTGATGAAATCCGGGGTCTGCCTCCTAGCGACACCTACCGCCAGTCGTGCGGAATTTTCAAGCTGCTTTCGAAGTTCGAAAATGTTGGGTGATTCGCATAGGACCTCGCACGCTCCAAGCATTGCAAGCTTCTGCGGTCGATCAAGTTTTAGGTACTCCGCGTAGAGCTTCTGCTGGTTCTGATTCTTCGACTTTACCGCGGCTAGGTCGAGCAGTCGGATGGCCTCTTCCGGATTCCGATTGGGATCACCATATGGGAGTAGGAAAGAAGCAGCAGATCCAGCGGGAACCTCGGCGGTGGTAACCAGAAGAAGCCTCGTTGATGGCGTTTCAATAGTCTTCTTAAGGATACCGATCGACCAAATACGCAATGTCTTCCAGAGGTCGCTGCTGGAGTCAGTCAGCTTGGTCCCGGGCGCCCTCTGCTTCAGTTGCGTGAGATCTCTTATCGATTGCCGAATGACTTCGACGTCGTCGCCGGCCTCGATTCCAAGCGACCAATCGACGCCGTGCTTGCTGTAAAGTTCGACCGCCGACACCAGTGAATATCGAAACTGATACGCATATCCTAGAGCGGACGCTGTGGCTTCAAAGGGATTGGCTGACACGTTCGCTCCCTCACTACTTGGTCAAGCCCTTCGCGGTGACCGTGACCGTAAGCGAAGACGCACTTTTCCGGGCGGAAGAACGCTAGACCACATTGCCGTCCGTGGCAACCACCGTACAGACAGTATGGTGCGTTCTCAGGGTCCGCCCCGCCCATGCAGATGGCGGACTCGTAAGGTGTTGCGGCTGCTGAGATATGCGCTAAGGCTTCTGCACGAGTCGCTTGTCGTACCCGCTCTCCGCAAGACGCCGATACGCTGCCTTGACACCGTCACTCATTACTTGAGGAACGGCGAACCCTTGCTCGGCGTAAACCAAGATTCTGTCTGTGTCGCCTACCAACATGTTGATGACCTTGTCAACATCACCGATGCTGCCGACGTAGCCGTCCAGAGTTGCCGGGTTGGACGCTGACACAACCCGGAGATGTGGCCAGACCTTGGCGGCCGTGGCAAAGGCACGGCGTTGTTGGTAAGGGCGGGTAATGACGATCGCTGAGGAGATCGGCAGCCTAAGCTCGTCGAGGAGAGAGCGGGTTAGCTCGAAATTTTGCTGTGTGTTAGTTGCGTTGGGCTCGATCAGAATTGCATCCTTCGGTACGCCGTGCCCGACGGCGTACTCGGCGTAGTGGACTGCCTCGCCGCGAGGGAAGCGTTCGATGGTTGTGGGGGCGTTGGCGCCGGTGAAGACGATGCGGGGGAAGTAGCCGCGGTGGTATAGGTCGGTGGCGATGATGGCGACGCCCAGGTCGTGGCTGCCGAGGCCGATGCCGATGTCGCAGGGGCGTAGTTCGTGGTGCATGTTGTGGTAGTCCCACAAGGTTTCGACGTCGGCGCGGTGTTCGGCGGGGATGGTGGTCGCCGGGGTGCTCTGGTCGGCATGCGTCACGCCAACACAGTAAGCGGCGGTGAGCGGGTGCGCTCAGTCCATAACGTCGAGCCGGCGGGCCAAGTCGACCAGCACTGTTGAGGGCTTCGACCGCTGGTGACGGATCCAAGAGAGAACCAGCTGGCGGCTCAGCACGTGGTAGCGGACCTGTTCTGGTGCCATCTTCTCGGCGGCGAGCACGGTGTCGAGGGCTTCGTCGGCGCGGTTCCAGGCGCTGAGGGCGCGGGCCACTTCGAGGGAGTGGCGTACGCGGCGCTCCATTGGCAGGCCGGAGGTGTCGACGCGCGGGCCGAGATCTACGGCGACCTGGATGTCGCCGAGCTCGGCGGCGGTGGCGACGCGGTGGATGGCGACGTTGGTCGGGCCGAATGCTGTCCACAGGTGGTTGGCGTCGTGGCCGAGACGCTGTGCGGCCTCGTCGGCCGCCGTGAGGAACGTGCGGGTGGTGATCGCGTCGTTCGCTCGGGCGGCGGCGATCGAGCCGGCGAGGAACAGCGTCCCGTACACCGACAGCAGCTCGGGCGTCGCGTTGGACAGGTGCGGCTCCAGGTAGTTCGCCGCATCGTTGGTGAGCTGGACGGCTTCGCGGTAGCGGCCGGTTGCCTGGAGCGCGTGTGCGACGGAGCGCAGCAGCGTCCCGGTCAGCACGACGTCGCCGGCAGCTCGGGCGGCGCCGAGGCCTCGGTCGGCGGCGATCCACGACAGGTCCGCCTCGCCGATCTTCGTCAGTTGCACGGCGGCGAGCTGGTACGCGAGGCCGAGCACCCGCCGTGCGTCGTCGAGGGCGTCGCCGGACATGGCGCTCACTGCGGCCTCGGCGTGGGCGATGAGGCTCGGAAGCCGGCCGGTCACGTACCCGAACCGCGCGTCCTGGTACGCGTCCCAGAGCGTCTTCAGCTCCTGCTGCAGCACGTCGACCGGCGGCGGCTCCACAGATGAGCCCGTGCCGAACGGTGTCACCTTGCGGTAGTCCATGAGGGCGGCGCGGAGAGCAGGGACGGTGCGCATGCCGCTGTCGCTGGTCCACGACACGAGGGATGGTTCGGCGACCAGGTCGGCGAGGGCGACGTCGAGCACGTCGGCGAGGGACTTGATGACCGACAGCCGGTCGAGCTGGATGCGGTTGTTCTCGACCTTGCTCAGCCAGTCCTCGGTACGGTCCACCAGACCGGCCAAGACTTCCTGCGACATGCCGCGCCGGCGGCGGTACCAGGCGACCCGTTCGCCGATGGTCAAGGTGTTCGTCATCCCACGCATGCGGTAAGCGTCGCACCACCC
>NZ_JBFAIC010000033.1:0-115483 GCF_040654515.1 Dactylosporangium sp. NPDC050688
CAACGATGGTCCGACTCATCTGAGCTCCTCCTTCTGCGGGGGTGGTCATTCGGCCGCGCGGAGGCCGCGCGACAGGGTGCCGTGCCCGGGGTGATGGTCCCCGGGCGCGGTCCTCGCCTGGTCAGTCGCCGTCGAGGTCGTCATTCGGTGGCTCCACTCCGGTTCCACTCCGAGCCCAACCAACGCGAAAACCATCGATTGCTAGACCGGTGAGTACCAGCGTTCGGACCACGATCTCCCGCCACCATTCGTGATCCAAGGACGATTCTGGTCGTCTGGGTGACCACTTCGGTCCTTCGATCATCGGCGCGCGTCGCCTGCGGCAATGAATGCGTTGCCCGTGGTGCCCGTTGTCTGTTCCGCTGGTGATCGAAGGACGATTCTGGTCATCCTGGTGGCCATTCCGCTGCTTTGATCACGAGCGGGGGTGCTTCGACCTCGGTGGTGGCGCGTTCGACGGCCGTTGCCGCGTGGATGTTGCCCATGCTGTGTGTCGCCCGCGGCTTTCAGCGCGTTGCCCGCCGTACCCGTTGTCTGTTCCGCTGGTGATCGAAGGACGATTCTGGTCATCCTGGTGACCACTCCGATCCTTCGATCATGAGTGCGTTGCCCGTGGTGCCCGTCGTCCGTTCCGCTGGTGATCAAAGGACGGTTCTGGTCGTCTGGGTGACCACTTCGGTCCTTCGATCATCGGCGCGCGTCGCCTGCGGCAATGAATACGTTGCCCGCGGTGCCCGTCGTCCGTTCCGCTGGTGATCGAAGGACGATTCTGGTCATCCTGGTGACCATTCCGCTGCTTTGATCACGAGCGGGGGCGGCTGCGACCTCGGCGGTGGCGCGTTCGACGGCCGTCGCCGCGTGGGTGTCGCCCATAGCGTGTGCGTCACCTGCGGCCTTTAGTGCGTTGCCCGCGGCGCTCGCCGTCTGTTCGCCTGTGATCGAGGGATGGTTCTGGTGACCATTCCGGTGCTTCGATCATCGGCGTGGTGCCTGTGGCAGTGAGTGTGTTGCTCGCGGCGGCCATGGTCTGTCGCGGCTCGTGATCGAAGGATGGTTCTGGTCGTCCTGGTGACCAGAACCATCCTTTGATCATCGGGGGTCGGCGGGAGGCCGTGTCGCGACCGTGCCAGTCGTGTGTCGGGGCCGGGATCACGGGATCACGGGATCCTTCGCGCCCGGTAGACATGCGGAAACGGCGTAGAAGGGGCCGCGGGTGGACCGCGGCCCGGGGTGACAGTTAGGCGGCGACTGGGGATCCCTGGTGGACCCAGACGCGGAGGACGTCGCGGACGGAGATCACGCCTAGGACCTCGTCGCCGTCGAGGACTACCAGGTGGCGGAAGCCGCCGCGGACCATGGCGGAGGCGGCTTCCTCGATGGTCCAGGTGGGGCTGGCGTAGACGACTTCCCAGGTGATGTGGGCGGCGGTGCGTTCGACGTCGGGGTCGAGGTCGGCGCCGAGCGCCTTGAGGATGTCGCGTTCGGTGATGATGCCGACGCCCTCGCCGTCTGGGTCGACGACGATGGCCGAGCCGACGCGGTGGCGGGACATCAGTTGGGCGGCCTGGCGGAGGGTATGGTCTGGGCCGAGCTGGACGACGGCAGTGGACATCGCTTCGTGGACCTGCATCAGGCATCACTCCTCGCAAGGCACGTTACGGAAATCCTCCCTGCTCAGTGGCCGACTCTCAAGAGTTGCTCACCCTTTTGCGCGGACCAGAAGCGACACCCGAAGCGAGAAGCCGCGCGAGAAGGGCCGTTACCGCGCCGGAACGCGCGTTAGAGTTCGAAGACGTGCGCTTCCTCAACGATCAGCAGCCCGGCCACGAGCTGACCTATGACGACGTGTTCATGGTGCCGAGCCGCAGCGCCGTCGAGTCACGCATGGCCGTCGATCTCAACACGCGCGACGGGAGCGGCACGACGATCCCGATCGTGGTGGCGAACATGACCGCGGTTGCGGGGCGGCGGATGGCCGAGACGGTGGCGCGGCGGGGCGGGCTGGCGATCATCCCGCAGGACATCCCGATCGACGTGGTCGCCGAGGCGGTCGCGTGGGTGAAGCAGCGGCACCTGGTGCACGACACGCCGATCACGCTCGGGCCGACGGAGACGGTGTCGCTCGCGCTGGACCTGCTGCCGAAGCGGGCGCACGGCGCGGTGATTGTCGTGCAGGACGGCAAACCGGTGGGTGTCGTGACGGAGAGCGACTGCGCCGACGTCGACCGGTTCAGCCAGCTGGGCAGCGTGATGTCGCGCAACCTGCAGACGCTGCCGGAGGACATCAGCCCCGAGGCGGCGTTCGAGCAGCTGACCGCCGGGCACCACAAGCTCGCTCCGGTCATCGACGCGGCCGGCCGGCTGGTCGGCATCCTGACGAGGAACGCGGCGCTGCGCGCCACCCTGTACCAGCCGGCCGTCGACGACAACCAGCAGCTGCGCATCGGCGCGGCGATCGGCATCACCGGCGACGCCGCCGGCCGGGCCGACAAGCTGCTCGCCAGCGGCGTCGACGTGCTCGTCGTCGACACGGCCCACGGCCACCAGGAGCGGATGATCTCGACGCTGCGCGCGGTGCGGAAGCTGAAGCCGACCGTACCGGTCGTCGCCGGCAACGTGGTGACCCGCGACGGCGTCGCCGACCTCATCGAGGCGGGCGCCGACATCGTGAAGGTCGGCGTCGGGCCGGGCGCCATGTGCACCACCAGGATGATGACCGGGGTGGGGCGGCCCCAGTTCTCCGCGGTGCTGGAGTGCGCGACCGAGGCCCGTCGCCACGGCCGGCACGTGTGGGCCGACGGCGGCGTGCGCCACCCGCGGGACGTGGCGCTCGCGCTCGCCGCCGGCGCGTCCAACGTGATGATCGGGTCCTGGCTCGCCGGCACCCACGAGTCGCCGGGCGACCCGCGCCGCGACCCGAGCGGTCAGCTGTACAAGGAGAACTTCGGCATGGCGTCGGCCCGCGCGGTGAGCCGGCGGACCGCCGACGACAGCGTGTACGAGCGCGCCCGCAAGGCGTTGTTCGAGGAAGGCATCTCATCGTCGCGGATGTACCTGGATCCGCGCCGCCCGGGCGTGGAGGACATCCTCGACGCGATCGTCGCCGGGGTCCGCAGCGCGTGCACGTACGCGGGCGCGAGCAACCTCGAGGAGTTCGCCGAGCGTTCCACCGTGGGGATTCAGAGCGCCGCCGGGTACGCAGAAGGAAAACCGCTGGATGTCAGTTGGTGAACAGGCCGCCGGGATAGTCTCGTCACCCGCAGGTCACGTATGGTGCGTGTCGTGAAGCTCGTTCGCGACCTCGGCCGTCGAGGGTGACCGACCAGCCGCCATCACGCCGGCGCCGCATGCAGGCGTTTCGCGTCGCGTCCCGTTTCGTCGGTGCCGGCCTGCTCGACCAGGTCGTCATCGCGACCGCCAACGCGGCGAACACGCTGCTTGGCGGCATCCTGCTGCCCAAGGACAAGTTCGGTGCGCTGGCGCTCGCCCTGAGTGTCGGGTACTTCTCGATGTACCTCAACCGGGCGTTCGTCGGTGACGTCCTGCTGGCGCTGGCGTCACGGTTCGAGGGCGAGCACCGGGGCCGGCTGATCCGCAACGGGCTGACGACCGCGTTCTGCTCCGGTGTCACCACGATGGTCGTGTTCATCGTGCTGTGGCTCGCCTGGCCGCACAACGGCAACATCGACCTCGACGAGCTGATCTGGCTGGTGCCGTTCATGGTGCCGCTGATGCTGCACGACACGGCCCGCTGCGACTACCTCGCCGACCGCCGCCCGGACAAGGCGCTCGGCATCGACCTCGTGTGGGCCGGCACGCAGGGCGTCGTGATCATCGCCATGATCCTCACCGGCAACGAGAGCCCGGGCGGGCTCCTCGCCGCGTGGGGCATCGGCGCGACCGCCGGCGCCACCGTGTACCTGCTCCGCGAGCGCCGGGTGCCGTGGCGCGGCAACCCGAAGGCGTGGCTCGCCGAGACCCGGCACCTGTCCGGCTGGTTCACCGCCACCGCGATCGTCGCCCAGGTGCAGGTGCTGTCGATCAGCTTCCTGGTCGCCGGCAAGCTCTCCAAGATCGACCTCGGTAACCTGCGGTTCGTGCAGACGGTCCAGCTGCAACCGGTGCAGAACCTCGTCGCCGCGATCCAAGGGCTGCTCGTGCCGCGGGCGTCGCGGGCCGCCGCCGACGCGGCGAAGCCCGGCGCCGAAGGGGCCGACGCGGCCGCCGCCCTGCGCCGCCAGACCCGTCAGCTCGCGATCGCGTTCGCCGTCCTCGGCACGCTGATGGTGGTCATCGTGTGGCCGCTGGTGTCGTGGGTACTGACCACGACCGACAAGTTCGCCGAGGCCGCTCCGCTCGCACTGCCGATCGCGCTGCAGGGCGCCGTGTACCTGCTCCAGGTGCCGTTCACCGCCGCGATGCGGGGCATGCACCGGGCCAGGATGCTGTTCGTGCAGTACGTCGTGTTCGCCACCGTGTCGCTGACCGGCCTGTCGGTCGGCGCCAGCCAGGGCCTGCAGGGCGCCGCGTGGGGGCTGCTCACCGGCTCCGCCACCGGCCTGGTCTGCATGGTCGTGCTGTACGGCATCGCGCTGAAGAGCGTCGGCCCGCCGGCCACGGCACCCGCACCGCGGCTGGACGCGACCCAGAACGCCTGAGCGACCTTTCAGCCCAGCGGTTGCGACCGGACCCGCCGGCCCGCCGCAGCCGCGCCGGCAGGACCGTCATCACGCAGGCGGCCGCAGCCGGCGGGACAGTCAGCGGGCCTGCGCCGGGGTCCTGGGTGGGCTGAGGAGCAGGGCGGCCTCGCCGGCGAGCAGCAGCAGCCACAGGGTGCCGCCCGTGCCACCGATCAGCCACTCGTTGGTGATCATCGTGACGAGCGCGCCGGGCAGGAACACCACCAGCCACGGGGGAGCGTCCCGGCGGCGCCGCCACACGTGCCACAGCAGCAGGCCGAGGCCGGTGAGGAAGGCGACCACGCCGGCCACGCCGGCCTTGCGCAGCGCCGCGATCGGCGCGTTGTCGACGGTCAGCTTGATGTCGGCGCCGCTGCTGGCCCGGTAGACGGTCGCCCGCGCGTCGCGGGTGTTGCCGAGCAGCTTCTCGGCGAGGCTGTCGCGCCGCCAGTCGGCGCCGACCTGCCGCCACGTCTCGACCCGGCCGCTGCTCACCCCGGCGTCGTCGCCGTAGCGCTCCTTGACCAGGAACGACGGGCCGTTGACCAGGAGCACCACGGCGAGGGCGGCGGCGGGCACGAGGGCCCGGCGGTGGTCGTACCAGATGAACACCAATGTTGCTGTCAGCAGCAGCAGGAAGCCGGTGCGGGAGTCGCTGGTGCACAGGATCAGGGCGGCCGTCGCGACCGACCCCACCCGCTGCCAGGCGGCCGCTGTCGCGTCGGCGCTGATGCGGATCGCGGCGAGCGCGGCGATGCACGCCATCGCGTTGGGGTGATCCAGCAGCCACGACGCGCCCCAGAACCGGTACTCGAAGCCGCGCCCCCACGGCGTGTCCGGCACGACGTGCGGCGCCGTGAACAGGTTGCCGGAGCCGGCCAGCAGCAGCGCCGCGACCGTGCCGAGGAACGCGACCGCGATGCCCCGGGTGAACCGCGCGAAGTCCCCCTTCACCGCGAACACCGCAAGCACGACGAGCCCGAAATATCCGGCGTACAGCATCCGCTGCAGAGCGATCTCCGGCTTCATCACCAGCACCGCGCCGAGCGCGTCGATGACCAGGTAGGACACGCCGAGCCAGGCGGCGCCCGAGCGCAGCGCGGCCGCCTCGAAAGGCCGGCACCAGAACAGCAGCAGCAGCCCCGACAGCAGCAGCAACGTCCACACCACGACGCCGGTGTTCGTGTACGTCCAGCTCAGCACCCCCTGTACCGCGAACACCCCGCCGAGCACCAGGCCACGGACGTCGCAGGCCGGCACCAGCGACACGGTGAGGACCCCGACCGCCCCCGCGACCAGGCCGGCGAGCAGCGCCAGGGCCGCGGCCCGGTAGCTGTCGTCGACGACCAGCTCGACCGCGCCGGCGAGCAGCCCCACGGCCACGATCCCGGCGACGGCCCAGCCGGCCCGCGTGATCACCGCAGGACGCTGCGGTAGACGTCGATCAGCCGCTGGATGAGTACGTCGGGGGAAAAGTGCTCCTCGTACCGGCGGCGCGCGGCCGACGTGAGCGCGCCGGCACCGGCGTGCGCCTTCGCCAGGCCGTCCGCGAGCGCCTCCGGGGTGGGTTCGACGACCCAGCCCGCGTCACCGGTGAGGAACGGCAGCCCGCCCCGGTCGGTGACCAGCGCCGGCCGTCCGGCGCACAGGGCCTCCAGCACCACGGTCGGCAGCACATCGTGCCAGGTCGAAGCGACGATCATGCAGGCCGCTGCGCCGATCTGCGCCCGCACCTCAGCATGCGGGACAACACCCAGATACGAAATATCCGACCTGTCGCGAGCGGCCGCCTCCGCCAGCGGGCGCAGCGGGCCGTCGCCGACGATCCGCAGCGGGCCGAGCGCCCCCTCCGGGTGCCGCCGCCACGCGTCCAGCACCAGCTCCAAGCCCTTCTCCGGGCTGAGCCGCGCCACGTAGACGAAGCCCTCGCCGGCCCCGGGGGCGACGCCCGTGTCCGGGATGCCGTTGGGCTTGACGGTGATCCGCTCGTCCGGGATGCCGAAGTCGCGCAGGTGCGCGGCGATCCGGTCGCTGAGCGCCACGAACCGGTCGACGCTGCGCCACGTGCCGCGGTGCACCGCGAGGGTCGTGGCCATCACCGCCGACTGGGCCTTCGAGTCCCGGTAGCAGGCGTGCCGGACCGCCGGCAGCGCGAACGCCCTGCCGCGGCACTCCGTGCAGATGTGCCCGTCGCGGAAGTACAGCCCCGGCGCGCACACCTGCCGGTAGTTGTGCACCGTGTGCACCACCGGGACGCCGAGCGAGTGTGCGGTGCGCACCACCCACGGCGACAGCAGCGGGTACGCGTTGTGCAGATGCAGCACGTCCGGCTTTTCCGCTTTTATCAGCTTTTCCAGGGCGCGCTGCGACTCGCCGTTGCGGATCGGCGACAGCGGCAGCAGCACCTTCCGCGCCGTGGAGAACGTGCCGATCTCATCGGAGCTGCGCAGGAACGGCAGCACCGACACCCCGGCCATGGACAGTTGCGCGATCTCGGCGTCGACGATGACGTTCTCACCGGACGGCGCGCCGGACGCGTAGCGATTGTGCGCGACAACGACCTTCATGACGGAAAAAGACTACGGCCCGTGTCGTGAGGCAGACTGTACGGGTGCCAGAGCTGCCCGAGGTTGAAGCGCTCGCCGCGTTCCTCCGCGACCGCGCCGTAGGCCACACCGTCGAACGCATCGAGGTCTCCTCCCTCAGCGCGTTGAAGACCTTCGACCCGCCGGTCACCGCCGCGGCCGGCCTGCCGCTGACCGGCGCCTCCCGGCACGGCAAGTTCCTCGACATCCACGTCGGCGACGACCTGCACCTCGTCACCCACCTCGCCCGCGCCGGCTGGCTGCACTACCGCGAGACGTTCAACGCCAAGACCCCGCTCAAACCCGGGTCCGGCCCCATCGCCGTGCGCGTCCGGCTCGACGACGAGTCCGGCTTCGATCTCACCGAGGCCGGCACGAAGAAAAGCCTCGCCGCCTACTTCGTCACCGACCCGCGGCTCGTCCCCGGCATCGCCCGGCTCGGCCCCGACGTCCTCGCCGTCACCACCGACGAGTTCGCCGCCGCGATCCGCAGCCGCAAAGGCCAGATCAAAGGCGTCCTCACCGACCAGACCGTGATCGCCGGCGTCGGCAACGCCTACTCCGACGAGATCCTGCACGCCGCCAAGATGTCCCCGTTCGCGCTCACCAACCGCATCACCGACGACAAGATGGCCGAGCTGCACACTGCCACCCGCGCCGTGCTCACCGGCGCCGTCGCCCGCTCCGTCGGACAGAAAGCGGCCACCCTCAAGTCCGAGAAACGCTCCGGGCTCGCCGTGCACGCCCGCACCGGCCTGCCCTGCCCCGTCTGCGGCGACACCGTCCGCGAGGTCTCCTTCGCCGACACGTCCCTGCAGTACTGCCCCACCTGCCAGACCGGCGGCAAACCCCTCGCCGACCGGCGGCTGTCCAAGCTCGTACGCTGACCCGGTGCGCCGAGCCTTCCTGATCGCATTCGCCGGTTTCTTCCTGCTCGGCGCGGCCTGGGCGCTCGCCCTGCCGGTCAACGGCACCTACGACGAGAAGCAGCACCTCGTGCGCGCCTGGGCCGTATGGACCGGCCAGTGGCTGCCGCACGCCCGCACCATCGACGCCAGCGGCAACGAGACCAACGCCTTCGACGGCCCCCGCAGCCTCCTGCCCGCCGACGCCGACTGCACGTGGCTCGACAAACCCGATTACAAGCCGGCGTCGTGCCTCACCTTCACCGGCGACCGCACCGAGGTGCTCGTGCCCAGCGCCGCCGCCCGGTACAGCCCTGTCTACTACGCCCTCGTCGGACTGCCGCTGCGGATCTCCCCCGACAACACCGGCCTGATCCTGGCCCGGCTGCTGTCCGCCGCACTGTCCGCGGCGCTGCTCGCCGCCGCGCTCGCCCTCGCCGGCCCCGGGCTGCTGCGGGCCGCCGTCGTCCTCGCCGCCACCCCCATGGTCATGAACCTCGACGGCGCGCTCAACCCCAACGGCATGGAGATCAGCGCCGCGGTGCTGCTCTACGTCGCCCTGCTGCGCAAGCACTGGCCCGCGGCCGGTGTCGCGGCGGCCCTCCTGCTCACCGTCAGAGACCTCGGCCCGGTCTTCGCCGCCGGTGTACTGGCAGTGTCGCTGTTCGTCACCGGCTCCTGGGTACGGTCCAAGGCGTTCTGGCTCCCGTTCGCCGGCGGCGCCGCCTTCGCGGTCTTCTGGGCCATCACCGCGTCCCGCAACGACGCCATCGACCCCGGACGGCCAATCGCCGCCACGACCAGCGGCGCCATCCTGCGCGACATCGCCGACAACCGCGCCGAGTTCTGGGTCCGGCAGATCATCGGCCAGTTCGGCTACGGCGAGACCACCGTCTCCCTCGGCCTCATCGGGCTCTGGTACCTGCTCGTCGCCGCGCTCGTCGCCCCCGCCCTCTGGTTCGGCACCACCCGGCTGCGCATCGCCATCCTCGCCGTCGGCATCGGATCCGCCGCCCTGCTCGTCGCCCTGGAGCTGTACTTCGCGCCCAAGGTCGGCCACTTCGCCCACGGCCGGTACGTCATGCCGCTCGGCGTCGGCGTGGTCCTCCTCGCCGGGACAGCGGACCGTTACGCAGCGTGGCTGACCGACCGTGGCTGGCTCGACCGGCTCACCATCGGCCTCGTCGCCGTCACCGTCCCGCTCGACCTGTACGCCCTCGCCCGGGTCATGACCCGCTTCCAGCACGGAATCAACGAAGGGCTGAACCCGTTCGGGGGAACATGGCAGCCACCCCTCGGCAGCGTCTTGCCCGTTCTGGCGTGTTTAGTGGGTGGTGCGCTACTCGCGGTGATTGTCACACGGAGTTCTGTCCGGCCCACGCCACAGCACTCGACATCCAACACGTTCAGCAACTAGTCTCGGCCGGTCGTCGTCGGTTGCCCCGGCCAACATGGGACACTGCTCGCGTGCGATCGGGTGTCCTCGTAGCCGGCAACCACATCCCACCCGGTCGAGCAGTTGAGCGCCTGATCCCCGGATCGTGGTGCGAGAGGACACACTCAGGTGACCGCTAGTCTCCAACGTCCGGCCACCCCGCCGAGCCGGAGATCAACCTTGGGTGAGCTTGACAGCTTCGAGATTCTTCCCGAGCACGCGCTCACCCCTGTCGGCCCCAACGGCGTGCCCCGCTCCGGCTGGCAGCGCGCCCGCCGGGTCTCCCGGTGGCACCGCCCCTACGCGGCGATCCTCCTACTGCTCGACACCCTCGCCTGTGTCATGGCCAGCGTCACCGCCAGGACCTTCCTCGACAACAAGACCAACGAGATCTTCCGGCACAATCCCAGCCTGTGGACCTCGATCACGTTCGGTCTCCTGCCCGCCGTCTGGCTGCTCGTCCTCTGGGGCCACGGCGCCTACGACCGCCGCTACCTCGGCACCGGCACCGACGAGTTCAAGCGCGTCGTGCGCGCCTCCTGGACCGTCGTCGCGATCGTCGCCTTCGCCGCGTTCGCGACCAAGACCGCGGTCTCCCGGGTCTCGGTCGGCGCCGCGCTCGTCGGCGGCCTGCTCTACGTGCTCATCCTGCGCTACTTCGCCCGGCGCGCCCTGCACTACGTGCGGACCAAGTTCCACCTCGCGACCCACCGGCTGCTGCTCATCGGCACCCTGCAGGAGGCGCTCGAGGTCCACCAGGCGATTGCCCGCGACCCCGCCGCCGGCCTGGTCCCCGTCGGCATCCACCTCACCGAGGGCTACGCGCCACGGCCGAGCACCGTCACCCCCGTGCCCGTCCACGCCGGCCGCGACATCCTCTCCCTCGTCCGCGAGCTCAACGCCGACACCATCGCCGTCTGCGGCTCCGCCAGCGCCGAGCCCGTCGAACTGCGCCGCCTCGCCTGGCAACTGGAAGGCACCGGCATCGACCTCGCCGTCGCCCCCCAGCTCACCGACATCGCCGGCCCGCGCGTGCACATCCGCCCGATCGAAGGCATCCCGCTGCTCTACGTCGAAGAGCCCAAGCTCTCCGGCATCGGCTGGCTCTTCAAGAACGTCATCGACCGGACCCTCGCCCTCATCACGCTCCTGCTCGTCCTGCCGTTCTTCCCGTTCGTCGCGCTCGCCATCAAGCTCTCCGACCCGGGGCCGATCTTCTTCCGCCAGCCCCGCATCGGCCGCGAAGGCAAGATGTTCAAGGTCTGGAAACTGCGGACCATGTACGTCGACGCCGAAGAGCGCCAGGCCATGCTTGACGACCAGAACGAGAGCGACGGCCTGCTCTTCAAGATGAAGAACGACCCGCGCGTGTTCAAGGTCGGCAAGTGGCTGCGCGCCACCTCCATCGACGAGCTGCCGCAGATCCTCAACGTCCTCGCCGGCGAGATGTCCCTGGTCGGGCCCCGCCCGCTGCCCGCCGACGACGGCGACTTCCTGGGCGACGTCCGCCGCCGCCTGCTGGTGCGCCCCGGCATTACCGGCCTGTGGCAGGTCAGCGGCCGCAGCGACCTCTCCTGGGACGACGCGGTCCGCCTCGACCTGTACTACGTCGACAACTGGTCCCTCGTCCTCGACCTGCACACCCTCTGGCGCACCATCGGCGTCGTCGTCTTCCGCAAGGGCGCCTACTGACGCCCACCACCCCGCCTTTGGCCAGCGGCGCGGATCGACCACCCGGCAGATTCCTTGGATCATGGGCCGTGCCGGCGGCGGCCACGGAGATCGCGGTCCGGGCGTGATCTGGGCGCGTTCTGAGCGCGGTCCGGGCGTGATCTGGGCGCGTTCTGAGCGCGGTCCGGGCGTGGGTCGGGTCCGGTTCGGTCGTGTGAGTCCGGGCGCGGGTCGCCGTCAATCATGGCGCCGTCGATCATGGGTTCTTGATCGAAGGCGCGGGATGGTCGCCGGGGTGACCAGCACGTTCCTTGGATCATGGGCCGGGCCGGTGGTGGTCGCGGAGATCCCGGTCCGGGCGTGGTCCGGGCGTGGGTCGGGCGTGGGTCGGGCGTGGTCCGGGCGTGGGTCGGGCGTGGGTCGGGTCCGGTTCGGTCGTGTGGGTCCGGCCGCGGGTCGCCGTCAATCATGGCGCCCTCGATCGAAGGCGCGGGATGGTCGCCGGGGTGACCAGCACGTTCCTTGGATCATGGGCCGGGCCGGCGGTGGCCGGGGAGATCGCGGTCCGGGCGTGGTCTGGGCGCCGGTTGGGTCGGGTGAGTCCGGGCGCGGGTCGCCGTCGATCACGGCGCCCTTGATCGAAGGCGCGGGATGGTCGCCGGGGTGACCAGGGCGTTCCTTGGATCATGGGCGGGGTTGGGAGTGGCCGGGGAGATCGCGGTCTGAGTGCGGCTTCCGCTCGGTGATGAGGTCGGGCTGTCCGAGCGCGCCGGGCTGCCCTGCGCCGGGCTGTCCGCGTGCGTACAACTGTCGGGCCGTGCGCCGGGGTGTTGAGGGCTGTCCCGCGCCGCTGGGGTGGTTCAGGATGAGCGCGTGGGTGGAAACCTCGCCGCGGCTGCTGCCGTCGCTGTGCTGGCGGCGGCGCTTGCCGCGGCCGTCTACGCCGTCGTGCGGTTGCGGTCGCGGCGGGCGATCGCTACCGCTGCGCAGCGGGCGACGTACGACGTGCTGCACATCGCCGCCCTGGCGGCGGAGCCGCTGCGCAACGGGCTGACCGACGTGGCAGCGGGCAAGGCGGTCCGGCATCTGCGGACGTTGACCGGGGCGGCCGGGATCGCGGTGACCGATGCGACCAGGGTGCTCGCGTTCGACGGGGCCGGGGACCATCACCGGGAGCAGATCGCCGTGGCGGGGGCGAAGGCGGTCACCGCGGGACGGCCGACCGTGCTCGGGGGTGTCGACCTGCCCTGCGACATGGTCGACTGCCCGGTCCGGGGGGCCGTGGTCGTGCCGCTGGCGCAGCGGGAAGGGGCGCTGGTCGCGCTGTCCGACGGGCCGCCGGCACCGGGGCTGGTGCAGGCCACCGCGGAGACGGCCCGGTGGGTCGGCACGCAGCTGGCGCTCGCCGAGCTCGATACGTCGCGGGCGCGGCTGGCGCGGGCCGAGGTCAGGGCGCTGCGGGCGCAGATCAGCCCGCACTTCATCTACAACGCGCTGACCGCGATCGCGAGTTTCGTGCGCACCGACCCCGAGCTGGCGCGGGAGCTGATCCTTGAGTTCGCCGAGTTCACCCGGTACTCGTTCCGCGCGCACGGCGAGTTCACCACGCTCGCCGAGGAGCTGCGGTCCATCGACCGGTACCTGACCATCGAGCGGGCCCGGTTCGGGGAGCGGCTGCAGGTGCGGCTGCAGATCGCGCCGGAGGTGCTGCCGGTGACGCTGCCGTTCCTGTGCCTGCAGCCGCTGGTCGAGAACGCAGTCCGGCACGGGTTGTCCCGAAAGCCCGGGATGGGCACGATCAGCATCGTGGCCAGGGACGCCGGCGCCGAGTGCCAGATCACCGTCGAGGACGACGGGGTGGGGATGGACCCTGCGGTGCTGCTCAGCGCCGACGACACGACCGACGCGGGGCAGCAGGTCGGCGGCGACGGCGGGCAGCACGTGGGGTTGCGCAACGTCGACGAGCGGCTACGGTCGGCCTTTGGCGACGGGTTCGGGGTCGTGGTCGAGACCGCGCCGGGCGCCGGCACGAAAGTCAGCATGCGGGTCCCGAAGTTCCACCCAGAGGTACGAAGCACCCAATAAATACAGAAGAACACAAACATCCATGAACCAAGGGCGGCCAATGATGCAGTCGAGCGCCGGCAAGAGCGTCACCGGGCAGATCGTGCAGGAGCACGCGCCGCAGACCGGGTTCCTGCGCGTCCTCGCCGTCGACGACGAGGTGCCCGCGCTGGACGAGCTCGCGTACCTGCTGCGCGCCGACCCCCGCGTCGGCCGGTTGCACACCGCCGGCGACGCGACCGAGGCGCTGCGGGTCCTGCGGGACGTCGACGTCGACGCCGTGTTCCTCGACATCCGCATGCCCGGGCTCGACGGCATGGAGCTGGCCAGGGTGCTGGGCCGGTTCGCGAAGCCGCCCGCGGTGGTGTTCGTGACCGCGTACGACGACCGCGCCGCCGAGGCGTTCGACCTCGGGGTCGCCGACTACGTGCGCAAACCCGTCCGTGCCGACCGGATCGCCGAGTCGCTGCGGCGGGTCCTCGCCACCCGGCTCGTGCCGGCGCACCCCGCGGTCGCCGGGCGGCGCGACCGGCAGGACGACCCGACGATCCCCGTCGAGCTCGCCGGCACCACCCGGATGCTGCCCCGCTCCTCGGTGCGCTGGGTCGAGGCGCAGGGCGACTACGCCAGGCTGCACACCGCCGACGCCTCCCACCTGGTCAGGGTGTCTTTGGCGACGCTCGCCGAACGCTGGGCCGACGCTGGGTTCGTCCGGGTCCACCGCTCGTTCCTCGTCCAGCTGAAGCTCATCACCGAGCTGCGGATGACCAACACCGGTTATGTGGTGGTGATCGACGAGCACGAGCTGCCGGTGAGCCGCCGGCACACCCGGGAGCTCAAGGACCGGCTCGTGCGCGCCGCCAAGTCGTGGTCATAGGTCTTCACGACTTCCACACATCACGCACGGTTGCCCCTCGCATCTACCCAATACGCTGCTGTCATGAGTCTTCCGGGTACGGGGGAGCGACGGCGGGTCCTCGTCGTCGACGACGAACGGATGATCGCCGAGTCGATCGCGGCCCGGCTGCGTGCCGAGGGGTTCGCCGTCGACCAGGCACATGACGGCCCGTCGGCCGTCGCCGCCGCCCGGCTGCTGCGTCCGGACCTCGTCGTGCTCGACGTGATGCTGCCCGGTTTCGACGGGCTCGAGGTGTGCCGCCGCATCCAGGCGGAGCGTCCCGTCGCCGTCCTCATGCTCACCGCCCGTGACGACGAGACCGACATGCTCGTCGGCCTGGCCGTCGGCGCCGACGACTACATCACCAAGCCGTTCTCCATGCGGGAGCTCGCCGCCCGCGTCCACGTGCTGCTGCGCCGCCTGGAGCGGCTCGCGCAGACCCAGCCGGACCCGGACGCGGCCCCGATCGTCCTCGGCGACCTGGAGATCAACCGGGCGCAGCGGCGGGTCAGCCGCGGCGGCGTCGAGGCGCACCTGACCCCGACCGAGTTCGACCTGCTGGTCAACCTCGCCACCCGCCCGCGCACGGTCCTGCCCCGGGAGCGCCTCCTCGCCGAGGTGTGGGGCTGGGCCGACGCGTCGGGGACCCGTACCGTCGACAGCCACATCAAGGCGCTGCGCCGCAAGCTCGGGTCGGACCTGATCAGGACCGTCCACGGCGTCGGGTATGCCCTGGAGACCACATGAAGAACTTCCTGGACCTGCTGCCCCGCCCGCTCGACCCGCTGCGCTCGATCAAACTCAAGCTCGCCGTGCTGCTGGTCGCGTCCGCCGGCGCCGGTCTCGGCGTCTTCTGGATCGGCATCGGCTGGATCCCGCCGACGACGACGGAGATCGCGCTCACCGTCGGCCTGCTCACCTCCCAGGTCCTCGCCCGTGGCGTGACGTCGCCGCTGCGGGACATGACCGCCGCCGCGCAGGCGATGTCCCGCGGCGACTACTCCGTGCGGGTCCGGGCCACCTCGAAGGACGAGGTCGGGCAGCTCGCCGTCGCGTTCAACCAGATGGCCGCCGAGCTCGCCGCCGCCGACCAGCAGCGCCGGGAACTGATCGCCAACGTCTCCCACGAGCTGCGGACCCCGATCTCCGCCGTGCAGGCGGTCCTGGAGAACGTCGTCGACGGCGTCGTCCAGCCGGACCCGGCGACGCTGCGTACCGCGCTCGCCCAGACCGAACGCCTCGGCCGGCTCGTCACCGAACTGCTCGACCTGTCCCGTCTCGACGCCGGCGTGATCCCCCTGGACCGGGAGGACTTCCGCATCGAGGACCTGCTCATCGAGGTCGTCGCGGAGGCCGAGGTCAAGGCGTCCGCGGCCGGCTACAAGGTCGAGTACCTGTCCTGCGCCTTCCCGGAGAACGCCCTGGTCAGCGCCGACCGGGCGCGGCTGCACCACGTCCTGACCAACCTCGTCGACAACGCCACCCGGCACAGCCCCGACGGCGGCACCGTCACGATCATCGGCCGCCGCGACGGCGACCAGGTGATGATCGAGGTCGCCGACGAGGGCCCCGGCATCCCGCACGCGGAGCGCGAGCGGGTGTTCGAGCGGTTCACCCGCGGCGCCCGCGCCTCGGGCGGCGGCACCGGCCTCGGCCTGGCGATCGCGCAGTGGTTCATCCAGCTGCACAGCGGCACGATCGCGGTCATCGAGCAGCCGGACGGCATGGCGGGCTGCCGCATCCGCGTCACCCTGCCCGTCTGATCCACGCGTCTTCATTACGTGTCCGGTGTACCGCCGGACGCGCGGTTCCCCATACCTCCCGGAGTCCGAGATGACGGCACCGACCTTCGAACCGCCGGACGGCCCGCAGCAACCGGCCGAGTCCACCCACAAAGAGCCCACGCAGCACAAAGAGCCCACGCAGCGAGAAGGGCCCGCGCGAGACAAAGAGCCGGCGCAGGGGGAAGAGCCAGCGCAGCGGGAAGTGCCAACGCCACCGCCAGGCGGCGCCCCCGCGCCGAACCTGTGGAAACCACCCCAGCAGCCACAACCACCGAGACCCCCGCAGCCCGGAAACCCGGCGCAACCCCAACGACCGGGGCAGCCGCCGGCGCAGCCGAGACCGCAGGGAACCCCGCCCCCGCAGCAGCACCTCGGCCCCAACCCGGCGCTGCTCAGCCCGATCAGGCTCGGCCCGCCGAACCCGACGGTGTTCCAGCTGCGCTGGCCCCAGCGCAGCACCGCCGCCGGCCCGGACGTGCTCATCGGCGCCCTGGTCGCCGCGGTGATCGCGGCCGCGGCCCTGCCGCTGGACCGGCCCGGCATCGGCTGGCCGGTCGCTGGTCTCGGCCTGGTCGGTGCCCTGCTCGTCGTGCTCCTGCGGATGGACCCGCAGCGGCGCGGCACCAGCGCGATCGAGGCGACCTGCTGGAGCGCCGCCACCGTGGCGCTGCTGTCGGTGGGGGTGTTCCGGGCCGCCGGCTGGCTGTTCGCGCTGTGTGTCCTGGCCGCGTTCGGCACCGTCGCCCTCGCCGTCGGCGCGGGCCGGCGGGTACCGGCCGTGTTCATGGCGGTGCTGAACCTGCCGCTGGCCGGGTTCCGGGCGCTGCCGTGGGTCCGGTGGGGCATCGCCAGGGCGCGGGCCACGGAAGGGGCGTCCGGCGCGACCCGGGTCCTCGCGTCCGTCGGCCTCGGCGCGCTGCTGCTCGTCGTCTTCGGTGCCCTGTTCGCCAGCGCCGACGCCGCGTTCGACCGGATCGTCCAGGCGATCCTGCCGGAGCTGTCGCTGGGCACGCCGTTGCGGTGGCTGTTCGTCGGCACCGTGTTCGCGTTCCTCACCGTCGGCGGGGCGTACCTGCTGCACAGCCCGTCCACGGTCGGTGACGGCACGCCCCGCCCGGCCCGCACGGTGCACTGGTACGAGTGGGTCGTCCCCGTCGGCGCCGTCCTCGCCGTCTTCGGGATCTTCGTCGGCGTCCAGGTCGCGGTCCTGTTCGGTGACCGTGACTACGTGATGCGCACCGCGGGCCTCACGTTCGCCGACTACGCCCGCAAGGGCTTCTGGCAGCTGCTCGTCGTCACCCTCCTCACGCTCGTCGTGATCGCGGTGACCGCGCGCAAGGCGGCGCGGGAGACGGCCCGGCAGCGGCTGCTGCTGCGGGTGCTGCTCGGCCTGCTGTCCGCCGGGGCGCTC
This sequence comes from Dactylosporangium sp. NPDC050688, assembly GCF_040654515.1. Taxonomy (NCBI): domain Bacteria; kingdom Bacillati; phylum Actinomycetota; class Actinomycetes; order Micromonosporales; family Micromonosporaceae; genus Dactylosporangium; species Dactylosporangium sp. NPDC050688. The sequence goes on from NZ_JBFAIC010000033.1 coordinate 17,433, forward strand.
GTCGTCGTGGTCTCCGCGTTGTGGCGGATGAATGTGTACGAGCAGGCGTACGGCTTCAGCCGCCTGCGGGTCCTGGTCAGCGCGTTCGAACTGTGGCTCGGCGGCCTCATCGTGCTGATCATGATCGCCGGGGTGGTGCCGGTGACCCGGTGGCTGCCGCGCGCCGCGGTCGCGCTGTGGGTGGCGACCCTGCTCGGGCTCGCAGTGCTGAACCCGGACCGGTTCATCGCCGAGCAGAACGTCGCTCGGTACGCCGAGCACAACAACTCCGACATCTGGTACCTGTCGACGCTGTCCGCCGACGCCGCCCCGGCCCTGGACAAGCTGCCACCCGGCGCCCGCGAGTGCGCCCTGTCGGAGATCTCCAGCGACGTGCGCGACGCCGACGACTGGCGCGGGTGGAACCTCGCCCGCGCCGAGGCCCGAAGGATCGTCCCCGACGAGGTGAGCCCGGGACGTTTCCCCTGCTACCGGAGCTACCGGTAGCGAAGGACGCGGCGGGCCGACGTTCAACGGGGGACGTCGGCCCCTTGCGTTTGTTTCTCGCCGGTTGCGAGACTGCGGTCCATGGAGCCGCCCGCCCCGCGGGTCCGCGTGGTGCTCGGTGACGTCGCCCGCGGCCGCATCGACGTCGCGCGCACCCGCGCCGAGCTCGAGGAGCAGAGCCCGGTCGGCGCGGCGCTCGCCCGTGGTCTCGTGCGCGCCCAGCTGGCGGTGGCGGTCCGGCTCGCCGCGGTCGTCGCGGTCGCCCTCGGCGGCCTGCCGTTGCTGTTCGCCGCCGCGCCCGCCGTCGGCCGGGCCCACCTGTTCGGGGTGTCGGTGCCGTGGCTGCTGCTCGGCGTCGCCGCCTACCCGTTCCTGTTCGTCGTCGGCTACGCGTACGTACGCCTCGCCGAGCGCAACGAGCAGGAGTTCGTCGCGCTGGTCGAGGACAGGTCCCAGCAGCAATCATGAGCGGCCCGCAGCGCAGCGGAGGGCTGCGAATCGGCAGCTCAGGGTGGAGCTCAGGCCGGCGTCGGAGCGCAGCGGAGGGGACGGCATGAACACATACGCCCTGCCGGCGGTCGTCGCGGTCACGCTCGTCACCGTCGGCATCGGCATCTACGGGCTGCGCTTCGCCCGGACCACCTCGGACTTCCTCGTCGCGTCCCGGATGGTCAGCCCCACCTGGAACGCGGCCGCGATCAGCGGCGAGTACCTGTCCGCGGCCAGCTTCCTCGGCGTCGCCGGGCTGGTGCTCAAGTACGGCGTCGACGTGCTCTGGTACCCGGTCGGGTTCGCCGCCGGGTACCTGGCGCTGCTGCTGTTCGTCGCCGCCCCGCTGCGCCGCTCCGGCGCGTTCACCCTGCCGGACTTCTGCGAGGTCCGGCTCCGTTCGAAGCGGCTGCGCAAGCTCGCGACCGCGTTCGTCATGTTCATCGGCTGGCTGTACCTGGTGCCGCAGCTGCAGGGCGCCGGGCTGACCCTGCAGACGGTGACCGGCGCCCCGTACGCCCTCGGTGCCCTGCTCGTCGGCGTCGTCGTCACCCTCAACGTGGCACTCGGCGGCATGCGGTCGATCACGTTCGTGCAGGCGTTCCAGTACTGGCTGAAACTGACGGCGCTGGCGGTGCCGTTCGTGTTCCTGCTCATGCAGTGGCAGTCCGACGGCCGTCCCGCGCTGACCGCGCCCGCCGGGCCGACGTTCCCCGTCGCCACGACCGTCACCGTCGAGCACGTGACCCGGCTGACCGTGACCACCCCGACGCAGGTCACCGCGCACGGCCGGCTGGACGGCGCCGCGGTCGGCGGCACGGTGCTGCTCACCGCCGGCGAGCACGTCGCCGACGCCGGGACCGCCCTGGAGTTCCAGGCCGCGGCGCCGGTACCGAAGGTCGCCGCCGTCTCCGCGGACTCCCCGTCCGACTGGCTGCTGCCGGGCGACCATTCGCAGGGGATCTTCGCCACGTACTCGCTGATCCTCGCCACGTTCCTCGGCACGATGGGCCTGCCGCACGTCCTGGTCCGCTTCTACACCAACGCCGACGGTGCCGCGGCCCGGCGCACCACGCTGGTCGTCCTCGGGCTCGTCGGTGTCTTCTACCTCACCCCCACCCTGTACGGGGTGCTCGGCCGCGTGTACACACCGCAACTGCTGATGACCGGTAACACGGACGCGGTCGTGCTGCTGCTGCCGTCCGCGGCGCTCGGCGGCGGACTCACCGGCCAGCTGCTGAGCGCGCTGGTCGCCGCAGGCGCGTTCGCCGCGTTCCTGTCCGCGTCGTCGGGGCTGCTGACCAGCGTCGCCGGCGTGCTGTCCACGGACGTGCTCGGCCACGGCTCCGTCCGCGACTTCCGGCGTTCCGCGCTGGTCGCCGGGATCGTGCCGCTGCTGCTCGCCCTGTTCGTGGCGAGCCTCGACGTGTCGCAGGTGGTCGGGCTGGCGTTCGCCGTGGCCGCGTCCAGCTTCTGCCCGCTGCTGGTCCTCGGCATCTGGTGGCGGGGGCTTACCGCGGTCGGCGCGGCCGCCGGGATCGTCGCGGGCGGCGGCGCGGCCGCATCCGCGGTCCTGCTCACCGTCCTCGGCGGCCCGCTGCCCGGCTGGGCCGGGGTCCTCACCACCCAGCCCGCCGCGTGGAGCGTCCCGCTCGCGTTCCTGGTGATGATCTCGGTGTCGCTGCTCACCCGGCACCGCTTGCCGAAGGATCTCGGAGCGATCATGCTTCGCCTGCACGCGCCGGATGCGCTGCGGATGTGACGGTTTACGGGGATGCGGGGGATACGGGCGTGACCTACGGTCGAACGGTGACGGACAGCGAGACCGGCTCCGCGCTCGTGCTGCGAGGGCTCACCAAACGTTTCGACAGCAAGATCGCGGTCGCCGGGGTCGACCTTGACGTGCCGACCGGGTCGTTCTTCGGCCTGCTCGGCCCCAACGGCGCCGGCAAGACCACGTCGCTGTCCATGGCGGTGGGGCTGCTGCGCCCCGACGCCGGCCACGCCTACGTCCTCGGCCACGACGTGTGGTCCGACCCGGTCGAGGCGAAACGCCGCCTCGGGGCGCTGACCGACTCGGCCCGCATGTTCGACCGGCTCACCGGCAGCGAGCTGCTCGCGTACACGGGACTGCTGCGCGGCCTGCCGCAGGACGTCATCGACGCCCGCGCCGCGGAGCTGCTCGACGTCCTCGGCCTCGCCGATGCGGGCAGGACCCTGGTCGTGGACTACTCCGCCGGCATGAAGAAGAAGATCGGCCTGGCCTGCGCGCTGCTGCACGCGCCGCGGCTGCTGGTCCTCGACGAGCCGTTCGAGGCCGTCGACCCGGTCTCCGGTGCCCTGATCCGCGACATCCTCGTCCGGTACGTCCGCAACGGCGGCACGGTCATCTTCTCCAGCCACGTGATGGAGGTCGTGGAGCGGCTCTGCACCCACATCGCGATCCTCGCCGACGGCCAGATCAAGGTCGTCGGCACCACCGACGAGGTGCGGGGCGGCCGGGAGCTCGAGGACGTGTTCGTCGACGTGGTCGGCGGGCGGGTCGCGACCGGCGCGGAGCTGTCGTGGCTGTGACCCCGCCGCACATCCCCGCACAACGCCCGGAGCCGGCCGGGCCGGTTGCGCCGGCCGCCGCCGGGCCCGGCACGGCCGTCGAGGCCGCCGCGGCGCCCGGGATCTTCGCGCCGCGGCCGGAGCCGGTCCGCGCCGGCGAGCCCACGGCCGGCCACTTCGTCCGGCTCAAGCTGCGGATCCTGCGCAACGCCATGCGCGGCAAGAAGTCCCGCGTCTGGCTGTTCGTCCTCAGCGTCTTCTTCGGCCTGTGGGCCGCGTTCGTCGGGGTGAGCCTCTTCGCCGGCAGCAGCATCGCCGACGACGGGCTGCGCCCCACCCTCGCCGCGTTCGCCGGCGCCTCGCTCGTGCTCATGTGGGTGCTGGTGCCGCTGCTGTTCTTCGGCGTCGACGAGACCCTCGACCCGGCCAGGTTCTCGCTGTTGCCGGTGCCGCGCCGCACGCTCGTGCTCGGCATGCTCGCCGCCGCGTGCGTCGGCATCCCGCCCGTCGTCACGCTGCTCACCGGGCTCGGCTCGACCGTCGGCGCGGTCCTCGACGGCGGGCCGGCGGCCGGCGCGGTCGCGGTCGTCGGCGCCGTCGTCGGCCTCGCCGTGTGCGTCGCCGCGAGCCGCGCCGTCACCAGCGCGTTCGCCGGGATGCTGCGCTCGCGGAAGGTCCGCGACCTGGCGGCGCTGCTCATCGCCCTCGCCGGCATCTCCTGCAACCCGATCGTCCAGCTGGTGATGGCGCTCGTCGAGAACGGCGAGTCGAAGCAGGCCGCGACGATCGGCCAGGTCCTGTCGTGGACGCCGCTGGCCGCGCCGTTCGTCGCCTACGTCGACGCGATCGCCGGCGACTGGCACCTCGCCGCCGCCCGGCTCGCGATCGGGGTCGCCGGGGTCGCGCTGCTGCTGTGGTGGTGGCTGCAGACGATCGAGTCGGCGATGCTGGGCACCGCGTCGACCGGCGCGGCGAAGAAGGCGAAGACCGCCGACGGCCGCCCGGTACGCGCGTTCCTGCCCGGCATCGTGCGGTTCCTGCCGGTCGGGCGCTTCGCCGGCCTCGTCGGCCGGGAGGTCCGCTACTGGTTCCGCGACCCGCGCCGCCGCGCCAGCCTCATCTCGCTGCTCGCCACGTCCGTGGTCGTCCCGTTCGCGTTCACGTTCGGCTTCGGCACCGGCTCCGGCGAGCAGGAGGCCGCCCGGCAGAGTGCCGGCCTCAGCGGCGGCGCCCTGGTGATCTCGCTGATGTTCGCCGGCGCGTTCGTCGGGCTCGTCCTGGTCAACCAGTTCGGCAACGACGGCACCGCGTACGCGCTGCACATGCTCACCAACGTGCCCGGCCAGGTCGAGCTCGCGGCCCGCGCGATCGGCGTCGGCATCCTCACGTTCCCGCTGCTGGCCGCCGGCACCGTCGCCGTGTCCGTGCTCAGCGACCACACCGCGCAGCTGCCGGCCGCGCTCGGCGTCGGCCTGTGCGCCTACGGCATCTCCGTCGGCGCCGCCGGGGTCACGTCGGTGCTCGCTCCGTACCCGATGCCGGACTCCGCGAACCCGTTCGCCATGAACACCGGCCAGGGCAGCGCGAAGAGCATGCTGTCGTTCGTCAGCATGATCATCACGTGGGTGCTGACCGCGCCGCTGCTGGTCGCGTTCCTGCTGCTGCCGGACGGTTTCCAGTGGGTACTGCTGCCGGCCGGCCTGCTGTGGGGCTTCGCCCTCGCCTGGGTCGGCACCCGGGTCGCCGGCAACCTCCTGGAGCGGCGCGCGCCGGAGGTCCTGATCGCGGTCACGCCGAAGCGGGGGTAGGCCACACGTAGGGCTCGTCCGGGTCCGCGTCCGGGAACAGGGGCCCGTAGAAGTCCGGGTCCTTGCGGACCAGCGCCGAGCGGTGGCTGCGGTGCACGTCCTCGCGCCCCAGCCACGGCGGCACCGCCACGACCCGGGTCAGCTCCTGCTGCGAGCGGGCCGGCCCGCACGCCGCCGTCAGGGTCGCCGCCACCGTGTCGGCGTGCCCCAGCGCGGTCCACGCGACGCACATCTCCAGCCCGTAGCGGACCAGGGCCTCCTCGTACCCCTTCCACATCTTCACCGCCGGGTGGTGCCGCCAGCCGTACCCGGGCACGATCAGCCCGCGCAGCACCTGCAGCGCCTCGACCCGCTGCTTGCCCAGCCGCCGCGGGTCCAGCACGAGGGCGGTGGCGGTGAAGTCGGGATAGGGCAGGAAGGTCTGCACACTCCGGTCATACCCGACAATGAGCGGGTGAGTATCCACGCCACGGATCCGTTCGCCACCCCGGACGACCAGCGCTCGCCGCTGCGGCGGCTGCGCGGGCGCCTCCCCGCTCCCGTGACGCTGTGGACGGCGGCCGGCACCGGCGCGCCCGCCCGTCCCGCCGGGCTCACCGTGTCGTCGATGCTGGTCGCCGACGGTGACCCGGGCCGCATCGCCGGGCTCGTCGACGACGAGAGCGACCTGTGGACCGCGCTCGAGGCGACCGGCCGGTTCGCCGTCGTCCCCCTCGCCGAGGGTGACAACCAGCTCGCCGAGCGGTTCGCCGGGCTGATGCCCGCGCCGGGCGGGCTGTTCGCCACCGGCGACTGGGAGCACACCGAGTTCGGGCCCGTCCCGCGCGGCTACCCGTGGGCCGGTTGCCGCCTCGACCGGGCCGCGCCGTTCGGCTGGTCGCTGCTCGTCGAGGCCACCGTCGAGCGCGTCGAGCCGGCGGAGCCGGCGGCGAAGCCCCTGCTCCACCACCGGGGTCGGTACACCTCGATATAAACACCGGTAAACGGTGTGACCGCTGTCACTGGGCGCACCGAACCTGCCGTTCAGCGCAGCGGTCCGCCGGGCCCGTCCAGGGATCTTCACGCCCCGCCCGGCGGGTTCCTACGGTGCGCCGTACCCACACCCCAAACGGCAGGTGGTGATCCCCCATGAGCACCGAGACGCCGGTGCCGACCGGCACGGGCGACAACCGTTACGTCTCCGTCGCCAACACCCCGGAGTTCGCCGCGTTGCGCCGCGCCCTGCGGCGCTTCGTCTTCCCGGTCTCCGCCGCGTTCCTCGTCTGGTACGCGCTGTACGTCCTGCTCTCCGCATACGCCCGCGACTTCATGAGCACGAAGGTCGTCGGCCACGTCAATATCGCGTTGATCTTCGGGCTGCTGCAGTTCGTGTCGACGTTCCTCATCGCCTGGCTGTACACCCGCTACGCCGACCGCCGCGTCGACCCCCTCGCCGACGAGCTGCGGGCCAAGATCGAAGGGAGCCCCGAATGAGCGACATCACCCTCGCGGTGGGGGCGTCCACCACCCGGACGCTGACGCTCACGCTGTTCGTCGTCCTGGTCGCGGCCACCCTCGCCATCACGATCTGGGCCAGCCGGCAGACCAAGAGCGCCGCCGACTTCTACGCCGGTGGCCGCTCCTTCACCGGCTTCCAGAACGGCATGGCCATCGGCGGCGACTACATGTCGGCGGCGAGCTTCCTCGGCATCGCCGGCATCATCGCCCTCAACGGCTACGACGGCTTCCTGTACTCCATCGGCTTCCTCGTCGCGTGGCTCGTCGCGCTGCTGCTCGTCGCCGAGCTCATGCGCAACTCCGGCCGCTACACGATGGCCGACGTGCTCGCGTTCCGGATGCGGCAGGCGCCGGTGCGCACCGCCGGCTCGATCTCCACGATCATCGTGTCGATCTTCTACCTGCTCGCCCAGATGGTCGGCGCCGGCGCCCTCGTCGCGCTGCTGCTGGGCATCAAGGCCGGCGACACGTTCCTCGGCATGAGCGCGGAGACCGCGAAGATCGTCACCATCGCCCTCATCGGCGTGCTGATGATCGTGTACGTGACGGTCGGCGGCATGAAGGGCACCACCTACGTCCAGATCGTCAAGGCGTTCATGCTCATGCTCGGCGCCCTGCTGCTGACGCTGATGGTGTTCGCCGCGTTCAAGTTCAACCTGTCGTCGCTGCTCGGCGAGGCCGCCGCCAAGTCCGGCCGCACCCCGCCGGAGTCGTTCCTGCAGCCCGGCCTGCGCTACGGCCGCGACATCGCCGGCAACGCCACCGCCACCCTCGCCAGCAAGCTCGACCTGATCTCGCTCGGCCTGGCCCTGGTCCTCGGCACCGCCGGCCTGCCGCACATCCTGATCCGCTTCTACACCGTCCCGGACTCCAAGGCGGCCCGTAAGAGCGTCGTCTGGGCGATCGGCATCATCGGCGTCTTCTACCTGATGACCCTGGCGCTCGGCTTCGGCGCCGCGGCGCTCGTCGGGCGGCAGGCCATCCTCGCCCAGGACCCGGGCGGCAACACGGCGGCACCACAGCTCGCCGAGGCCCTCGGCAAACGCTACCTGGGCGGTGACTTCGGCGGCTCACTGCTGCTCGCCATCATCGCGGCGGTCGCGTTCGCCACCATCCTCGCCGTCGTCGCCGGGCTCACCCTGGCCTCGTCGTCGTCGCTGGCGCACGACCTGTACGCCAACGTCATCAAGCGCGGCCAGACCACCGAGCGGCAGGAGGTCGTCGTCGCCCGGTACTCCGCGTTCGTCATCGGCGCGGTCGCCATCGTGCTCGGCATCTTCGCCCGCAACCTGAACGTCGCCTTCCTGGTGGCGCTCGCGTTCGCGATCGCGGCGTCGGCGAACCTGCCGGCGATCCTCTTCTCGCTCTTCTGGAAGAAGTTCAACACCCGCGGCGCGACCTGGGGCATCTACGCCGGTCTGCTCTCCGCGGTCGGCATCGTGCTGCTCAGCCCGATCGCCTGGGGCGGCGTCAGCGACGCCCGCACCCCGGCGACCCTCACCGCCGCCCAGGCGAAGACCTGCGGCGTGGAGCAGACCTCGAAGCAGGTGTCCAACGCCACGGCGCTGTTCAGCTGCACGACCGCCGCACCGATCCCGCTGGAGAACCCGGGCCTGATCTCGATCCCGATCGGGTTCATCTTCGCCGCGATCGGCGCGATCACCAGCAAGGAGCGCAACCCGGACAAGTACGCCGAGCTGGAGGCCCGTTCCCTCACGGGGGCCGGCGCCCACTGAGACGGAGTGCACCGGGGCTGGGGCACCGCCGATCCCCAGCCCCGGTGCACTGCCGCTAGGCTGGTCCCATGGTCGTTGTTGCGCAGCGTTACGGCGAGGGACACCGGATCCTGCTCACCGGTGGTGCCGGATTCGTCGGGTCTCACCTCGCCGATGCTCTGATCGTGCGCGGCGCGCAGGTTGTCGTGGTCGACAACTTCGTCACGGGCAGTAAGGACAACGTCGCGCACCTCCTCGACCACCCTCGATTCACGCTCGTCGAGGCCGACGTCAGCGAGCCGCTGCCGGCCGTCGAGGCCATCGCCGCCAGGTTCGACGCGATCATGCACTTCGCGTCGCCGGCCAGCCCCACCGACTTCGCGCTGCTGCCCGTCGAGATCCTCCGGGTCGGCTCCCTCGCCACCCTCCAGCTGCTGGAGCGGGCCGTCACCGACGGTGCCCGCTTCATCATGGCCTCCACCTCCGAGGCCTACGGTGACCCGCTCGTCCACCCGCAGCCGGAGACCTACTGGGGCAACGTCAACCCGATCGGCATCCGCAGCGTCTACGACGAGGCGAAACGCTTCTCCGAGGCGGCCACCATGGGCTACCGCCGGGGCCGCGGCGCCGACGTCGGCATCGTGCGGATCTTCAACACCTACGGCGAGCGCATGCGCCCCGACGACGGCCGCGCCATCCCCACGTTCATCTCCCAGGCGCTGCGCGGCGAGCCGATCACCGTGCACGGCTCGGGCACCCAGACCCGGTCCATCTGCCACGTGTCGGACCTCGTCCGCGGGATCCTGCTCCTGCTCGACTCCGGCGAGACCGGCCCGATCAACTGCGGCACCGAGCACGAGATGACCATGCTGGAGCTCGCCGACACGATCGTGCGGCTATCCGACAGCACCTCCACGGTGTCGCTGCTGCCGCGCACCGCCGACGACCCCGAGCGCCGCCGCCCCGACCTCAGCAAGGCCCGTGAGCTGCTTGGATACGAGCCGGCCGTCGCACCCGAGGAAGGCCTGCGCCGGACCGTGGAGTACTTCCGCTCCCGGTGAATCTCCCGGCTTCGTGCCGCGGATGTCCGGGTTACCTGGCGTAGCGGCGATGGGTTCGTATCGTGGGTTTCATGTCCACCACGCCAGCATCCAACGGCTCGTCGGGTCGCGCCTCGGTGCCCAACGCCCTCCCGCCCAGTGCGGGAGCTCGCGCGCGCGTCTCCGGCGCCGCCACTCCGACCAGCCCGGCGACGCCAGGCGTCTACGGCAAGGCCACCGTCCGTTCCGGCGGTGGCGGCGGCGCCGTGCCGCCCCGCCGCTCCGGCGGCAACGAATACCCCGGCCGTAGGAAGATCCGCCCCCGCTGGGGCCGCATCGCCCTCGTCGCCGGCGCCGCGATCGTCGTCCTGGCGCTCCTCGCCGGCGTCGGCGCCTACAGCTACTACCGGTACGTCGACGCCGGCCTGCAGCGCGACGACCCGTTCGGCGAGATCACCGGCGGCCGGCCCGCGAAGGTCGCCGACGGCGCGCTCAACATGCTGCTGCTCGGCAGCGACTCCCGCGACCCCGACAACAAGGGCAAGGCCGGCGAGTGGCGCACCGACACCATGATCATGCTGCACATCCCGTCCAGCCACGACAAGGCGTACCTGGTCTCCATGCCCCGCGACCTGTACGTCTACATCCCCAAGAGCAAGACGACGCAGTACGGCGACACCAAGGCCAAGCTCAACGCGTCGTTCTCGTGGGGTGGCACCCCGCTGACCGTGCAGACGATCGAGAAGTACAGCAACGTGCGCATGGACCACGTGCTGCTCATCGACTTCGGCGGCTTCAAGCAGGTCATCGACGCCCTCGGCGGCATCGACATGAACATCGAGGCGGACATCACCTCCATCCACCCGCCGAAGCGCAAGTTCAAGAAGGGCATGAACCACCTCAACGGTGACGAGGCCCTCGACTACGCCCGGCAGCGCTACCAGTTCCCCGACGGCGACTTCGCCCGGATGCGCCACCAGCAGCAGATGATGAAGGCGATCCTCGACAAGGCCGTCAGCTCAGGCACCGTCAGCAACCCGGCCAAGCTCAACTCGTTCCTCAAGGCGATCACCAAGGCGATGACCGTCGACAAGGACTTCTCACTCGCCGACATGGCGCTGCAGTTCCGCAACCTGCGCAGCGACGACCTGACGTTCCTGGTCAGTCCCAACGACGGCAGCAAGAAGATCAACGGTGAGGACGTCGTCGTGCCGAACACGGCCAAGGCCGATGCGCTGCACACCGCGATCCGCACCGACAAGATGGCCGACTGGGCCGCGGCCAACGCCCCCAAGCCGGCGGCGAGCGGCTCGTCGCAGCCCTCCGCGAAACCCTCCACGAAGAAGTGACGATTCCGGCATCCCGGGCATGTCTCCCCAGCGGTGGGGTTGCATGCTCGGGCTGTCGTATAGATCTCATTGCCGTAGCCCTTGCTGACCGAGTAGAACGCCTGATTGGTGGCATCTCTTCGGATCTTGTGCAGTGACGCTGGTCGGCACGATCCCCGCCGCGAACGTAGACTCGGATAAATCCCCGCCGGAGTGCGGGGCACGCAGTCGGGGGCGACATGCAGCAGGACCAGGACCCGTCGGTGCAGCAGCCGGCGCAGCGCCCTGAAGAGGTTTCACCGGCTCGGGCCGAAGCGGCCGCATCGACCGAAGTGCCGCCCGCCGCCGATGTCGCTGGGTCGGATATTTCGGATTTGTCGGCCGGATCCGGAGTGCCGGCGGAGACCGGTGCTGATGGTCACGCCGTGGACGGGGATGCGGATGGCGCGGCGGGTGACACGGCCGCTGACCCGTCCTCTGACACGGCCCCGGACCCGGCTGGTGACGCGACTGGCGCAGCCCCTGACACGGCCGCTGAGCTGGCTGCTGGCCCCGCCGACGAGGCGGCTGCTGACCCGGCCCCTGACCCGGCCCCTGACCCGGCCCCTGACACGGCCGCTGAGTCGGCTGATGACCCTGCCGCTACGGCTGAGCTGGCTGCTGGCCCGGCTGGTGACGAGCCTGCTGAGTCGGCTGATGATCCCGCCGCGGGCACGGCTGCTGAGCTGGCTGCTGGCCCGGCTGGTGACGAGCCTGCTGAGTCGGCTGATGACCCCGCCGCGGGCACGGCTGCTGAGCTGGCTGCTGACTCGGCCGATGACCCCGCAGATGACCCCGCCGCTGACGCGGCTGGCGGTGGCACCGACGTGGCCGCCCCGGCGAAGCCGCTCACCCGCCGGCAGAAGCGCAAGGCCCGCAAGGCCGCCCTCCCCGGCCGTGACCCCATCTGGGCCAAGCTGCTCGTCGTCGTCGGCGCCGTGCTCCTCGTCGCCTCCGCCACCGTCGTCACCGGCTCGCAGGTGCTCGCCAACCGGTACAGCAACAGCGTCCACCAGGAGAACCTCCTCGGCGCCAACGCCCGCGCCGGCAACGACGACAAGAAGGAAGAGCGCCGCAGCAGCGTCACCGGCCCGCTCAACTTCCTGCTCCTCGGCTCCGACCTGCGCGCCCAGGACCCCGAGGACGGCCAGCGCTCCGACTCGATCATCATCGTGCACATCCCGGCCGGCCTCGACCGGGCGTACCTGCTGTCGATCCCCCGCGACCTGCGGGTCAAGATCCCGCCGTTCGAGCCGACCGGCTTCCGCGGCGTCAGCCACGAGAAGATCAACGGCGCGTTCCAGCACGGCGGCGGCGGCACCGGCGGCGTCCAGCTCCTCGCCGAGACGCTCACCGAACTGCTCGGCATCCACTTCGACGGCGCCGCGATCGTCAACTTCGACGGCTTCAAGGCCGCCGTCGACATCCTCGGCGGCGTCGACATGTGCATCGACCAGAAGGTCACGTCGATCCACCTCGGCTACGACGACAAGGGCAACTACCTGTCACCCGAGCACGGCGGTCACCCGGCCGTGTACGACGTCGGCTGCCACCACCTCGAGTCCTGGCAGGCCCTCGACCTCGTCCGGCAGCGCAAGAGCCTCGCCAACGGCGACTTCGACCGGCAGAAGAACCAGCAGAAGTTCATCCGCGCCATCCTCACCAAGGCCCAGCAGCAGAACCTGACCACCAACCCGATCGCGCTGGACAAGCTCATCCGCGCCCTCGGCGGCGCCCTCACCGTCGACACCAACGGCGTCGCCCTCGAGGAGCTCATGTTCGGCCTGCGCAACGTGCGGCCCAGCAGCCTCATCGGCCTGACCTTGCCGTCGGAGACCCAGGACATCGGCGGGTTCTCGTACGTCATCGGACTGGACGAGGCACAGGCCCTGTACGCGGCGATGCGCACCGACACGCTCGACGCCTGGGCGGTCGAGAACCCCACCTGGGTCAACCCGATCTGAGCCTCTTATAGGCTGGTGCCGTGTTCAGGGGATCCGCTGTGCCGACCGTCACGGTCGACGAGGTCGCTGCCGACGCCTACCTCCTTGACGTCCGTGAGGACGACGAATGGGCCGCGGGCCACGCGCCCGACGCCACCCACCTGCCGATGATGCAGATCCCGGGCCGGATCGACGAGATCCCGACCGACCGGGACGTCGTCGTCGTCTGCCGGGTCGGCGGCCGCTCCGCGCAGGTCGTGGCCTACCTGCAACAGCAGGGCCTCACCCGCACCATCAACCTCGACGGCGGCATGTCGGACTGGGCGGCCGCGGGCCGGCCCATGGTGAGCGAGGACGGCGGTGCACCCAGGGTTGCCTGAGCGGCCGTGGGTGTTCGCGCACAGGGGCTCGTCGTACCGGCACGCCGAGCACACCCTCGACGCGTACCTCCTCGCCATCGAGGAAGGCGCCGACGGCCTCGAGTGCGACGTCAGGCTGACCCGCGACGGGCACCTCGTCTGCCTGCACGACTCCCGCATCGACCGCACCAGCGACGGCCGCGGCCGGGTCAGCGTGCAGACCCTCGCCGACCTCGACCGCTTCGACTTCGGCTCATGGCGCACCGACCTGCCCCAGTCACCCGACGAGTTCATCACCGACCGCAAGCTCACCGACGACCGCTGGCGCGGCCGGGTCCTCACCCTCGACCGGCTCCTCAGCCTCGCCGTCGACGCCGGCCGGCCCATGCGCCTGCTGATCGAGACCAAACACCCGACCCGCTACGGCGCCGCCGTCGAGACCGCCCTGATCACGCTGCTGCGCCGGTACGGACTCCACCGCCCGGACACCGACCAGCCCGTGCACGTCACGATGATGTCGTTCTCCGCCACCGCCGTGCGCCGCGTCCGGCAGCTCGCGCCGGCACTGCCGACGGTCATGCTCATCGACGTGTGGTCCGTCCCCAGCCGGATCGGGTGGCTACCACCCGGCAGCAGCATCGGCGGACCCGGCGTCTCGGTCCTGCGCGCGTCCCCGGAGATCGTCGAACGCCTCCACCGCCGCGGATTCCCCGTGTACGTGTGGACGGTCAACGACCCGGACGAAGTCGACCTCGCGGTGAAACTGAAGGTGAACGGCATCATCTCCGACCGGCCCGCGTTCGTCATCGAGCGCCTCCGGGAGCTGGGCCTGCGCGACTGACCATCGTCTTGCTATCGCGTTGCTACCACGGAATCCGTCGTCCTAGCGGCCCGGTCCGGTGGAATCCACGTGTACAAGTTTCGGCAATGGGCTTTCAAAGCGAAGCGCGGGGAGGCAGACTCGCATCATGGTCGATGCTCGGGATCCGGTCGACGCCACCGCCGTGTTCGGTGGGCTGGCCGAGATCGCCGAGCAGCTCGCGACCGGCGCCGGTGGCCTGCCCGCCCTGCAGCGCACCGTCGACGTCGCCGTCGAAGCCACCGCCGCGGCCGGGGCGTCGTTCGTCGAATACGGCCACGCCGGCGGCCGGGTCGTCGCCGCCGCCGGTGCCCTCGACTGGTCCCTCGGCCGGCCCGTCGACCTGATCCACCCCACGCTGCGGGGGCTGCTCCAGTACGGCTCCCGCGTGCGCGAACTCCCCGTCGACCTCCTGGGCACCGTCGGCGGCGAACACCTCCGCGGCCGCGGCCTGGCCCGCTTCATCGCCGCCGAGGTCAACGCCGGCAGCACCCCCGTCGGCGTCCTGGCCGCCGGCTACCACGACGGCGAAGGCACCGCCGGCCCCGACGAGCGCGCCGCCCTCGCCTTCCTCGCCAACCTTGCCGGCCTGCAGTACACACTGGGCCGCGGACTGCCCATCCATGCCGACGCACCCTCCGTCGCCCCCGTCGGGGAACCCCTCGCGCTGCTCGACGCCGCCCACGTCGTGCGCAGCTGGAACCCTGCCGCGGCGCTGCTCACCGCCCGGTCGCCCGAGGCCGCGATCGGCTCGCCGTGGCCGTTTCCGCTGCCCCACGGCGCCGAGACCGTCGAGCACCAGATGGCGTGCGGCACCTGGATCCAGATCAGGGCCGCCACCGTGCCCGGCACCACCGACATCAGCGTGTCGTTCCACGCCCGCGCCGACCAGCCCGCCGACAGGCGCGACCTGTTCATCGCGCTCACCGGCCACGAGCTGCGGACCCCGATCACCGTCATCCGCGGGTACGCCGACACGCTCGTCGAGCACTGGGACTCCCTGGACGAGGGCTCCCGGCGCGACGCCATCTACGTCGTGGGCCAGCGCGCCCGCGAGCTCAGCCGACTGGTCGACCGGCTGCTCAACGCCGTCGGTGACGAGTCCAACCCCGGCGACGCGTCCGCGCTGCTGCCGTTCGACCTGATCGAGACCCTGACCGCCGCCGTCGACGACCTCAGCCCCGAGCAGCGCCGCACCCTGACCGTCGCACTCCCGCCGACCCTGCCGAAAGCCCTCGGCGAACGTGCCACCCTTGCCACCATCCTCGCGGAATTCGTCACGAATGCGGGTAAATACTCCCTGAACTGGGTAGAAGCTGTTCTGACTGCAGGGGCGGATGCGCAGACCGTCTGGTTCAGGGTCGCTGACCGGGGCATCGGTATCCGTCCAGAGCACGTCGAGCGGGCGTTCGAACGCTTCTGGCAACTCGAAACCGGCGACCAGCGCACCCGCGGCGGCGTCGGGCTGGGACTTTATCTCGTGCGTAGGATCGTTGAGCGTCAACATGGATGGGTATCGTTACGTCCACGCCAAGGAGGCGGGACCGTCGCGGAGGTACGGCTGCCCCGCGCCGACGCAGATACCCATGGGGAGGCTTGAGAGCGTGTCCACTACCGTCGCGGAGCGCGCCTGGTGCGTCGTCGTCCCGCATCACGCTCGCGGTGCGCACCTCGCCCGCCACCGCCTTGCCCACGAGCTCGACGCCCTCCTCACCGAGGACCGCCTCGACGACGCCGTCGCCATCGCCGCCGAACTGGTCGGCAACGCAGTCCGCCACGCCGCCCCCCTCCCAGGCGACGTCATCCGCGTGGCGTGGCGCCTGCTCGACGACGACACCCTGGAGATCAGGGTGACCGACGGCGGCTCCCCGGCCGGCCCCGAGCTGCGCGTCGCCGCCCCCGACGCCATCGACGGCCGCGGCCTGACCATCGTCGCCGCCCTGGCCACAGGCTGGGGCGTCGAACGCGACGGCCTCGGCCAGTGCGTCTGGGCCACGCTGTAATTCCGCCCCACTGCTCCGCAGCGGGTCCCGGCGGGGGGTTCCCACCCCGCACCCCCCATGCTCGCTGGCGCTCGCACTGCCTGCGCTCCGCGCGGCAGCTTCTGGCGCCTGCGCGCGGCATCCCCCCGTGGCTGCTCGCCGTCGTTGATCTCTCCGGCCGAGCTTCGTGCGAATCGCCCGCTGGACCGGCGCCTGCGTGGGTCGCTCACCCGCTGTCAGGCAGCGCGACTCGCCACCTGGGAAGACTCGCTGCCTGGCCGGGCCGGGCGTGGGCTCCCGTTGAGGGCTGGACCGGGCAGGGCAGAGTCGGGCTGTGCCCTCCGCCGGGCGGGGCACGTGCAGTGGTGCGCCGGCGGGGTGGGCTCGGCGGAGCGCTGTGCTCGCTCTGTGCCTTCGGCGACGGGTGGTTTCGGGAACCCGGTGGATTGGTGTGGTCAGCGAACCAGGGATCCACCGGGTTCCAGGGATCCACCGGGTTGTTCCGCGTTGGCTCGTCACGTCGCCGGACTGCGTCGGCGGGTCACATCGGCCGTGCCCGACCGCCTATTGGCACGATAGCTTATGAGTACAAATTGATCTCCGGAGCGGCTACCGAACGTAGTTTGCTGATATGCCGGCCCCGCGACCAGAGCCATCATAAGCCATCACTCAGCGACGATATTCCCGGATTGTCCGGAAGGTGGGGCGCGGGCGGGTGAGTGGCGCGCCCGGGGTGGTGGGTGTTTGCCCGCGGGGCGGTGGGACCGCCTAGGCTGGGTCGCCGTGAGCAAGCGAGCGAAAACCCCCCGTGGCCGGTCCACCGACGGTGAGAAGCGCCAGAAGATTCGTGACGTCTACGTGGGCCGCCCGTTCGAAGGGCTGGTCGACGAGCCGGAGTGGATCGCGCTGCGTGAGCTGGTGCCGGCGGCCTCGGCGCCCCTGAAGCTGGCGCCCGACCTGGTCGAGCAGTACGGTGACCGCCCGGTCATCCTCGCGACGGTGCTGCCGATGGCGTGGCCGGCGATGACGAAGCCCGACGGCCGGGTCTTCATCGGGCTGCAGCGGCATGTGCAGTCGGGGGACGTGTCGCGGGACCTCGCGGTGGCGCTGCAGTGTGCGCTGGACACGCCGACGGGCAAGACGGTGAACATCCCGGCGCTGCCGGGGGTCGGGCCGCGGCTGCAGGACGTGATCGTGAACGCGCCGCTGGACGTCACGGTGCACACGGGGTTCGAGTTCTGGCTCGAGGACAACGCGACCGACGACCCCAATGTGCGGGCGTCGCTGGAGCGGGCCAATGCGAGCATCTTCCCGACGGTGCGGCTGTCGGCGGCGCCGGCGACGTACTGGTGCCGTGTCACCGACCGGTCCCACGTACGGCTCGTGCTCGGCGACGATGAGGACCGGGCGCTGGACGCGCTGTCGCGGCTGTCGGCGGGTGGCGGGCTGCTGCTCGGCGACAACACCAAGTTTGCGGGCATGTTCCGCGCGCACGGGCTCCTGGCGCCGGTCTGGGATCTGCCGCTCGAGGTGGAGGCGGAGGAGTGGGAGGCTCCGGTCGCCGAGTTCTCGAAGCGGTACGCCGAAGCCCTCGCCGTCAACGAGCCGCTGACCGCCGCGGAGCGCCGCAGCAAGCAGGGCCTCCTCGGCCGCCTGCAGCCCCTGCGCTGACCCGACAGGGCAAGCAACCGCCGGAAAAAACCGAAAAAACCGAAAAAACCGGAAACCTAGAAAAACCCGGAAGCACCAGCGGCCCGCAGGATCGGGGCGGACATGCACCGTGGTCCGCCCCGGCCCGAGCCCAGCTCCGAGCCGGGGATCCGGATCACCTCGATGCCGTTGCGCTCCAGCTGGGCGTTCGTCTCGACGTTGCGCTCATACGCGACGCACAGCCGGGGCGCGATCGCCAGGGTGTTGTTGCCGTCGTCCCACTGCTCCCGCTCCGCGGTCACCGGGTCGAGGCCGGTGTCGATGATCCGCAGCGTGTCGATCCGCATCGCCTTGGCCGCCCCCACGATGAACGGCTCCGGGCCCGCGACGGCCAGGTCGCCGTGGGCGTCCCCGGTCGCGGTGACCGTCCACGACTGCAGGGTGCTGGCCACGTTCGGGTACATGACGACCGCGTCCACGTCGACCATCGTGCAGACGGTGTCCAGGTGCATCGTGGCCCGCTCCTGCGCGATCGGCACCACCAGCACCGTGTGCGCCAGTCCCCGCTCGAAGCAGCGCCGGGCGAGCCGCTCCGCGCCGGCCGGCCTGGTGCGCTCCCCGACGCCGACCGCGATCACCCCGGGGGCGAGCAGCAGCACGTCGCCGCCCTCCAGGTGCTCCAGGCCCGGCTCGTACACCAGTGACGTCCCGGCGAACCGGGGATGGTGCCGGTAGATCGCGTGGGTGAGGGTGGTCTCCCGGCGCCGGGCGTGCATCGCCAGGCTGGTCACGGCCACCTGGTCGCCGATCCAGACGGATGAGTCGCGCGTGAACAGCAGGTTGGGCAGCGGGTCGATGACGAAGTCGGACCGGTCCATCAGGGCGTGCACGATGCCGCCGCCGGCGCGCAGCTCGGCGCGGGACAGTCCGGCGATGAGCGTGGTCGCCAGCGCCGCCGGGTCGAGCGCGGTGAGGTGGTCCGCCACGTGGCGGCGCAGCGTGTCGCCGAGCCGGACGTCGTCGAGCACCGCCTGCGTCACTTCGTCCCTTGCCGCCGGTACGGCCACCGTCTCGGCCAGCAGGTCCGACACGTACACGACCTCGACGCCGTGACCACGCAGGGCTTGCGTGAACGTGTCATGCTCTTCCTGGGCGCGCCCGACCCAGGGGATCCCGTCGAACAGCAGCGAGTCGTTGTTGCGCGGGGTCAGTCGGGCCAACTCCGCGCCTGGGCGGTGCAGCAGCACCGTGCCGAGCCGGCCGACCTCGCTGTCGACGTGATGATAGCTCACCGAATCAGACTAACGGCTGACCCGATATCCACCGGTTGGGCGCCATCTGCAAATTCACGAGACGTCGTGAATGTGGCATTCATCCCAGTCATTCCGTGTCTTTCACCCATCCAGTCATGCCGTTTGCGCGTTTGAACACGTACGGTGTTTGAACACACACGCAACCGAGCGGCGACTTGGAGGTGTGCGAGATGACCGAACTGCTGCACCGCGGCGGAACGGATTCGCAGCCCGAAGGGTTTGACGATCGCATCATTGTTGATGCCGGCCGGCCTTCCCCCATTGACTGGATGCGTGAGCGGCGCGCCGAGCGCGGAGCTCGCAGGGAAGAGGCGGGGCACAACCGTTTGTACCGCAGGATGGGCAGCCTCATCGGCCGTCTCGGCGAAGAGTGGCACGTCCTGGACCTGCGCGAGCTGACCGGTGCCGAACGCCGCTCCTTCCTCGCCATCGGCCCCGGCGGCGTGTTCGCGGTGACGGTCAAGGACCACGGTCGCAGCCGCGTCTCGTTCGCCGGTGACATCGTGCAGATCGACGGCAAGCGCCCCAAGTACGTCGAGGAGACCCGCGCCGAGGCCAAGGCCGCCGCCGAGGCGCTGTCGCGCACCGCCGGGGTGTCGATCCCGGTCATGCCGATCCTGGCGTTCGCCGGCACCGGCAAGATCAGCTTCTACGGGGTGCCGAAGGGCTGCCTGGTCACCGCGTACCACGAGCTGCCGCGCGTGCTGAACGCCCGCGGCAACCGGCTCGCTGCGGACACCGTGGACAAGGTGTTCTCGCTGGCGCTGCACCCGGCCACGTGGTCGGCGCAGTCCTATGCGGCGTTCGCCGAGAGCTACCGGTGGTACAAGGATGGGGATCGCGTGGGCACTGACAAGCGGGGTGACGCGGAGTAGCCTCTGCGGCGTGGAGCCGCTCGACACGAAGCGCCGGATTGAGCAATCGCTGGGGACCGATCAGACCCTGACAGATGCGATGATGAGGTCGCTGCGCGGACGCGTCCGCAGCACCGGTGCCTGAGGAGGCGCTGTGGCGCATGTCGAGCTTTCCATCTCCGACCCACACCTCGTCCGCTCGCCCGACCTGGCCGAGTCGTCACTCGACCGATGGGCGGCGACGGTTGCCGACGCGGCCGAGCCGAGCCTGGTGATCGACGACAAGGCGGTCATCGTCGCGGTGTCCGCCTCGTTCGAGGACCTGCTCGGGCTCACCGAGTCCGCGATCGACCGCCCGCTCGTCGACGGGGTCCTGCAGCTGCTCGACTTCGGCGACGGCGGCGCCCTGGACGCAAACGAGATCAACAAGACGCCGCCGCTGCTCGCCCTGTCCTCGGGGCGGCTCGCCCGCGGGCTGGTCCGGGTGCGCTGCGCGACCGGACCGCGCACGTTCGACGCGATCGCCACCCCGCTGCTGCAGGACGGGCAGGTCGTCGGCTCGCTGACGTTCTTCAGCACGGTCTGAAGCACGGTCTGACGCCGGCCCGGCGCAAGACGGCGCCGGGGCTGCCGGAGCGGCGCGCACGTGGCTTGGCTCACGTGCTGCCGACACGCACCGCGCTCGCACCGTACGCTCCTTGTCATGTTGGACCTCCAGGTGCTGCCGGGCGACTATGCGATCTGCCGGCTCCCGGCCGGATCGCCCGTCCCGCCGGGGCTCGTCGAGGCGGCAGCGGCCGGCGCCGGCGTCATCTCCGTGACCTGGACCCCCGACGAGGTATCGATCCTGTGCCCCGCCGACCGGGCACCCGCGGAGGCCGCCGTCGAGACGCCGTGGCGCTGCCTGCGCGTCGCCGGACCCGTCCAGCTCGCCCTCACCGGCATCCTCGCCTCGATCGTGTCCCCGCTCGCCGACGCCAGGGTCAACATCTTCGCGTTCTCCACGTTCGACACCGACTACGTGCTGGTGCCGGCCGTGCGGCTCAGCGAGGCCCTGGCCGCCCTCAACGCCGCCGGCCATCGGGTGACGACGTCCGGCGCGGTCTGACCCCCGCCGCGGGCCCGGTCCGGGGCCGGGCGGCCGCCGCGGGCGCTGGATGAAGCGCGGGCGACGCACGCCCTACGATGTGCGCATGCGCACCGCGGCCGCCGTGCTTGCCATCGTGAGCCTTGGATGCCTGCTGTCCGGCTGCACCCGGTCCG
The DNA here is from genome assembly GCF_040654515.1 of Dactylosporangium sp. NPDC050688. Classification (NCBI taxonomy): domain Bacteria; kingdom Bacillati; phylum Actinomycetota; class Actinomycetes; order Micromonosporales; family Micromonosporaceae; genus Dactylosporangium; species Dactylosporangium sp. NPDC050688. The sequence continues at coordinate 38,611 of NZ_JBFAIC010000033.1, forward strand.
GCGGCGACTCCGGACCCCTCCTGCCGCCCGTCTCGCCCCCGGCAGCGAGGTCGGTGAGCCCGACGCCGGTCAGCACGCCCAACGTGCCGCTGGGGCGCACCACCCCCGCCCGCTCTGCCAGTGCCAGCCCGAGCCAGCTGCCGTTCTCCGAGGCGTACGTCTCGCAGTGCAACGGCCGCCCGACCGGCGAGCAGGTCGTCGCGGCGGTCCGCCGGGCGCGGCCCGGCCTGCCCGGCGGCAACGGCCTCACCGTGAAGACGGGTCCGCTGTGTGCCGGCGTGTGGCAGTACACCGTGCTCACCGTCACCGGCAGCGAACCCCTGCAGGTCATGTCCAAGGGGGCACCGGCGACGCTGACCGTCGTCACGGTGGGCACCGACCCGTGCACCGTCGAGGTGAAGGCGACCGCCCCGCCGGCGCTGCTCAGCGCCGCCAGCTGCTGAGCCTGCGGCAGCGTCTAATCTTGAGGCATGCCTGGTGTACCGCCGACGCGGTTCGTGTACCTGGGGCCGGAAGGCACGTTCTCCGAGCAGGCGCTCAGGACGGTCCCGGCCGCCGACCGCGGGGTGCTGACCCCGGCCCGCAGTGTCCCGGAGGCCCTCGACGCGCTGCGCGCCGGTGAGGCCGACGCCGCGCTCGTCCCGCTGGAGAACTCGATCGGTGGCCAGGTCGGCGTCACCCTCGACGAGCTGGCCAGCGGCGAGCCGCTGATCATCACCCGCGAGGTGGTGCTGCCGGTGCAGTTCGTGCTCGCCGCCGCCGACGTCCGGCCGCTGGACTCGATCCGTTCGGTCGCCGCGCACCCGCAGGCGGGCGCCCAGTGCCGCAAGTGGCTGCGCGAGCACGTGCCGCAGGCGACCGTCGTCGACGTGCTGTCCAACGCGACCGCCGCGATCGGCGCCGGCGCCGGCGAGTTCGACGCCGCGGTCTGCGCCGCCATCGGCGCCACCCGCTACAAGCTGCACGTGCTGGCCAAGGACATCGCCGACAACCCCGACGCGATGACCCGCTTCGCGCTGGTGTCGCGGCCGGGGCCGCCCCCGCAGCCGACCGGCGACGACCTGACCACGCTCGCGGTGTACATCGCCCACGACCGGGTCGGCGCGCTGCTGGCGGTGCTGACCGAGCTGTCGGTCCGCGGGGTCAACATGACCAGGATCGAGTCCCGGCCGACCGGCGAGCGCCTCGGCCGCTACGTGTTCTTCCTCGACTGCGGCGGCCACGTCGCCGAGGCCCGGATGGGCGAGGCGCTGCAGGGGCTGCGGCGCATCTGCGCCGACGTGCGGTTCCTCGGCTCCTACCCGCGGGCGTCGCACGGCGACCCGCCGCCGCGCCGCGCGCCCGGCCTGTCCGACGAGGACTTCGCCGACGCCGCCAGGTGGCTCGCCCAGCTGCGCACCGGCGCCTGACCGGCGCGGCGCACCGCACCTCGATCCGCACCAGCACGGCGTACCGCGGGGAAAAGCGCCTCGATCCGCACCAGCGGGGCCGAGGGTCGAAGGATGGGCGAGGCGGTCCCAGGGCCCATCCTTCGACCTGGGGGAATGGTGATCAGCCGCCGAGGCTGCCGAGCAGGCCGCCGCTGCTGGACTGCGCCGCGGCGGGCTTGCCCTCACTGGGCTGGACGATGACGAAGCCCTGTCCCTGCAGCACCAGCTGGAAGAGCTCACCCGAGCCGCCGCGCAGCATCGACTTGAGGCTCTGGTTCTTCTGGATGCTGGTCTGGAGGCTGCTCGACCACCCGACGACCGCGTCGGTGTCGACCAGGACCGGTGCCTGCGGGCTCACCGGGATGATGATCGGCGCGCCCTCGGTCACGATCGCGAGCTTGCCCTGACCGGTGAACACGCTGTTGAACAGGCCGCCGCCGAACATGCCGGCGCCCTTCACCATCTGGATGTCGTACCGCAGCGAGGGGTCGAAGCACAGGACGTTCTTGCCGTTGATCGACAACGCGTCGTTCGGCTCGATGTCGAGGATGTGGCAATCGAAGGCGGCGTCGGCGAACCACACCTCGCCCTGTCCACGCACGGCCATGAGGGACAGGCCCTCACCGGTGACCGCACGCTTGAGGAAGTTGCCGACGCCCTGACTTTTCACCTCGAACTGGAGGTTGCCGCGGAACGCGACCATGGCGCCCTGACGGGCCAGGACCTCACCGTTCACGGCGTACTTGACGCACTTGGAGTGCTGCAGGCTCATGCCTGCCTGGGTTGGGGGCTGGGCCATGTTCTCGGCCTTGAAGATGTCACCGCGCACGCTGCGCAGCGTAACGGGTCCCCCGGCGGCTCGCGGAGGACCCGTTGGCAATCCTGAGAGACCCGTTACAAACGATCCCGGGACGGACCCGGCTCAGCCACCGAGCAGGTTGCCCAGCACCCCGCCCTGCTGCTGTTGCCCCTGACCACCGGCGAGCCCCTGCGGCGGCTCCTCCGACGGCTGGACGACGACGAAGCCCTGCCCGGCGAAACTCATCGTGAAAGCCTCACCGGTGCTGCGGCCGAGCAGCGTGCCGATGCCGAGCTGGTCGGCGCGGTGGTAGCCGGTCTGCAGGCTCGCCGACCAGCAGATCGCCGCCTGCGGGTCGACGTAGGTGGGCGCGTCGACGGTCAGCACCACCGGGGTGCCCTTCGTCGTGATCGCGAGCCGGCCCTGGCCGGTGAACACGCAGTTGAACAGGCCCGCCGAGGACAGCATGCCGACGCCCTGGACCATCTTGATGTCGTACTGCAGCGACGCGTCGAACGCGAGCACGTTCGCCCCGTTGATCGAGATCGCGTCGCCGGGCTCCAGGTCGATGAGGTGCACGTCGGAGGAGCGGTCGGCGAAGAACACGTCGCCGCGGCCGGAGACCTTCATCAGCGGTACGCCCTCGCCGGTCAGCTTCGACTTGAGCCACTTGCCGACGCCGCCCGAGCCGAGCGCCTGGAACTGCACCTGACCCTGGTAGGCCACCATCGTGCCGGTCCGGGCCATGATCTCGCCATTGAGCTCGGCCTTGAGCATCTTGGAGTTCTGCAGCCGCAGCCCGGGCTGCTGCGACTCCTTCTCCATGTTTTCGGCGGCAAACAGCGCGCTGCGCATAGGGTGTCCTTTCGATGACGTTCATGACGCACCCGCGACGGTAAGCGCCGGGGGCAAGCGTCAGCCCCAGCCGAGCGCGTGCAGGCGCCGGTCGTCGATGCCGAAGTGGTGGGCGATCTCGTGCACGACGGTGATCGCGACCTCCTCGACGACGTCATCCTCATCGTCACAGATCGCAAGGATCGGGTTGCGGTAAATCGAGATCCGGTCGGGCAGCACGCCGGAGTAGTCCCAGCCGCGCTCCGTCAGGGAGTACCCCTCGTACAGGCCCAGCAGGTCCGGTTCGTCCGCCGGTGGGTCGTCCACGACCAGGATCACCACGTTGTCCATGAGGTCGAGCAGCTCCTCGGGGACCTCGTCCAGGGCCTCGCCCACGAGCTCCTCGAAGCGTTCCTTGCTCATCGTCACCGGCATGCCAAAGAGGGTCCCCCAGGACGGAGGACCCTCTCAAGTGCAATGACGGCTCAGACGAGCTTGGCGTCCAGGGTGATCTCGACGGCCGCGAGGGCCTTGGAGATCGGGCAGCCGGCCTTGGCGTCGGCGGCCTGCTTCTCGAACTCGACCGCGTCGATGCCCGGGACGTCACCGCGGGTGGTCAGGTCGATGCGGGTGATGGCGAAACCGCCGTCGACCGGGCCGAACTGCACCGCGGCCGAGGTCTCCACCGACGTGGGCGTGAACCCGGCCTTGGCCAGGCCGTTGGACAGCGCCATCGAGTAGCAGGCCGCGTGCGCCGCCGCGATCAGCTCCTCCGGGTTGGTCCCCTGGCCGCTCTCGAAGCGGGAGGGGAAGGAATACGAGCCTTGGAAGGTGCCCGAGCCGGTCGAGACGGTGCCGGCGCCGGACTTGAGGTCGCCCTCCCAGCGGGCAGATGAAGTGCGAGTAGGCATGAACCAGACGCTAGCCCATTGCGTGTGCTCCTAGGGACGAGCTCGGCAGTCTTGGAAGGAGCAAGTTGATGCAGCGCAAACTGGTGCAGATCGGCGGCTGGCTGGGCGTGTCCGGCCTGGTCACCGGCATTGCCTCGATCTTCGTGCCGTGGGTGCAGCAGCTGGTGGTGACGGGGTCCGGGCGCCGCGCCCAGCAGCGCCTCGACAGCCTCACCATCCTCAATCTCGAAAAGGGCCTCTGGTACGTGATCCTGCTGCTCACCCTGGTCGCGATCCTCGGCGCGGCGGCGCTCGGCGCGAACCAGGGCCGCAAGTTCGCGGGCCTCGCCGGCCCGATCCTGTCGCTGGTGACCGCGTCGCTCGTAGTGGGCCTCATCACTACCTTCGACGGGCAGCTCACCGGAGCCGGCCGGATCGCGGACGTGGGCACGTCAGCGGGGAGCTGGCTGGCCCTGGCGGCCATGCCGCTGCTCGGGTTCGCGTGCGGGCTGCTCGCGATCGGCCGCGCCGGACGGCATGTTTCCGCGCCGTCCGGTGTTGCCGCAGGACATGACTGATCTCAATGTGGGCGTCCTCGGCACGGGCATGGTCGGCGAGGCGATCGCGTCCCGGCTGGTCGAGGTCGGGTACGACGTCGTCATGGGCTCCCGCGACGCGGCCAATCCGAAGGCCGTCGCCTGGGCCGAGCGGACCGGCGGGCGGGCCGGTACGTTCGCCGACGCGGCCGCGCACGGTCCGCTGCTGTTCAACGCCACCCCCGGCGGCGCGTCGCTCGATGTGCTGCGGGCCGCCGGCGACCTGGCCGGCAAGGTCCTCGCCGACGTCTCCAACGACCTGACGTCCGCGGCGGTCAAACCCGTCGCCGCCGGCCTGCAGGCCGCGTTCCCCGAGCTGAAGGTGGTCAAGACCCTCAACACCGTCAACTGCGAGATCATGGTCCGGCCCGACCTGCTGCCCCAGCCGCACACCATGTTCGTCGCCGGCGCTGACGCCGACGCGAAAACCCTGGTCAAGGGGGTTCTGGTGAAGTTCGGCTGGCCCGAGGGAGACGTACTGGACCTCGGCGAGATCGACAAGGCGTACGCGATGGAGCAGTACCTGCCGCTGTGGCTGGCGCTGTGGGGAGTCAAGGGCGATCTGCGGTTCAACCTGAGGGTCGTTTCCTGAGCTACCCTGCGCGGTATGACTGAGCCGGTCATCACCGGAACATCGGCCGCCGATCCCTCGCGGACCGCCCCGACCGCCCCGACCGCCTGGCCCGCCGACGCCGCGTCACCGGCCAGCGCCGCGCCGCCCGCCGGCGCCACGCCGGACGCGGCGGAGCGCGGCGCCGGCCCGGTCGCCGTGACCGTGCTCGCCATCGGGTTCGGCCTGGCCGCGGTGGCCCAGTACCTGCCGTGGAGCTCCGTCAACCTGCGCGAGGCCGCCATGAGCGACCCGGACATGTCCGCGAGCACCGTGCCGGAGAGCATCGATGTCGACCTGGCCAGCCTCAACAGCGGCCCGGTCGTCGTCTACCTGGGCACCCTGACGCTCGCCCTCGTCGGCATCGGGATCCTGCTGGCGACCCGCGGCGCCGTCCGCCGGGGCGCGGCCGCCGGCGCGCTGGCGATGCTCGCCGGCAACGCCCTGGTGCTCGTCGGCTTCAAGCAGATCATCGACCGGCTCGGCTTCAGCCCGCTGGCGTCGTACCGGCTGCCGGACGACGCGGTGCACATCGGCACCGGCTACCCCCTCGCCGCCGCGGCGACCGCGGTGCTGGCCGCCGGCACGATCATCGCCGTCAGAGGGCTCGGCCGCCTCGGCCGGCGGGCGCCCGCAGACGACCCGCACGACGGCTCGGAGCCGCTCGAGCTCACGGTCACCCCGCTGCACTGAGCGCGAAACACCGCCGTCATCAGGACGTCGTACGTTCGGTTGAGATTTACTCGCATGGTGTGATCCTGGCCGATCGCAGAGGTACGGTTGCTCCCCCGCTGACGCGGAAGGAGCACCGAATGCGGAGTTTGCCCAAGCTCATCGCGACCGACCTCGACGGCACCCTCGTGCGCAGTGACGAAACCGTGAGCGACTACACCCGCGCCGTCCTGGAGCGGGTCAAGGCGGCCGGCATCCATGTCGTGGGCGCCACCGGCCGCGGCCCCAGACTGACCGAGCTCATCCGGTCCGACATCCCCTCCGCCGACTTCCTCGTCATGGGCGGCGGCAGCCGGGTCGTGGACATCCGCGACGCCGACCACCCGGTCGTCCTGCGCGACGAGCGGCTCGACGGCGACGCCCTCGCCGAGGTCCTCACCCGCCTCGAGCACGAGCTCGGCACCCTGTCCGTGCTGGTCGAGGCCGGCGACCACCACGAGGCGCCGCTGTGGGGAGACGCCGACCCGCACTGGCGCTACCCCGACGTCGTCGAGGTCCGGGTCCGCGCCGAATGCCTCACCGGTCCCGTCCTCAAGGGCTTCGCCAGGCACCCCATCTGCGACGTCGACGACGTGCTCACCGTCGCCGAGCGGGTCATCCCACCGGACATGGCCACCATCACCCAGGCCGGCCTCGGCTACATCGAGATCTGCCCGCCCGGCGTCGACAAGGCCAGCGGCCTGCGCTTCGTCGCGACCGCCCTCGGCATCGACCCCGGTGACGTGCTCGTCTTCGGCGACATGCCCAATGACGTGCCGATGTTCCGCTGGGCAGGGTTCGGCCGGGTCGCCGTCGGCAACGCCCACCCGGCCCTCAAGGCGGTCGCGGACGAGACGACTCTCACCAATGACGAAGACGGGGTCGCGACCTACCTCGAAGCTATGTTGAGGTTGTGACGCAGACCCCGCGACTGGTGGCGACGGACCTCGACGGCACCCTCGTCGGCCGGGACCGCACGGTCAGCCACCGCACCGCCGAGGTGCTGCGCCGCCTCGACGCCGCGGGCGTGCTGATCGTGCTGGTCACCGGCCGTCCGATCCGCTGGCTGCATCCCGTGTACGACCAGCTGCCCGTCGCCCCGGTCGCCATCTGCGCCAACGGGGCGGCGACCTACGACCCGGGCACCGACACGATCCTGCACAGCGCCCCGATCGAGCCCGGCACGCTCGCCGAGGTCTGCGAGCGGCTGCGCACCAAGATCCCCGGCGTCGTCTTCGCCGTCGAACGCGACGGCGGCCGCCAGATGCGGCACGAGGCCGAGTTCCCTGTCGGCCCGTGGGAGGTCAACCACCACTCGGTCGGCCCGGTCTCCTACGCCGAGCTGCTGACCCGGCCCGCCGCGAAGCTCCTCGTCCGCGCCGGCGTCCAGCAGGCCGACGAGTTCACCGCCCTGGTCGGCGAGTGCCTCGCGGGCCTCGCCGAGGCCACCAACTCCTCCTCCAGCGGCATGGTCGAGGTCTCCGCCGCCGGCGTCACCAAGGCGACCGCACTGGCCAGGATCGCCCGCGAGCACGCCGTCACCGCGCCGGAGGTGATCGCCTTCGGCGACATGCCCAACGACCTGCCCATGCTCACCTGGGCCGGCCGCGGCGTCGCCATGGCCAACGGCCACCCCGCCGTCCTCTCCGCCGCCCACGACATCACCACCGCCACCAACGAGGACGACGGCGTCGCCGCCTACCTGGAGCAGCTCTACCGCCACTGACGGCCACCTGCCACTGCGTCGGGCGTCGACGGTCTCGGGGAGGGGTGCCGGGCTGATCGGCCGGCCCGCGGCGCCGTGGCGGCTCTGGTCGGCATGTCCTGGCGGTCGACGGCGGCGGTGTTCGGCGGCGTCGGCGGTCTCTCGGGGAGGAGTGCCGGGCTGATCGGCCGGCTCGCGGCGCCGTGGCGGCTCTGGTCGGCATGTCCTGGCTGGTCGACGGCGGCGGTGCTCGGCGGCGTCGGCGGTCTTGGGGAGGAGGCGCCGCGCTGTCGGCCAGGCCGCGGCGCCGTGGCGGTTGGCGGTCAGCATGTCCTGGCCGGTCGACGGCGGCGGTGTTCGGCGGCGTCGGCGGTCTCTCGGGGAGGAGTGCCGGGCTGACCGGTCGGCCCGCGGCGCCGTGGCGGGGCTCTGGTCAGCACGCCTCGGCCGGTCGACGGCGGCGTCGTGGCGGCTCTGGTCAGCACACCTCAGCCGGTCGACGGCGGCGCCGAGTGGCCACCTTGCCGTCGGCGGCAGCGATCAGAGCCGCACGCGAATCCGATCCGGCAACAAGCCAGCAGCGGCCGGGCGGGCCCCGGCCGCTCAGCCGCTCAGCCGCTCGACGCGCGGCCCTCGACGGAGCGTCAGGACGCCGGGCCGCTCCGGGTTGACCTTGGAACCGGGGCGGTGCGCGACTCCAAGGTCAACCGCTCCTACAGGTACTGACCGGTGCCGGTGGGCGTCGGCTGCTGCGCCGGGTGCCCGGGCATCCCGCCCGGTCCGCCGGTGAGCGCCGGGCGGCCCCGCATCTGCTCGAGCTGGACCCTGGCCGCCATCTGCTGGGCGACGAGCGCCGCCTGGATGCCGTGGAACAGGCCCTCCAGCCAGCCGACCAGCTGCGCCTGGGCGATCCGAAGCTCCGCCTCGCTCGGCGTCGAGCCGTCCTCGAACGGCAGCGACAGCCGCTCCAGCTCCTCGCGCAGCTCAGGGGCGAGCCCGTCCTCCAGCTCCACGATCGAGCGGCGGTGGATCTCCTTCAGCCGGCTGCGGCCCGCCTCGTCGAGCGGAGCGGCGCGGACCTCCTCGAGCAACTGCTTGATCATGCTGCCGATGCGCATGACCTTGGCGGGTTGCTCGATCAGCTTGCTCGGGTCCTCCGCACCGCCCTCCTCATCGGTGGACATGGTGCCCAGCGGACGTCCGTCGGGCCCGACCACCAACACGGTGCGCGACTCGTCCTGCGCCTCATCTGCCATGGCCTCTAGTCTTGCCTACCCGTCGTTGGTACGACCACCAAGGGCCCCTGTTGCCACGCTTCGTGACGCGCTAACGTCGCCCCGTGACGAGTGATGCCCGTGAGGTGCTCAGCCGGCCCGCCCGGCCCGCCGACTTCACCCTGCGGTACGGCGAACACCCTGATCAGGTGGCCGACGTCCGGCTGCCGGTCGTGCCGGGCGCACCGCTCGTGCTGTTCCTCCACGGCGGGTTCTGGCGCAGCGAGTGGGATCGCGCCCACGCGGGCCCGCTCGCCGCCGACCTCGCCGACCGGGGCTACGCCGTCGCGACCGTCGAGTTCCGCCGCACCGGGCAGCCGGGCGGCGGCTGGCCCGGCACGTTCGCCGACATCGCCGCCGCCGCGGTCGCGGTGCCCGACCTGCTCGCCAAGGAGCTCGCGCACCGCGGGCTGCGGCCCGTCGCGGTCGACCGGCCGATCCTCGCCGGGCACTCGGCCGGCGGGCATCTCGCACTGTGGTACGCGGCGGTCGCACCCGACGCGGTCGGCGCGGTCGTCGCCCTCGCCCCGGTCGCCGACCTGACCCGCGCGTACGACCTGGACCTCGACGACGGCGCGGTCGCTGACCTGCTCGGCGGCGCGCCGGACCAGGTCCCGGAGGCGTACGCGGCGGCGGACCCGATGCGCAACCTTCCGTCGAAGGTCCGCACCGTCATCGTGCACGGCAGTGACGACCCGATCGTGCCCGTCGCGCTGTCCCGGGACTTCTGCCAGGCGGCCCGCCGGGCCGGCGGCGACACCACGCTGGTCGAGCTGGCAGGTGTGGAACACTTCGCTGTGATCGATCCGTTGTCGGCCGCGTGGCCCGCCGTGCTGGCCGCGTTCGGCACGGTGACCAGGGGCGAGGCCCGGACCACGGATTGACTGTGCGCCGCGATGGCGGTAGAACGCAGCGTGGGTGTCGAGGTTCTCTCGCCGCCGCAAGGGTGCTGGGGAGGAAAAGTACGTGTCCCACCTGAACCGCCGCCAGGCGCTCCGACTCTTCGCGGCCGCGGGCGTGGCAGGCGCGGCCGCACCGTTACTCTCCGCATGCAGCAGCGGCTCCGGCAGCAGCCAGTCCAGCAGCACGCCGCCGTCCGGCCCGCCGGTCAAGATCGGCATGATCGTGCCGCTGACCGGCAGCCGCAAGGACCTCGGCAACGAGATGGACAACGGCTTCCAGCTGTACCTCAAACTGCATGACAACAAGCTCGGCAACCGCGAAGTCCAGCTGGTCAAGGTCGACGAGGGCGAGACCGCCGAGACCGGCAAGGCCGCCGCCGAGAAGCTGATCAAGGAAGACCGCGTCCTGGCTCTCACCGGGGTCGCGTCCGCCACGGCGATGATGGCGCTCAAGGACACCGTCGAGAGCGCCGCCGTGCCGCTCGTCGGGTCCAACGCCTCGCCGGTCGCGCTGCAGGGCGTCAAGTACATCTGGCGCACCTCCTTCGTCGCCAGCGAGCCCGGCCAGGCCCTGGCCAGGTGGACCGCGGACAACGCCGGCGGCTCCGTGGCGATCGTCGCCGCCGATCATCCGGGCGACGACGACGAGGCCAAGGCCTTCCTCGACGCCTTCATCAACGCCAACGGCAGCGTCAGCGGTGGCGGCATCCGCTTCACGCCGTTCCAGTCGAAGGACTTCGGTCAGGTCCTGAACCAGGTGAAGAACTCCGGCGCGACCGCCATGTTCGCCTTCTACGCCGGCGCGTCGGCGGTCGATTTCGTCAAGCAGTACAAGGCGGCGAAGTTCCCGGCGAACTTCAAGCTCGTCGCGCCCGGCAGCCTCACCGAGGGCTACGTGCTCAAGCAGCAGGGCGAGGACGCCAGGGGCATCTACACCTCGATGAACTACTCGCCCGACCTGGACAACGCGGCCAACCGCCGGTTCATCGCCGACTACCAGAAGTCGTTCGGCACGATCCCGTCGACCTACGCGATGGCCTCCTACGACGCCGCCGCCGTGCTGGACAAGGCGATCGGCGACGCGAGCCGGCCGCAGCTGGACTCGTTCTCGCTCAACGCCGCCATCGGCAAGCTCGGCCAGATCGAGAGCCCGCGCGGCGGCTGGCAGTTCAGCCAGAACCGGACCCCGCTGCAGCGCTGGTACCTGCGCCAGGTCCGCCTGGACGGCGCGATGCTGTCCAACGTGCTGACCGCGGAGCTGACCACGCTGGGGTAGTCGCGACGGGTGCCGGGGAGCCGCCGGGGCGGGGTCGACAAGGGGCGCAGGCCTGGCGGAGGATGTGGTTCCGCTCCTCGACGTCGGCAGGCAATGTGACCAACCCCGAACCGGCCGCCGCGGCCCCGGCCGCCGCCCCTTCGACCGAAGCCGCACCGGTCGGCGTCACCACGCCGCCGGCCCCCACGGCGGTCACCGGCCCAGCTCCCGTCCCCGCCGTCACGGACGCAGCGCCCAGCCCGGCGGCGGCTCCAGCGCCAGCCGTCCCTTCGCAGGCCGCCGTCCCTTCGCAGGTGGGCCCTCCCGCGGCCGAGGCCCTGCCCGCTGCGCCGCCCGCCGCGGTCCAGCCGCCGGCCGCGCCGCCCCAGGCCCCCGGTCCCGCTCCGGTGCAGGCACCCTTGCCGGTGGTGCCGCCCGGTGCGCCGGCACAGTTCATCCCGCAGCAGCGCGTGCCGTTCCCGGGCCCCCCACCGCAGGGGATGCCGCCGCAGTACCCGCCGCCGCAGGGGTATCCGGGGCAGTTCGGGGCGGTGCACGTACACCAGCAGCCGCCACAGACATTTCCCAGTTATGCCTACGGGTGGCCGCCGCAACTGCCCCCGCAGCCGCGTCGCAGCTTCCTCTGGCCCGTGCTCATCGCCCTGCTGGTGGTCAGCATGGTCCTCGCCCTCGGCGGGGCGGCGGCGGCCACCTGGGCGCTGCGCGGCGGGGGCGGCAGCGAGACCGAGGTGGTCGCCTCCACCTGGGTCGACATGCGCACCGGGGTCGGCGTCAAGGCGATCGAGGAACTGCTGGAGCGGCACACCCAGGCGGTCAAGAAGAAGGACCTCAACGCCTGGATGGCCGACGTCGAGCAGACCGACGCGGCGTTCGTGAAGCGGCAGAAGCAGCTGTTCGACAACCTGGTCAAGCTGCCGTTCTCCGACATCAGCTTCGACCGGACCCGGTTGCCCGCGCGGCAGCTGGCGAAGTTCCTGCCGTCGCAGCTGTTCGACCGGTACCACGCCGCAGTGCACGTCGAGGCGGTCACCATCCGTCACCGTGTCGAGGGCGTGGACAGCAAGACCGTCGCGACGCCGTGGATGCCCGTCGTGGCGCTGGTCGACGGCAAGTGGCGCATCGTCGGCGACGCGGCCGGCAAGGACATGCCGCTCGGCGCCAACGGGCAGCCGTGGGACTCCGCCGGCCCCGTGGCGGTGCTGCGCAACGAGCGGGTCGTCGCCGTGGTCTCCGCCGACGACGTCGAGCGCGGCCGCACGCTGCTGCAGCACGCAGACACGAGCATCAGGCAGGTCATCGAGGTACGCCCGGCCGGCTGGGACGGCAAGGTCCTCGTCACCGCCGTGCAGGACAAGCGGATCTTCGACACGTACTTCGCCGAGTCGCAGGAGCGCGTCGCGCAGGTGGCGGCGATCGCCGTGCCGTACTACAACCAGGTCGGCGACTGGGCGACGTCGCCGGCGTACAGCTCGACCCGGGTTGTGTTCAACCCGACGCAGCTGACCGCGCAGACCGAGGAGCTCGCGCACGACCTGACGCACGAGTTCGCGCACGCCGCGATGGGCCCCGTGACGACCGCCCGCACGCCGCGGTGGGTGGTGGAGGGGTTCGCGGAATACGTCGCGTACAAGAAGGACAGGGTGCCCCAGGCGGGCATCCGCCAGGCGCTGGGCGACCTGGTCATCTCGACCCTGCCGACCGACGCGGAGTTCTACTCCGAGCCGCGCAACTACATCGCCAGCTGGCTGGCGAACCGGATGATCGCGGAGAAGTACGGGCAGGACAAGCTCATCGCGTTCTACGAGGCGTTCCAGAACGTCGCGGAGGTCGAGTCAGCGGCCCGCGAGGTGCTGGGCATCGGGGTGAGCCAGCTTGAGCAGCAGTGGCGGGACTACGTAGCGAAGCAGCGCGGCTGAGGACTTTCGCCCCCGGCCGCGCCGCTTCGGTGTGCTCGGATTTGCTCGGGTGTGCTGCTTTGTCAGGTGGTCGCCGGCGGGAGGCCGCCGTCGCCGTCCACGACCTGCTCCGGCGTGCCGTCCTCGTCGATGTCACTCATCGTGATGTCGACCTTGCCGTCGCCGTCGGTGTCGAACTGGAACACGTCGGCCTTGCCGTCGCCGTCCGTGTCGATCGCCCACAGGTCGGGCTTGCCGTCGTTGTTCGTGTCGCCGACGAGGAGCTCGATGCGCTGGTCGCCGCGCGTCTCGACGGTCTCGTTCTCGCTCATGCTGCGGGTCCTCTCACGGTCGGGGGAAAACCTGATCCAACGCGGGCCTTACGCCCCCGGCTGGACCTGTCGCGTTCGCGGTTTCGTTACACCGATGGTGCCTTTATGCCCGCGGCGACCAGAGCTTTAATCACCAGCGCCGACTCGTCGAAGCCGACCAGCAGGATCGCGGTCGCCCCGGAGTTCTTGACCTGACCCGCGATCGGCGCGAACAGCTTCTCCGCGTCGGCCTTCGGATCGTAGTTGTCCTTCGCCTCGTACTTGAGGACCTGCATGTTGCCGGGCTTGATGCCGGCGGCGGTGAGGTCGCTGCGGACCCCCTCGGACAGGCCGCTGCCGTACGAGTCGTCCCGGGCGATGATCGCGACCTTGGTGTGCCCGTCCCGCATGATGATGTCGGCGATCGCCTTGGCCTGCAGGACGTCCGGCGGCGACGTACGGAAGAACAGCCCCTTGTCGTCGAACTTCGTCAGCTCGTCCGAGGTCGCCGACGGCGAGATCATCACCTTGCCGGCCTGCGCGACCCGCGGGATGACGGCCTTGCTGACGCCCGACGCCCCGGCGCCGATGATGACCTGGACGTTCGCGGAGATCAGCCGCTCGACGGTCGCCTTCGCGGTCTCGGGGTTGGTGCCGTCGTCACCCTCCTCGACCAGCACCTGCTGGCCGAGCACCCCACCGGCCTCGTTGATCTCCTTGACCGCCAGCTTGGCGGCCGCGAACATCGGCGGCCCCTGGAACGCCAGCGCGCCGGTCTTCGGCAGCAGCAGGCCGAACTTCAGCGCCGGACCCTTCCCGCCGCCCTTGGTGCCGCCGCTGGCCGGCGGCGCAGCCGCCTTGTTCTCGGTCTTCTCGTCGCCGGCGCCGACGAACTCGGTCTTCGCCTCGTCGATGGTGTTGTTGCGGCCGAAGTTGAGCACGCCGTACATCGCGGAGGACGGCTCGCCGGCGTCGGTGAAGCCACTGCGGCGCAGTGAGATTCCCCGGTACTTGAAATCCTTGCCGGACTTGGCGGCCGTCAGGCACGCGGCGATCGTGTCGCACACGTTGTCACCGGTCGTCACGCCGATCAGCTGCTTGGCGATCGACGCGGACTCGACCGACCTGCCGGCCTCCGCGGCCAGCGCGGCCACCACGACGGCGTCGTAGGCCTCGCCCGCGTAGTTGAAGTCCGTGATGCTGCCGTCGATGGACCGGACCCGGCGCTTGAAGTCGTCGCTGAGCGGCGTGAGCGGGGTCGTGCCCTTCATCCCGGCGAGGATCGCCGGCGAGTCCTTGAGCGCTTCACCGAACGAATTGGCCATATTGCCGTCGGAGCCATAGAAGTGAATGTCATTCTTTGTCTCAGTGTCGCCGTCACTCTGCGCGGTGGAACCGCAGCCGGACGCGGTGAGCAACAGACCAATCGCGGTGATTGCTCCCACGATGGCTTTCGCCGACCGTGCGCGCATGAGTGTTTCTCCTCCCCAAAGGTGCCGTGCGCACCTTAGCGCGGTCTGGCCGAGGACTTAAGTGGGGAGGTGGCCGCCGCCGGCGTACCACCCGGTAACGTTGCACGGCATGGAGGACACTGGCGTCACTCAGAGTGACACGCTGCCCGACGGCATGTCGATGCAGGGCTCGCTGGCCGAGCGTATGGGCATCACCCTGGTGGAGGCCTCCCCCGAGCGGGTCGTCGCCACCATGCCGGTCGCCGGTAACACCCAGCCGTACGGCCTGCTGCACGGCGGCGCCTCGGTCGTCCTCGCCGAGACGCTCGGCTCGATCGGCGCGGCCCTGCACGCGGCCCGCCTCTTCAACGGCATCGCGGTCGGCGTCGAGGTCAACGCCACCCACCACAAGGCAGCCCGCACCGGCCTCGTCACCGGCGTCGCCACGCCCCTCCGGCTCGGTGGGATGATCGCCTCGTACGAGATCGCCATCACCGACGAATCGGGCGAGCGTGTCTGCACCGCCCGCCTGACCTGCGCACTCCGCCGATCCTCGGGCGGGTCGTAGTCACCGGTTCGGCACGCACGGCTTGACTGAGCCGCATACGGTGTCGGCGTGGATGAGCCGGGAGACGAGATTCACCAGGACGCCGCCATGGTCCTGGAGTCCGCCCTAGCGGGCGACGGAGCGGGCGTGGTCCACACCTTCGACGCGGTCGTCGACCGCCGCGGGATGAGCGCCGCCTACGACGTGGCGTGGCGCCTCGCCGGCGAGATGGTCGGCGAGAACCTCGCCCGCGGCCCGTGGCGCCTCGAGTTCCCCGACATCGACGACGCCAACTACGACAAGCGCTGGGTCGCCCGTTTCGTCAGCGCCTACGCCAACGAGGACATCCCCAGCGGCACCGCCCTGTTCACCGTCGCCCTGGTCGACGGCAAGCTCCCCGACTGCCTGATGACTCTCGCCGGCTCGGCCGTCGCTACCCTCCGCCGCCGCGGCGCCGCGTAGCGCAATAGCGCACTTGCAGAATCGCATCGAGTGCGATTAGGTTGTGCGTACGTCGTTACCGAGCGTCGCAGCGCCCGAACCCCTGACCGTGTGTCGACTGAGGGGTCCGCGCGGTCGGGTGAACGGGCGGGCGCTCGCCTAGCCAACTGGCCTTGGTGACCCCGGGCGCCCGCCCCCTTTTTCTCGATGCCACGAGGGGGCCGCCGATGCCGTACAACTTTTCTGCACCACAGCGCTTGGACATGGACCGTGCCGTCGGGGCCGGTGGTCGTGGTGGCTTTCTCCGGGGTGTGGTTCGTGACAGCGGCGGGGGTGCCGGGCGTGCGGTGTCGTGCGGTCTGGGCCGTGAAGGCGCGGCCGGCGGGCGTGCGGTGTTGCGCGGTCCGGGCCGTGAAGGCGCGGCCGCCGGCGGTGATTCCCGCGGTCTGCGCAGTGGCGGTGCCGGCGCCGGCGGCGCGGTCACCGACGGTCAGCGCGTGCGGGGGAGCAGCGTCGCATGAGCTCGGTGCACTACTCACAGGTGGCCGCCGACCGGATCGCGGCCGCGAACCACGCCGTCGGCATCCACGTCGAGTCGGCCACCAGCGGCCGGTGCGCAGCATGCGCCCAGCCGATGCCGTGCGCCTTCCGTCGCGCTGCCGAAGGAACGCTGCGCGCCTACGACCGACTGCCTCACCGTTTCCCAGGCCTCACGCTCCGCTCCTCAGGCGTCTTCCCAGGTCTCACGCTCCGTTTCTCAGGCGTCGCCCTCGCCCAACCACCGGCGCGCCCCGGCCCGCCGAGGGCGCAGCGCACGCAGCGCGGCCGGTCGCTCAAGGCGGCGTTCGGCTGGTTCACCGCGGGAGGGTGCGGCGAACCTCTCAACGTGCCATTCAGCCGGCCCGCTTCGGCAGGTCCGACAGCACATCCGCCAGAGCGTCTGCAGCCGTCGTCCCCGGCGGCAGCCATGACGGCGTCAGCGGCGGCCCAGGATCGTCGTCCGGCGCCACCGTGGCATTGTCGTCCGGCACCTCGTCCGCCGGCAGCCTTTCAAACGCCTCATCCGGCACCTCCTCCGCCAGCTCTTCAGATGCCTCATCCGGCAGCCCTTCAGACGCCTCAGCTCTGGCCGCCGCAGCAACATTCGAAGCCGGCCCTGGGCGGGTCTCGCCGAGGATCTGCAGCCGCTGGCGGATCGCCCCGTCCGTCCGTCCCAGCTCAGCGGTCAGGGTCTTGATGGTGGCGCCCTCGCGGAAGCGGCGCACCAGCAGGTCGAGGTCGGCCGGCTCCCACGGCTGACCCCACTTGGACGCCGTCGCCGGCCGCGAGTCGCGTGCGTCGTACGACAGCCAGCCGCTCGCAGGTGTCGGGCTCGGTGGTGAGCCGCCCCCGCGGAAGCCGGCGAGCGCCGACGCGAGCAGCTGCCCGACATCGGCCGCGTCGCCGGTCGGCAGCTCGGCCACGACCTCCGTGAACATGTAGCCGGAGTCCCACCCGACGAGCCGCAGCCCGACCACACCCGAGCCGTCGTCGAACGCGGTCACGTCGTAGCTGCGGAGGTCGAGCATCAGGCGCCGCCGGACGTCGGTGCCCCGGACCGGACGGTTGTCGAAGTCCCAGTCGAAGTCGTTCATACCCGGCACGCTACGACCAGGGTCTGACACTTCCCGAGCAGCGTCATGCACCTGTCACGATCCGTAACGGGCGTGTGGCCAGACGCCTAGCCGTGATCAAACGCAGGTTCGAATCATGGTCGTGACATCCACACTAGGGCCTAGTGGCCACATCTCTCACTCTGGCGTGCCGCGGCGCCGCATCTTCGCCTGTTTCCTGTGTCCACTCGGCCTGCGTGGGGACGTCGGTCAATCCCGTGCCGGTCGCGAGCGGCATACTTGTGATCTTGCTCGGTTGATCGAAGTCGTGTCGTGGTCGTCCGGATGGCCGGGACGCGACTTGGATCATGAGGGTGGTCCGGCTGGCGGGACGGCGACCTCCGGATGCCGCACGCGTGAGGCTGCCGCGCGCCGGTCGCAGGCAGTGCCGGTGGCAACGAACATGGAAGGCTTCCGGGTGGGAGCCCCGGCCGGCCCGCGGCGCAGCCGCGCTGAAGCTCGTGCTGTGGCCAGTGACGTTAGCCGGGTTTCCTGTCGTACCCCGACCCCACCACACCACCGTCGCGCCGCCATTGCATCAAAGGGCGGCGGCGGGGTCGGCTGGTCGGCTAACGCCTGCCCACCACCACGAAGGGGAGCCGCACCGCACGGCGAGGAGCCATAACACCCTCATGGACGTCTAACAGATATCTGATAAGATATCTGCGTGTTGTTCAATCCTCGTGATCGCCTGCTCTACCTCATCCGCATGGTTTCGGGGGCGTTGACCCAGGAGATGGAGCGGGCGCTGCGCCCGGTCCAGCTGACCCAGGTCCAGCTGGGGGTGCTCGTCCTGTCCGGTCTCGACGGCCCTCAGACGGCGGCCGAGCTGGCCCGCCGCTGCGGCGTCACCGCCCAGTCGATGGCAACTGCGGTCAAACAACTCGAAGATCGGGGACTGATCGCACGCAGGCCGCACCTGGACCGAGGCCGCGCCCTGTTGATCGACGTCACCGACGCCGGACGTGACCTGGCCGTGGAAGCGCAGCGCTTGGTGGAGGGCGTCAACGCCAAGGCGCTCGCCCTGCTGCAGCCCGGCGACGCGGACGAACTGCACCGGCTGCTGATGGCCCTCGCGACGGGTCTCGGGTACTCGGCCGGGCGGTGACCCGGGCGGTAACGAGGCCTGCGCGGAAGCGGGGCCGGGCACCCCCTCCAGGCAAGAGTTCCTGACAGAAAGAGACATCCCCCATGGCTACGTTCGCCTTTACCGTCACCATCCCCGAGCAACGGATCCCGGAGTTCCGGGGACTGCTCGCCGAGCTCCGAAACGATCACTCCGGTCTCGTCGAGCGGGCCCGCGCGCTGGGCTACCACCGCGAGCGGATGTTGCTGCAGCCCAACCTGGACGGCAGTGCGCAGCTCATCACCTGTCTGGAGCTGAACGAGGGCGTCGACCTGGCCGACTTCCTGAAGGGCCTCGCGACCTACGAATCGGACTGGACCCGCTCGTGGAACCCGCGGTACGTGTCATTCCTCGGCGGCCGTCCGGCGCTGGCAGAGACGCTGTTCGCCTGGGACGACGACAAGGACTGAACGGGCTGCCCGACAACCTTCGTCGGAGCTGGTACCCGGGCCACTGCCACCAGCGTTGCCACATAACGATCTTGACTGGCCGAATCTGAGCCGTTCCGGGCCGCGGTGAGGCCCGGAACAGGTTGGAGATGAGTGCCGTCGTGCGCGGCCGTTGCCACACGCGTTGCTGCGTCGGATGCTGTCAGGCGATGGCTGCGATGTCGCCATCGTCGAAGTAAATCGCCTGATGGAGGCGTCCACCGAGCGCCGCCGCGAAACGGGCGACCACATCCTGGCCCGACACCTGGCCCTGTTCGATCTGGGACACACGTCCCTTGGTGACGCCCATGCGGTCGGCGACCTCCTGCTGGGTCAGGCCACGCTGCTTGCGGACCTCGGCCAGCCGATGGCCGAGGACGGTCGCGAGGAGTTCCTGCTTACCTGCCGCGACCGCTTCCTCGCCGCCAGCCCGTTCGACATGTTCGGCACGAATGTCGCTCCAGCGCACGTAACTGCTCATCGCTGGTCACCTTCCTCCTGCGCCCGTTCTTTCAAGTAGATCTCATAGCGTTGCTCGGCAAGCGGGATGGCTTCCTGATACCAGGCGTTCCACTGTCCTGCCTTGTCGCCGGCGACCAGCAGGATGCTGGAGCGCCACGGGTCGAAGACGAACAGGATGCGCACCGTGCCGGGACGGAGTTCCTTGAGGTTGGCGACCGTTGAGTGAGCAATGCTGTCGACAAGCGGCCGGCCGAGGCCCGGACCTCCCTCCGCTAATGCGTCGAGTGCCTGGACGACTCGTTCGTGGGTCGCATCATCCAGCGCATCGATCCACTCGCGGACTTCGTTCACGACGTAGATGTCTCACTCCGGTGTGGCCACCCATAGAGTATAGCGAACCCTATACTTCCTGGTCGGCCGAGTTGACCGTCCGCTGTCCGGAAGTCCGGCGTTGCTACATAACGATCTTCGTCACAGATGACGAGCAACAAAGACCCCGACCGGCGTTTCCGCTGGTCGGGGTCTGTAAAGCCCGGCGAAGAGCTTTGTGGGCAGGGGCGGGGTCGAACCGCCGACCTTCCGCTTTTCAGGCGGACGCTCGTACCGACTGAGCTACCTGCCCAAGATGGGCCTTGCGGTCCTGACGGGACTTGAACCCGCGACCTCCGCCTTGACAGGGCGGCGAGCACTCCAACTGCTCCACAGGACCTTGCTCAACTGCTCCGGGCGAACCCGGTCGTGCCCCCAACGGGATTCGAACCCGTGCTACCGCCTTGAAAGGGCGGCGTCCTGGGCCGCTAGACGATGAGGGCGGCCCCGCAATCATCGCATACTCTACGACTTGTGCGGTGTTGCTCCCATCCGGCCCCGCCGGAGGCTTTCAGAGCATACGTGACCCCTTCCGCGATCGCCAAATGGGTATCCATCGTGGTCCGCCAGCCCGAACGCCACGCCGCCTGACGGTCAGGACGCCACGCAAGCAGCAGCCTGCTCAGTTGGGCAGCGCGATAAGGGTGTACCGCTGCTTGAGCTCGGGCAGGAGCGTCTTGTACGCGGCAAGAGTGGCGCTGCGGTCGCCTCCGCCGTCGTGGGAGAGGATGACGCCGCCGGGCTTGGTGTTGTTGCGCACGGTGGCGATGATGTGCTGGGTCATCTGGTCGCCCTTCCACTTCTGGGTGTTCCAGTCCGACGGGTCGACGGTCCAGCCCAGGGAGACCATGCCCAGGTCGCGGGAGACCCGGACCGCCGTGGGGGTGAAGTTGCCGCCGGGGTGGCGGAAGTACGGGATCTGCGCGTCGGGGACGGCCTTGCGGATCTCGTCGTTGGTGCGCTGGAGGTCGGCGCGGATGGTGTCGGCGGACTTCTTGCCGAGCTTGTCGTCGTGCTTCCAGGTGTGGTTGCACAGGGTGTGACCGTCCTTGACGATCTCCTGCACGTACTGGGGGAACTCCTGCACGGCGACGCCGACCACGCAGAACGTGGCCTTGATGTTGTGCTGGCGCAGCATGGCGAGCAGCTTCGGGGTGTCGGCGCTGGGGCCGTCGTCGAAGGTGAGGGCGACCTGCGTGCCGCCGGTCTGGCGCATGATGCCGTCGGAGGAGGCGGACGCCGAGGCCGCGGGGGACGCCGAGGCGGACGCCGGCGAGGACGGGGTGGCGGACGCGGAGGCGGCGGGCCTGCCGGCCTGCGCGGTGGAGTCGCTGATCGGGTGCGCCTCGGTGCCGCCGGTCTGGCCGCTGGCGAAGCCGGACTGTGCCGGAGCACCGTGCCACGACGCCGAGGACGGATCAGTGCCGCCGCAGCCGGCGAGGGCCAGGGCGGCGGCGCTGATCAGCGCTCCCAGGGCGAGGCGGGTGCGGGTCATCGTGGGTGCTCCGGAGGTCGAAGGGTGCGGTGTACGGAAGGCACACGCTAGTCACCGGACGCTCCGGCCAACCTCCGGCGTTCAGCCCATGGCACGAACCCGGGAGTACCTCGGCAAGGGATTTTTACACCTTCAGAGGGGGATTTTTCACGCGATCGCCGCGGTCAGCATGATCAGCGCATCGGTCAGCGACGCGGGGGTGGCCACCCCCGCGGGCAGGCCGGCCACGTCCCAGCCGGGACCGGCGGCGGCGAGGACCAGCGGCCGGCGCGGCGCGGCCAGCAGCGGCTCCAGCTGTCCGGGGTCGCCGGTGGCCCGCAGCTGCGACCACACGAGCACGCCCGCGGGGCCGGTCCGGCGCACGGCGGTGGCCAGGGCCGTCGGCGGCACCCGGGCGCCGAGGATGCGGGTCGGCACTCCGGCGGCGGCCAGGGCCGCGCCGACCGCTTCCACGGGCAGGCTGTGCTGCTCCTCGTCGGCGCAGGCGAGCAGGATCTGGGCGGGCACGGTCGGCTCGGGGCGGGGCACCGCGCCGAACACGGCCGAGACGCAGCCGGACAGCAGGTGCTCGACCTCGACCAGGGCGCCGGTGGCCGCGTGTCGCTCGCCGATGGCGTTCAGCACCGGGCGCAGGACGTCGTCCCAGGCCACGACGACGCCGAGGTCGTGCACGGCGGCGGCGACCCGCTGCCGGACGGCGGGCGCGTCGAGGCGCACCGCGGCGCGGTGCAGCCCGCGCGCCGCCGCGACCAGATCCGGCCGAGCGGACGGGAACGGCGCCGGAGCGCCCCCGGAGGACACGGCACCAAAGCGTCCCTGCAGCGCCCACCGGGCGGCCTCGCTCGGCGCGACCCCCTCGACGATCAGCCGCTGCATCACCTCGAGGCGTTCGATGTCCTGTTCGGTGTACCGGCGGTGGTGCCCCGGCTCGTGCAGCGACGGGCCCATCCCGTACCGCTGGTGCCAGGTCCGCAGGGTGGTCACCGCGACGCCGAGCCGCCGGGCCACCGCGCCCGCCGAGTACGCCGCCGCGGCCGTCATGCCGAAGAGCCCTGCCAGGCCGCCACGACCCCGGCCAGCCAGGGCGCGTACAGGTCCGGTGTCTGCGACAGCCGCGCCGCGAGACCCTCGGCGGTGACCCACTCGACCGCGGCCACCTCGGCCGGGTCGACCGCGAAAGCACCGCCGGCGGAGGCGGTGAACGACCCGACCAGCACGTGGTCGTACTCGTACTCGACCCGCCCGGTGGCCGGGTCGGCGGCCTGATAGACGTACACGCCGACCTCGCGCAACGGCACGGTCGTGACACCGAGCTCCTCGGCCATCCGGCGGCGGGCCGCGTCCGTGACGGCCTCGCCGGGGGCCGGGTGCCCGCAGCAGGCGTTGGCCCAGCGCAGGGCGAACCTGGTCTTCACCGCCGCGCGCTGCTGCAGCAGCACCCGGCCGTCGTCGTCGACGAGCATGACGGAGAAAGCGCGGTGCAGCCGGCCGGGCGCGCGGTGCGCCTCGTCGACCGTGGCCGCGCCGACCGCGCCGCCGACCGTGTCGACCAGCTCCACCAGCTGTTGTTCCCGAGGACTCACGACACCACTCCCGTAATGCGTTGCGCTGCCAGGCGACCTGAGATCAGGACCATCGGCACGCCGACACCCGGCTGGGTGCCCGACCCGACGAAGACCACATTGGACAGTGTGGGGTGGAGGTTGCCCGGCCGGAAGGGCCCGGTCTGGCGCAGCGTGTGCGCCGCGGCGAACGGCGTGCCCGCGGCCATGCCCTGATCGGCCCAGTCGGCCGGGGTGATGAACCGCGAGACCTCGACGGCGTCGCCGAAGCCGATGTACCCGCGCTGCTCCAGCGTTTCGATGAGCTCGCTGCGGTACGTGCCGCTCAGCGAGCCGCGCCAGTCCAGCAGCGGGGCGTTGAGGTTCGGCGTCGGCGCGAGCACGTAGTAGGTCTGGCGGCCCTCCGGCGCCAGCGACGGGTCCGTGTGCGTGGGGTTGGTGACCAGCAGCGACGGGTCGCTCATCAGCCGGCCCTGGTTGATGACCTCGTCGAAGGTCTCCCGCCAGGCCCGCCCGAAGTGGATGTTGTGGTGGGCGATCGCCTGGTACGACTGCCGCGACCCCACGTGCAGCACCACGCACGACGGCGAGTACCGCAGCCGCCCCAGCAACGGGCTGCGCCAGCGCGCCGGGGGCAGCAGGTCCCGGTACGCCACCGGCAGGTCGGGGTTGAGCACGACGGTGTCGGCGGTGAACCGGCGGCGGTCGGCGCACACCACGCCGGTGGCCCGGCCGGCGGCCACGGAGACCGACTCGACCGTGGTGTCGTAGTGGATGGTCACGCCGTGCTTGGTCGCGACGTCGGCCAGGGCGCGCGACACCGCGTGGATGCCGCCCTTGGGGAAGTAGACCCCGGCGACGGAGTCGAGGTAGGCGATCACCGCGTACAGCGCGAGCGCCTGGTGCGGGGCGACGCCCGCGTACATCGCCTGGAAGGAGAAGATCCGCCGGGTGCGCGGGTCCTTGAAGTAGCTGTCCACCTTCGCCTGCAGCCGGCCGAAGCCGCCGCGCCGCACCAGCCGCCACAGGTTGGCGGTGACGAGGTCCCGGGGGCGGTCGAGGTTGCGGTCGATGAAGTCGTCGCGCTCCAGCCGCCACAGCTCCCGCGCGTCGTCGACGAAGCGCAGGTAGCCGTCGGCCTCGCGGGCGCCGCACACCCTGGCGACCTCGCCGGCCATCCGGGCGGTGTCGGCGATGACGTCCAGCGTCGAGCCGTCGGGGAAGTGCGCCCGGTAGGCCGGGTCGAGCCGGGTCATCGGCAGCCAGTCGGCGAGGTCCTCCCCGACGGTGCCGACGAGGTCCTCCAGCAGCGACGGCATGGTCAGCACGGTCGGGCCGGTGTCGAACTCGTAGCCGGATATCGACAGTTTCCCGGCCCGGCCGCCGGGGTAGTCCTCCCGTTCGAGGACGGTGACCTCCCGCCCGGCGGCGGCCAGCCGGATCGCGGCCGACAGGCCGCCCAGCCCGGCACCGACGACGACCACCCGATCGGTCGGTCCTTTCACTACCCGCATCCGGCAAGCGTAGCGTAGGCTCAGGTTTGCGTCGATTGATGCGTCGATTTACGTCAGACTTGGAGGTTCAGCATGGAGCCAGCGCCACTGACCGCCGCCTACGAGCGGTGCCGCGCGCTGCACCGCCACCACGGCCGGACCTACTACCTGGCGACGAGGCTGCTGCCCGCCTGGAAGCGCCGGCACGTGCACGCGCTGTACGGGTTCACCCGCTACGCCGACGAGATCGTCGACCGCTCCGGGGCGATGACCCCGCAGGAGCGGGCGCGCGAACTGGAGGCGTGGGGCCGGCAGTTCGTCCGCGGCCTCGAGGGCGCGCCGACCGGCGACCCGCTCCTGCCGGCGGTCCTGCACACCATCCAGGTGTTCGACATCGACCTGGAGGACTTCCGCAAGTTCCTCGGCAGCATGGCCATGGACCTCACCGTCACCGGCTACGAGACCTACCCCGACCTGCTCGGCTACATGGAAGGCTCGGCGGCGGTGATCGGCACGATGATGCTGCCGATCCTCGAGTCCTCCGACCGCGCCGCCGCCCGCGAGCCCGCCCGCCAGCTCGGCCTGGCCTTCCAGCTCACCAACTTCATCCGGGACGTCGCCGAGGACCTGGAGCGGGGCCGGATCTACCTGCCGGCGGAGGACCTGCGCCGGTTCGAGGTCACCCGCGAGGACCTGCAACGGGCCGCGCGCGAGCGGCGCAGCAGCCAGAAGATCAAGAGCCTGATGGGGTACGAGGTGCAGCGCGCCCGCGCCCACTACGTCGCCGCCGCCGAGGGGATCCCTATGCTCGCGCCGAGCTCGCAGGCGTGCATGCGGGCAGCGTTCCGGCTGTACGGCGGCATCCTCGACGAGGTCGAGGCGCAGGACCACGACGTGTTCGTCCGGCGCGCCACCGTGCCGAAGCTGCGCCGCATCGCCGTCGCGCTGGCCTGCCTGATGACCCGCCCCGGCGCGCCGGTGCCGATCCCGGGCACGCCGTCCGGCGAGTTCGACGAGGTGGCCGCCCTGGCCGGGGTCACGCCGCCGGCCGTGCCGCAGGCCCGCGAGCCCGCCGCCGAGGTGCACGTGCCGGTGGTGCTCGACCTGCGCGGCAGCACGGTATGAGGGCGGCATGAAGGTCGCCGTCGTCCTGTTCACCCGCGACCTGCGGGTCCATGACAACCCGGCGCTGTCCGCCGCGGCGCGTGCCGCCGAGCGGGTCGTGCCGCTGTTCGTGCACGACCCCGCGATCCGCGCCGGCGAGCGGCGCCGCCGCTTCCTCGACGGGTGCCTGGCCGACCTGAAGGCGTCGCTGCGCCGGCGCGGCGCCGACCTCGCCGAGCTGCGCGGCGACCCGGTGACCGAGGCGGTCCGGGTGGCGAAGGCGGTCGGCGCCGAGGGCATCGGGCTCGCCACCGACGTCAGCGGCTACGCGCGCCACCGGGAGCGCCGCCTGCGCCAGGCGTGCGACGCCGAGCGGATCGCGCTCAAGACGTTCCCCGGCGTGACGGTCGTGCCGCCCGACGCGCTGCGGCCGTCCGGCGGCGGCGACCACTACAAGGTCTTCACCCCGTACTGGCGGGCCTGGCAGGCGCAGCGCCACCGGGAGGTCGAGGGCGCGCCGCGCACCCTGCGCCTGCCCGACGCCCCGCCAGATGCTCTGCCCGCCTCCTGGTTCGCGGACCGGCCCGCCGGGCAGGACGGCGCCGGCGGGGAGTCCGCGGGCCGTCGCCGGCTGACCGCCTGGCTGCCGCAGCTGTCCGGGTACGAGGACGACCACGACGCGATGGCGGCCGACCGGACCTCCCGGCTGAGCCCCTACCTGCACTTCGGCTGCGTGTCGCCGGGTGAGGTGGCGGCCCGCGCCGCCGGCCGGCCGGGCGCCGAGCCCTTCGTGCGGCAGCTGTGCTGGCGCGACTTCTACCAGCAGGTTCTGTACGGGTTCCCCGACCTTCGGCACCAGGCGTACCGCAGCACGGCGCAGGAGGCCTGGCGCGACGAGTCCGACGCGCTGCAGGCGTGGCGGGAGGGGCACACCGGCGTGCCGGTCGTCGACGCCGGCATGCGGCAGCTGCTCACCGAGGGCTGGATGCACAACCGGGCCCGCCTGATCACCGCCTCCTACCTGACCAAGCATTTGGGGGTCGACTGGCGCGCCGGCGGCGACCACTTCTTCGACCTGCTGCTGGACGCCGACGTCGGCAACAACTACGGCAACTGGCAGTGGGTCGCCGGCACCGGCAACGACACCAAGCCCTACCGCCGGTTCAACCCGGTCCGGCAGGGGCACCGCTTCGACCCGCAGGGCGACTACGTGCGCCGGTACGTGCCCGAGCTGGCCGGCGTGGAGGGCAGGGCCGTGCACGAGCCGTGGACCCTGCCGGAGGCCCGGCGCAGGCAACTGGACTACCCGGCCCCGCTGGTGCTGCCGTAGGTCGCTAGGCGGTCGTCAGGGCGACCCGGAACGCCGTGGTCAGCGCCTCGTCCAGGTGCTCCAGCACGTCCTGCGGGTCGGCGTAGACCGCCGCGGCGCCATGGTCGAGCAGCTCCGCCGCGGACACGCCGCCGCTGGTCAGGCCGATGCACGGGATCGACAGCGCACCGGCGGCCTGGACGTCCCAGACCGAGTCGCCGACGAACACGACCTCCCCGGCGTTCAGGTGGGACCGGCGCAGCGCCACCTCCACGATGTCCGGCGCCGGCTTGCTCTGCCCCGCATCGTCGGCGCTGGTCACCGTGCCGATGACGGCGTCGGCGTCCAGGCAGCGCAGCAGCGCCTCGAGCTCCGGCTTCGACGCCGACGTGGCGAGCACGTTGCGCAGCCCCCGCCCGGCGCACGCCCGCAGCAGCTGCCGCGCCCCCGGCAACCGGCGCAGCGCCGGCCAGCTGGTCGCGTACAGGCTGGCGTGCGCGGCCCGCAACGCATCGTCGTCACCGGGGTCGTGGTCCTCGCCCAGCAGATGGTCCAGGATCTTGTCCGATCCCATGCCGATCGCCCGGTGGATGCGGGCGGACGCGACATCGTGGCCGTACTGGCGAAAGGCCTGCCACCAGGCCGTCGTATGCAGGTAGACACTGTCGATGAGGGTCCCGTCGACATCAAAGAGCACACCGGTCACTGGTTTGGTCATGCGTTCGTTGTACCCACCCGCGGGGGGTTTCACTGGAAATATGACCGAGTCACAGGCACGGGTAAGGGAGCCGTTCCCCGGCTTCGACGTCGACGACCTCGGCGACTTCGCGGTGGAGCATCGCAGCGTCACCCTCGCGGACCAGCTGGCCGGCGGCCCGGAGCGCGCCGCCGAGCCGGAGAGCCCGAAGGGGCTGGCCGGCATGGACGATTGATTTCGCCGATGGATGGGCATCCATCACCGCATGGTCCGTGATGCCCTCGGCGACGTCGTCCGCTTCGTGCCGTCACTGCTGCTGTTCCTGCTGATCCTGCTCGCCGGCTGGGGCCTCGCGGTCCTGCTGCGCGCCGGCGTGCGCAAGCTGCTGGCCAGGGTCGGCTTCGACCGGCTCGCCGAGCGCGGCGGGGTCGGCCGGGCGCTGGCCCGCACCGACCTCGACGCCGGCGACCTGATCGCCAAGCTCGTTTACTATGCGGTCCTGCTCTTCACGCTGCAGATCGCGTTCGGCGTGTGGGGCCCGAACCCCGTCTCCGAGCTCATCGACACCGTCGTGTCCTGGCTGCCCAGGGCGGCCGTCGCCGTCGTCATCGTGGTCGTCGCCGCGGCGCTCGCCGGCGGGCTGCGCGACCTGGTGACCGGGGCGCTCGGCGGCCTGCCGTACGGGCGGCTCCTGGCGAACCTCGGCTTCTGGTTCGTCCTCGGGCTGGGCGTCATCGCGGCGCTGAACCAGATCGGCATCGCCACGACGGTGACCACGCCGGTGCTCATCGCGGTGCTCGCCACGGTCGCCGGCATCCTCGTCGTCGGGGTCGGCGGTGGCCTGGTCCGTCCGATGCAGCAGCGCTGGGAGACCTGGCTGACCCGGGTCGAGCAGGAGGCGCCCGCGGTGTCCGAGCGGGTCCGCCAGGCCGCGCAGGCCCGCCGCGAGGAGGCCGAGGCGCGCCGCGCGGCCGAGGCCGAGGCCGCCCGCCGGGCAGAGGAGGCCCGCCAGGCGGAGGAGGCCCGCCAGGCGGAGGCGGCGCGGCAGGCGGAAGTCGCCCGCCAGGCTGAGGCTTCCCGGCAGGCTGAGGCTTCCCGGCAGGTCGGCGCGACCCTGGTGTCCGAGCGCCCCGCCCCGGCCGACGCACCGACGATGATCGTCCCGACCGTCCCGCCGGCCGTGCCCCCGACAGTGCCGCCGGCCGTGCCGCCCGGCCAGCAGAGCGGCCAGCAGAGCGGCCAGCAGAGCGGCCAGCAGAGCGGGCAGATCCAGGTGCCGAGCCAGCGGCCGCAGACCTCGCCCGCGAAGGACACCGACCAGACTGTGGTGATCAACCCGCCGCGCGAAGACGCCTGACCGGTCCGCCTTTCCCCCGACCCGACCCGGCCCGCCCCGACAGGGGCGGGTTTGTCGTTTCGTGCGCAACCGTTACAAAACTCCTCCGGCGCTTATTTGCCCGCATGACGGATCAGTTGGACATTGCAATTCGTTGATATGCGCAAAGGCTGCCCCGGTAAACCCTCGACATTGCCCTACAACCCCTGTTCGGCGCTTTTCTGCGGAGTGATTGCCCCTGTTCCGCGGCCTCGAAAACTGGCATGTTGTGACGGCGTATATCGAGCATTCGAGATATGCGGCGACGGCGTGCGCGCAGACCGAGGGTGGCCACGCCGGAGCAGCTACGCGGGGGGAAGTTGTCACAACCCTTCGGACACCAGCCCGTCCATGAGAGGGGGCATGATGAGCCGACGGAGATGGGTGCACGCCGCTGTGGCGTCAGCACTCGTTCCGCCACTGCTCGTGATCGTCTCGGCAAGCCCGAGCCAGGCCGCACCGGTGAGCGGCAAACTCACCTCGGTGCAGGGTGCCTCGCTGGTCAAGCAGGTCTCGACCGCGAAGTCACCCACGAGTCGCATGGCAAAGACCGACCCGTCCCTGCTCAACCGCACCGACAGCGCCCGGCTGTCGATTGCGGTCAAGCTCGACTACGACTCGACCGCGACATACTCCGGCGGCATCGCCGGATATGAGGCGACGAGCCCGGCAGTCACCGGAAAGGCGCTTTCCGGAAGCAACGCGGAGCAGCGCTACGAAAGCCGCATCACCACAATTGAGGACAAATTCCTCGCCGATCTCAAGAAACTGGTCCCGGACGCCAGAGTCGGCCAGAAGCTGCGCACGGTCTACGGCGGCATCGCACTGTCGGTGCCGGCCAACAAGATCGGGTCGATCCTGACGATCGACAACGTCGTGGCGGTCCAGTCCGACGCGGCGCGCGCGCCGCAGACCGACTCCAGCACCAGCTTCATCGGCGCGGACCAGGTCTACCCGTCGCTCGGCGGCAAGCCGAACGCCGGTAAGGGCGTCATCTTCGGCTCGCTCGACAGTGGGGTGTGGCCGGAGCACCCGTCGTTCGCGGACAACGGCAACCTCGGTGCCCCGCCCGCGAAGGCCGACGGGACCCCGCGGTCGTGCGACTTCGGCGACAACCCGCTGACCCCCGCCAACGACCCGTTCGTGTGCCAGAACAAGCTCATCGGCGGCAAGGGCTTCCTGGACACCTACAACGCCAACCAGCCGGTGGAGATGTTCGGGTACACCGCCCGCGACTCCGACGGCCACGGCACCCACACCGCGTCGACCGCCGCCGGTAACCCGGTCGCCTCGGCGAACGTCCTCGGCGTCGAGCAGGGGCCGGTCAACGGCGTCGCGCCCGGTGCCTGGGTCTCGGTGTACAAGGTCTGCGGCGCGACCGGCTGCTACAGCACCGACTCGGCCGCCGCGGTCGCCCAGGCGATCAAGGACGGCGTCAAGGTCATCAACTTCTCGATCTCGGGTGGCGCGAGCCCGTACACCGACGTCGTGGAGCTGGCGTTCTTCGACGCGTACAAGGCCGGCGTCTTCGTGGCCGCCTCTGCCGGCAACTCCGGCCCGGGCGCGTCCACGGCCGACCACCTGTCGGGCTGGGTCACCACCGTCGGCGCGTCGACGCAGAAGCGCTCCTTCCAGTCGACGCTGACCGTCGCGTCCAGCGACGGCGCCCAGACCTTGCTCAAGGGCGTGTCGCTCACCCAGGGCGTCACCCCGGCGAAGCCGGTCGTGCTGGCCTCGGCACCGCCGTACAACAACCCGACGTGTGAGGTCCCGGCCCCGCCCGGCATCTTCGTCGGCAAGATCGTGGCGTGCCAGCGCAGCCCGGGCCGCATCATGAAGGGCTTCAACGTCCTGCAGGGCGGCGCGGCCGGCATGATTCTGTACAACAACCCGGCGGCTGACGCGCTGAGCGACAACCACTGGCTGCCGACGGTGCACCTGGCCGACGGCACGGCGTTCCTGAACTTCGTCGCCGCCCACCCGGGTATCACGGCGTCGTTCACCAGTGGTGAGAAGGTCATCGGCACCGCTGACGTGATGACGAGCTTCTCGTCGCGCGGCCCCGGCGGCCAGTTCATCAAGCCCGACATCACCGCACCCGGTGCGCAGATCCTCGCCGGCCAGACGCCGGTCCTGGACGACGCGGCCGGTGGCCCGCCCGGCCAGTACTTCATGGCCATCGCCGGCACCTCGATGTCGTCGCCGCACATCGCCGGCTCCGCCATCCTGGAGAAGGCGGCTCACCCGGACTTCACCCCGGGTCAGATCAAGTCCTCGCTGATGACCACCGCGACGACCAACGTGAAGAAGGAGAACGGGACGACTCCGGCCGACCCGTTCGATCTCGGCGCCGGTCGCGTCCAGGTCAACCTCGCCGCGAACCCCGGTCTCACCTTCGACGAGACGGCCGACCGGCTGTTCGCGCTGGGCAACGACCCGGTCAACGCGGTGCAGATCAACCTGCCGTCGGTGAACGCCCCGGTCATGCCGGGCAAGCTCACCGCGGTCCGCACGGCGAAGAACGTCTCGGGCAAGACGCAGACCTACCGCGTCGAGACCACGTCGCCGGCCGGCTCGTCCATCACGGTCACGCCGTCCATCTTCACCGTGCCCGCGGGCAAGACCGCGACCATCAACATCACCATCAAGTCCAGCGCCCCCAAGGCGCAGTACTTCGGTGAGGTCCGGTTGAAGCCGCTCAGCTCGAGCGTGCCGGCGCTGCACCTGCCGGTCGCGTTCGTGCCGCAGCAGGGCGACATCAAGGTGACCCAGTCCTGCAGCCCCGCGTCGCTGACGCTGCTGCAGAACAGCACCTGCACGGTCACCGCCACCAACGGCACCTTCGCCGACACCACGGCGGACTTCACCACCACGACCACGCTCAACCTGCCGATCGTCGGCGCGAGCGGGGCCACGGTGGCCAACCCGTTCAAGGCGGAGAAGAAGGGCGCGGCGCTGGCCGGCGCCGTGCCGGGCACGCCGTCGATCGCCCCGGGCACCATCGCCGGGTACATCCCGCTCGACCTGTTCGGGGGCACGCTGGTGGCCCCGATCGGCGACGAGGACCTGACGACGTTCAACGTGCCACCGTTCAAGTACAACGGTGTCGAGTACAGCTCGCTCACCGTCGACTCGAACGGCTACCTGTACCCGGGCAGCGATGACAGCAACGAGAACAACATCTGCTGCGACATCACCCCGATCCCGAACCCCGCGAAGCCGAACAACGTCCTCGCGCCGTTCTGGACCGACCTCGACGGCACGAACTCGACGGGCCTGCTGGTCAACGTGCTCACCGACGGCGTCGGCCTCTGGACGGTCGTGGAGTGGCGGGTGAACGACTACGGCACCAACAAGACCCGCAAGTTCCAGGTCTGGTTGGGCTCGGGCGGCCCGCAGGACATCGCGTTCTCGTACGACTTCGCCTCCGTCGCGAGCCTGCCGTCCGGGCAGGACCTCGTGGTCGGCGCCGAGAACGTGGCCGGCACCGGTGGCCAGGGTCTTCCGCTGAACACCCTGCCGACCACGGACCTCTACGTCACCAGCACCGACCCGGTGCCCGGGGCGTCGACGTCCTACACCGTCACGGTGAAGGGCCTGCTGCCCGGTTCGGGCAAGGTCACCACCTCCGTGGTCACCCCGGCCGTGCCCGGCACGACCGTGGTCACCACCGACATCGGTGTGACGCTGAAGCTCAACCGCATCGGCACGTAAGCGCCGCACGCAACCAGGCCGGCGGCCGGTCCCGAGCCACGGGGCCGGCCGCCGGTCGTTGACGGATGTTGCACTATGTGTGCAAGATCAGGGTATGCGTACGTTTGCGAATGCGGATGAGCTGCTGGCGTCGGTCGGCCAGGTCCTGGGCCACAGCGAGTGGCGGGAGGTCACCCAGGACCAGATCAACCTGTTCGCCGAGGCCACCGGCGACCACCAGTGGATCCACGTCGACGTGGAGAAGGCGGCCGCCGGGCCGTTCGGCACGACCATCGCGCACGGCTTCATGAGTCTGTCGCTGCTGCCGGTCCTGGTTTCCGGCGTGTACCGGGTGCAGGGCTCCCGGATGGGCATCAACTACGGGCTGGACAAGGTGCGGTTCCCCGCGCCCCTGCCCGTCGGGTCGAAGGTGCGCGCCACGGTGCAGCTGCTGTCCGCCGACGACCTCGGCGAGGGCTGGCTGCAGCTGAAGAACAAGGTGACCGTCGAGCGCGAGGGCCAGGAGAAGCCGGTCTGCGTCGCGGAGTCGCTGACCCGGCTCCTCCTGTGATCCTCAGGCCGGCAGCCGATCCTCGGGCCGGCAGCTGATCTTCAGGCCGGCAGCTGATCTTCAGGCCGGCAGCTTCACCAGGCCGGCCAGCGCCGCGCGGTGGGCGGCGGCCGACCCGAGGCTCGCCGCGTCGGAGCGGGCGCGCTTGAGGTACAGGTGCGCCGGGTGCTCCCAGGTGAAGCCGATCCCGCCGTGCAGCTGGACACACTCCTCGGCGGCCTTGACCGCCACCGGGGAGCAGAAGGCCTGGGCCACGGCCGCCGCGACCGGCAGGTCCGGGTCCCCGGTGGCGAGGCAGTCCGCCGCGTAGCGGGCCACCGCGCGGGCCTCGGTGACGCTCACCCACAGGTCGGCGAGCCGGTGCTTGACCGCCTGGTACGAGCCGATCTGCCGGGCGAACTGTCGCCGGGTCTTCACGTACTCCACCGTCGTGGTCAGGCACCATTCGGCCACGCCGAGCTGCTCGGAGGCCAGCAGCGCCGCCCCGGCCGTCAGCGCCCGGCCCACCGCGGCGGTCGCGTCGGCGCTGACCAGCCGGCCGGTCACGCCCCGCAGCGTCACGTCGGTGAGAGGGCGGGTCAGGTCGAAGCTGACGACCGGCGCCCGTTCGGCGTCGGCCGCGTCCACCGCGTACAGGCCGGCGGCCGTCGGCACCAGCAGCACCTCGGCGGACCCGGCGTCCACCACGCTGGTCACCGTGCCGTCCAGCTTGTCGCTGTCCGCGGTGACGGTCCAGTTGCCCGCCTGGTGCGCGGACAGCGGCACGGCCAGGGTCGCCGTCCGGCTGCCGGCGGCGAGGGCGTCCAGCAGCGGGTCCCCGCTGCCGAGCAGTGCGGCGACGGCGAGCACCGAGTTGCCCAGGAACGGCACCGGCGCCACCGAGCGGCCCAGCTCCTCCAGCACCACCGCGGTCTCCCGCCACGACGCGCCCGCGCCGCCGTCCGCCTCGGGCACCGGCAGTCCGGCCACGCCCAGGTCCACCGCCAGGGCCCGCCACAGCTTCAGGTCGACGGGCTCCGCCGACTCGATCCTGGTCAGGACCGCCTCGAACCCGGCGCGGTCGGCCAGCAGGGAGCGCACGCTCGCCCGCAGCTCCTCCTCGACATCGCTGTACAGCAACTCGGTCATTTCGGCAGGTCCTTCCAGGCGACGTCCTTGTCGAGCCGGTGCTCCGGCGGCAGCCCCAGGACCCGTTCGGCGACGATGTTGCGCAGGATCTCCGAGGTGCCGCCCTCGATCGAGTTGCCTTTCGCGCGCAGGTACCGGTAACCGGCCGTCCGGCCGGCGAAGTCCACGACGGTCGGGCGCCGCATCGTCCACTCGTCGTGGCGCAGCGCCTCCTCGCCGAGCAGGTCCAGCTCCAGGCCGGAGATCTCCTGGTTGAGCCGGGCGAAGAGCAGCTTCCCCGCCGAGCCCTCCGGCCCGGGCTGGCCGACCGCCAACTGCTGGCGCAGCCGCGTCCCGGTGAGCCGGGCCGCCTCCGCGTCGACCCACAGCCGCAGCAGCGCGTCGTGCAGCGCCGGCGTGCGCAGCTCGGGGCGCTCCCGCCACAGGTCGGCGACCACCCCGATGACACCGCCCTCGCGGGGCGCCGCGCCGCCGCCGATCGCGACCCGCTCGTTCATCAGCGTGGTCTGCGCGACCGCCCAGCCCTCGCCGACCGCGCCGAGCCGGTCGGTGTCGGGGATGCGGACACCGGTCAGGAACACCTCGTTGAACTCGGCCTCGCCGGTGGCCTGCCGCAGCGGGCGCACCTCGACCCCGGGCGCGGTCATGTCGAGCACGAAGTAGGTGATGCCCCGGTGCTTCGGCACCGCCGGGTCGGTGCGCGCGATGAGGATCGCCCATCGCGCCTCGTGCGCCATCGACGTCCACACCTTCTGGCCGTCGACGACCCAGCCGTCGCCGTCACTGTCACTGGCCCTGACCGCGCGGGTGGCCAGCCCGGCCAGGTCGGAGCCGGCGCCGGGCTCGCTGAACAGCTGGCACCACACCTCCTCACCGGTCCACAGCGGGCGCAGCCAGCGCCGGCGCTGCTCGTCGGTGCCGTGCCGCAGGATCGTGGGCGCCGCCATGCCGAGGCCGATGCCGATGCGGCGCGGGTTGTTGTCCGGCGCGCCCGCCGCGGCGAAGACCTCCTCGACGCCGGCCTGCTCCTCACGGGGCAGGCCGAGCCCGCCGAGCCCTTCGGGGAACTGGACCCAGGCGAGCCCGGCGTCGAACCTGGCCCGCAGGAAGTCCAGCGGATCGAGTGCGTTCGGGTCGTGCGCGGCGAGGAACTCCTTCGCCAGGTCTGCCGGCTTCAATTGAGCGGACCTCCGGCCACGTAGATGACCTGTCCGGAGACGAACCCGGCGCCCTCGCTGACGAGGAACGAGATGGTGTGCGCGACGTCGGCGGGCTCCCCGACCCGGCGGACCGGGATCCGCTCGGCGGCCGCCGTCCGGAACGCCTCGAAGTCGACCTTCATCCGCGCCGCGGTCGCCGCGGTCATGTCGGTGGCGATGAAGCCGGGCGCCACCGCGTTGACGGTCACCCCGAACGGCCCCAGCTCGATCGCGAGGGTCTTGGTGAAGCCCTGCAGCCCGGCCTTCGCCGCGGAGTAGTTGGCCTGGCCGCGGTTGCCGAGCGCGGAGGACGACGAGAGGTTGACGATCCGCCCGAACTTCGCCGCCGTCATGTGTACCTGCGCCGCCCGGCTCATCAGGAACGCGCCGCGCAGGTGCACGCCCATGACGGTGTCCCAGTCGTCGTCGCTCATCTTGAACAGGAGGTTGTCGCGCAGCACGCCGGCGTTGTTGACCAGCACCAGCGGCGGGCCCAGTTCCTCGGCGACCCGGGCCACGGCGGCGGTCACCGCGGCGGAGTCGGCCACGTCCGCGCCGACGGCCAGCGCCGTGCCGCCGGCCCCGCGGATCTGTTCGACGGTGTCCTTGCAGGCGCCCTCGTCGAGGTCGAGCACCGCGACGGCGTGCCCGTCGGCCGCCAGCCGGACGGCGGTCGCGGCGCCGATGCCGCGGGCCGCGCCGGTCACGATCGCCACGCGGGCCTGTGTGTCAGTCATGCCTTCGATCCTCGCCCGTGAGACACGGTCCCGAAAAGGCACTCTGAGTGCAAGTTGTTCACACGTCGCCGGCCGGTCCGGGGTCACGCGGGCGGAATGTCCGATTGGCGGAATTCCTCGAAGTTTCCGGCGGGGAACCGTTCAGGTGCGGCACGGTTGCGCCGATGGTCTCAGCGTCACACGGAAGCGACGGAAACACAGGGGGCACGGATGAACGGCAACACGATCAAGAAGGCGCTCACGCTGGCCGGTTTCGCGACGCTGGCGGGTATCGGCTCCATGATCGGTGCTCCCGCCGCCAGTGCCGCCGCCGCTGCCGACGCCGCCGCGACCGGCGGCAGGACCGTCGCCTACGTGCGGGCCGGCGTCATCTACAGCAGCGACGGGGTCACCGAGACCCGGCTCACCGAGGACGAGGTCAACGCCCGCCCCCGGTTCAACCCGGACGGCACGAAGCTCGCGTACCTGCACAACGGCACCGTCTGGGTGATGGACGCCGACGGCGGCGGCAAGCGCCAGGTCAGCGACCGGACCGCCGGCGGGCCGTCGTGGTCGCCCGACGGGCAGTGGATCGCGTACGCGGCGCTGTCGTGCACCGGCGGCCCGGGCGTCTTCCGAGTCCGCGCCGACGGCATCGGCGCCGCCTCCGAGCCGCTCTTCCCCGCCTCCTGCCGCGACCAGGCCCTGCCCGAGGTCGCCTACGTCATGGCGCAGCCGGAGGAGAAGGCCGCGGCCGGACCCCGGCTGGCCGACCGGCTGCGCACCGACGACGCCGTCGCCTGGTCGCCCGACGGCACCCGGATCGCGTTCCGTGGCGGCGAGTGCGAGTCGATCGCCGACAACTGCCTGAGCGTCGGCAACGTCGCCTCCGGCACCGAGCGCGCCATCGACTACTACGGCGGCGGTGGCTCCGGCACCAGCGGCTTCGGCGTCGTGCCGGCCTGGCGCGCCGACGGGCAGAAGGTCACCTGGACCACCTACACCGAGGACGGCACGGTCGTGCGGGTCACCGAGGCCGACGCCGACGGCGGCGACCGCCGCCAGGTCGGCACCGCCGGCGACCGCGAGATGGTCTACGCCGGCACCGGCACCGGCGTGCTGACCGCCGCCCACCAGGGCCACTCCTGGATCACCGCGGTCGACCTGGCCACCGGCGCCCGCACCCCGCTGCGCCAGGGCTCCCAGCCGACCATCGGCGCCTGACGGCAGTGCCGCCCGCCAGACCCGCCACGACCCTGCTCAGCGCGCTGACGCTGGCGCTGGGCGCCTGTGACTCCGGTTCGACACCCGTCGAGCCGGAGTCTTCGCGTACCGCCGCCGCGAGCGTCATGCTGACGGTCGACGACCTGCCCGGCGGGTATGTCACCAGCCCGCCGCAGGCCGAGCCGGAGGTCAGCGCCGCCGGCTCGGTGAGCGTCGCGGGCTGTGACGCCCTGCTCGACCGGTTCCGCGGCGGCGGCAGCGGGGTCCGGTTCGAGGCCAGCGCGTCGGGGCCGTTCCTCGCCGAGGAGCTCGCCGACGCCACGGAGGCGGTGGGGGTACTGCGGACGCTCGCCCGCCGGTGCGCCACCTTCACCGACACCGACGGCGGCGGTGGCACGACCACCGTCACCGTGGCCGACGGGGGCCTGCGGGGCCTCGGCGACGAGTCCGCCGGGTTCCGGATGACCGCTTCGGGCGCCGCCGGCGACGCCGCCTACACGCTCGGCGGCTACCTGCTCGCGGTCCGGATCGGCGGCACCACCTGCACGATCGTGCACTTCGGCCAGCCCGGCGTCGACCCGGCGGAGACCGAGACGATCGCCAGGACAGCGGTACGCAAGCTGCAGCGGCGACAATGAGACATGCGGCTGGGCACGTTCAACCTGATGCACGGACGGTCCCTCGCCGACGGCATGGTCGACGCCGGCCGGGTGCGCGCGGCGATCGCCGGCCTCGACGCGGACGTGCTCGGCCTGCAGGAGGTCGACCGCGGCCAGGTCCGCAGCGGCCACGCCGACCTCGCCGGGATCGCGGCCGACGCGATGGGCGCGGTCGAGGTCCTGTTCGTGCCCGCGGTGGTCGGCACGCCCGGCGAGGCGTTCCGGGTCGCGACCGATGCCGATCAGCACGGCAGCGACCCGCACTACGGCATCGCGCTGGTCAGCCGGTACCCGGTGATCGAATGGCGGGTCACCAGGCTGCCGGCAGCCCCGCTGCGCTCGCCGATCCTCGCCGGGCAGCGGCTCATGCTGCTCGACGACGAGCCGCGCGTGCTGATCGCCGCGGTGCTCGAAACCCCCGCCGGGCGTGTGACAGTTGCCACCACCCATCTGTCCTTCGTGCCCGGCTGGAACGTGCGGCAGCTCCAACTGGTCCGCCGGGCGCTGCGCCGCATGCCGGCGCCACGCGTGCTGCTCGCCGACCTCAACCTGACCGGCCGGCTGCCCCGGCTGTTCTCCGGCTGGCACCGGCTCGCGGGCCTGCCGACGTACCCGTCATCGGCGCCACGTGTGCAGTTCGACCACGTGCTCGCCGACCGGCAGGGCCTCGATCGCCTCCCGCGGGTCCTGCGGGCCGACACCCCGGCGGTGCCCTTCTCCGACCATCGGCCGCTGATTGTTACCCTGCGTGACCGCCCAGGAACACTGAAGATTGATTAGGGCAGATTTAAGCGCGAGTGAAATGCCTGCATATGGCGGGTTTGTTCCAGCGCGATTGCGAGCCGTGTTCGTCTAACTACGATCCATCAGTGCCTTGTAGATTGGGCGTTCGTTTGTTGGGATGCGTACCGTCAGTGATTTCCAACCGAAGGTACAAGGCCGCAGAGGTCGCCGGTCCGGAGGATAAAGAGCCGTGAAAGGTCGCCACCGCTCAGCGGGGTCGTCAGGCGCAGCGCTCAAGATGGGCGCTGCCGCCGTCGCCGTGCTCGTTGTCCTCGCCGGCAGCTGGTATGCATTCCGCAAGTACTCGCAGGTTTCGTGCGGCAGCTCGACCAAGCTCACGATCAGCGCGCCCACCGACATCGCCCCCGCGCTCAAGCAGCAGGCGACCGACTGGACCGAGCAGGCGAAGTCCGACGGCAGCTGCGTCGACGTCGAGGTCATCGAGGCCGCCCCCGCCGACGTGGCCGCCGCCGTCGCCGCCACCTCGAAGAAGTCCCTGACCGGCGTCGGCCAGGCCAACGGCAAGACCCGCGTGCCCGACGTGTGGGTGCCCGACTCGTCGCTGTGGCTGCAGCGGCTGCGCGCCGCCAACCCGCAGAGCGTCCCCGACACCGCCACCTCGATCGCCCGCAGCCCCATCGTCGTCGCCGTCCCCGAGCCGATCGCCACGAACTCGTTCGGCTGGCCCGCGACGAAGATCAAGTACACCGACCTCATCGCCAAGGTCTCCGGCGACCAGAAGGTCAAGCTCGGCATCGTCGAGCCCAGCCGCGACTCGACCGGCCTCGCCGGCCTGATGACCCTCGCCGCCGCGGCCACCGCCTCCGGCGGCGGCAACGCCACCCAGGCCACCCAGATCGCCACTGCCGCGCTGCGGGCCCTCGCCGCCGGCCGGTCGGCGGTCAAGGACGACCTGATGCAGAAGTTCCCGCGCGGCTCCGACCCGCAGGCCCTCAGCAGCGGCCTCACCGTCGCGCCGCTGTCGGAGCAGTCGGTCATCCAGTACAACGCCCAGCAGCCGCCGGTGCGCATCGCCGCCATCTACGCCGAGCCCGCCCCGATCGCCCTCGACTACCCGTTCGTCGTGCTCAACAAGGACCGCGCCGCCGTCGCCGAGCAGCTGCTCAAGTCGCTCAACGGGGAAAGCTTCCGCGACCGGCTCGGCGCGATCGGCCTACGCGGCTCCGACGGCGCCGCCGGCAAGGGCTTCCAGACCCCGACCAGCGCGCCGCCCGCCCTCACCGCCAGCCAGGTGCCCGAGGCCGCGGCCATCGAGGGCCTGCTGAACAAGTGGCAGGCGATCACCCTGCCGGCCCGCATGCTCGCCGTCATCGACGTCTCCGGCTCCATGCTCCAGAAGGTGCCCACCGCCGGCGGCCTCGACCGCATGACCGTCACCCTCGAGGCGGCCCGCCGCGGCATGCAGCTCTTCGACGACTCCTGGGCCCTCGGCGTGTGGACCTTCTCCACCCAGCTCGACGGCGCCAAGGACTACAAGCAGCTCGTGCCGATCGGCCCGCTGGTCAGCCAGCGCAACCAGTGCCTGCAGGCGCTGCAGTCGATCCGCCCGAAGCAGAACGGCGACACCGCCCTCTACGACACCATCCTCGCCGGCTACAAGGCCGTGCAGAGCGGCTGGGACGACGGCCGGATCAACTCCCTCATCGTCATGACCGACGGCGAGAACGACGACCCTGCCGGCGGCCTCTCCCTGGAGCAGCTCATCGCCGAGCTCAAGGCCACCGCCGACCCGGCCAAACCGATCCAGGTCATCCTCATCGGCATCGGCGACAAGGTCGGCGAGGGCGCCATGCGCCAGATCACCGACGCCATCGGCGGTGGCACCTTCGTCGCCCCCGACCCGGCCAAGATCGGCGACATCTTCCTGCAGGCCATCTCGCTGCGCGGCCAAGCCGTCCAGCCGAAGTAGCCGGCCCCGGCGCCGGCACCTCATCGACCAGAGTGCCGGGCGGGCTACCAGTCGGACTTGCGGGCCCGCGCCTCGTACAGCAGGACCGACGCGGACACCGACACGTTCAGCGAGTCACCCGAGCCGAGCATCGGCACCGCGACCCGCTGGAAGCCGTGCCCGTACCACTCCTTGCCGATGCCGTACCGCTCACTGCCGACGACCAGCGCGGTGCGCCCCGAATAGTCCGCCTGCCGGTAGTTGACCGCCTCGTCGGTGTCGGCGAGCAGCACCGTGAACCGGTGCCGCCGCAGCCAGGCGACCGCGTCGGCGGTCTGCTCGAACTCGACCGTCGGCACCGTCAGGATCGTGCCCTGGCTCGCCCGGATCACCTTCGGATGCGTCAGGCGCGTCTTGCGGTTCGTCAGCACCAGGCAGTCCGCGCCGCACGCGTCCAACGACCTGATCAACGTGCCCAGATTGCCCGGGATCTCCAGGCCGTCGGCGACCAGTACCAGCGCCGTCCTGCCGAACCGGAGATCGTCGACACCCCACCGGGGCAGCGCCGCCAGCGACAGCAGCCCGTCGGGCTTGTCGCGCTCCGAGATCTTTTCCAGGGTCCGCACCGAGATCCGGAACGACCGGTCGGCCCGCGCCGCGATCTCCTCCGCCCGCCGGTGCGCCTCATCGGCGTAGATCGCCTCCGGGCACCAGAAGAACGTGTCGATCGGGGCACCGGCCTCCAGGAGCATGTTGTGTGCCCAGAGGCCCTCGGCCACGAACAGCTTGTACCGGTTCGGCGCGGTGTTGTTCTGGATGTGCTGCACCTGCCGCACGGCGGGGTGCTGGACCCCGATGGCCTGGAGTTCCATCACAACGTGACGGTAACCGACAGCTCCCCGGCGTCCGTGACGGCCCACTCGCGCACGTTCCCGGCGGCGGTCAGGTCCGCCCGCACCTGCGCCAGCACCGCGGCCGGGCCGGCCACCTCCAGCAGCGCCACCTCCGCCCGCATCGACTGCCGCGCCGCCGACTTCGCCTTGCGCACCGCCGCCAGCACCGCCGTCGCCGTCACCAGCGGCGACACGTCCGGCGCGTCCTTCGTCTGTGCCGTGCCCGACGGCCCCGGCAGGTCACCGGCGGCGGGCCAGGCGGCGCGGTGCACCGACCCCTCCTGCCACCACGACCAGACCTCCTCCGTCACGTACGGCAGGAACGGCGCGAACAACCGCAGCAACGTCGACAACGCCGCCGTCAACGCGGCCCGCGCCGAGTCGGCCCCCGGCACCTCACCGTAGGCGCGCGCCTTCACCAGCTCCAGGTAGTCGTCGCAGAACGACCAGAAGAACTGCTCGGTGCGCTCCAGGGCGCGGGCGTAGTCGTACACCTCGAAGGCCGCCGTCGCGTCGGCCACCACCGCCGACAGCGCCGCCAGCAACGCCCGGTCCACGGGCTCCGTCACCGCACCCGACTCCGGCGCGGGGAACCCCAGCACGAACCGGCTCGCGTTGAGCAGCTTCGTCGCCAGCCGCCGCCCCACCTTCATCTGGTTCAGGTCCAGCGCCGTGTCCACCCCCGGGCGGGCACTCGTCGCCCAGTACCGCAACGCATCCGCGCCGAACCGCTCCAGCAGCGTCTCCGGCGAGTCCGGCGCGTTGTCCTTCGACTTGCCGATCTTCTTGCGGTCCGGGTCCACGATCCAGCCCGCGATCGACGCCCGCTTCCACGGCAGCACCCCGTGCTCCACGTGCGCGCGCAGCACCGTCGAGAACAGCCAGGTCCGGATGATCTCGTGCGCCTGCGGGCGCAGATCCATCGGGAACACCCGGCCGAACAGGTCCGGATCGTCGAGCCAGCCACCGATGATCTGCGGCGTCAACGACGACGTCGCCCACGTGTCCATCACGTCCGGGTCGCCGACGAACCCGCCCGGACGACCCCGATCCGCCTCCTCGAACCCCGGCGGCGTGTCACTGCTCGGATCCATCGGCAACGCCGCCGGCACGATCGGGTCGTCGTAGATCGGGTGCGCCTCGGCGTCCAACCGGTACCACAACGGGATCGGCACGCCGAAGAACCGCTGCCGGCTGATCACCCAGTCCCCGGTCAGCCCCTCCACCCAGTGCTCATACCTGCTGCGCATGTGCGCCGGCGTCCACTGCAGCTCCCGCCCGCGCGCCAGCAACGCCGCCCGGAGCTCCGGCGAACGGCCACCGTTGCGGATGTACCACTGGCGCGTCCCCACGATCTCGAGCG
Organism: Dactylosporangium sp. NPDC050688; assembly: GCF_040654515.1. Classification (NCBI taxonomy): domain Bacteria; kingdom Bacillati; phylum Actinomycetota; class Actinomycetes; order Micromonosporales; family Micromonosporaceae; genus Dactylosporangium; species Dactylosporangium sp. NPDC050688. The sequence goes on from NZ_JBFAIC010000033.1 coordinate 81,493, forward strand.
GCTTCTCGCCCTTCTCGTAGAACTTCACCGCATGCGTGATCGGCCGCGGCTCGCCCTCCAGCGACCCCTCGGCCCGCAACGCCGCCACCACCTTCTCCCGCGCCTGATGCACGGTCAGCCCCGCCACCAGCGCGTACAGGTCCTCCTCCACACCCGGCGGCGGCTGCAGGCCAAGCCGGCCGTTGCGCTGGATCACGGTCCGGGTCGGCAGGTCCAGCTCCCGCCACCACGTCACGTCCGTCAGATCGCCGAACGTGCACACCATCACCAGCCCGCTGCCCTTCTCCGGGTCGGCGAGCGGATGCGCGAGCAGCGGCACCTCCACCCGGAACAGCGGCGTGCGCACCGTCGAACCGAAATGCGGCCGGTACCGCTCGTCATCGGGGTGCGCGACCAGCGCCACACACGCCGGCAGCAGCTCCGGCCGGGTCGTCTCCACCGCGAACTCGCCGAACCGCACCCGGTGGAACGCCCCCGGGCGCTCCCGGTCCTCCAGCTCCGCCTGCGCCACCGCCGTGCCGAACGTGACGTCCCACAACGTCGGGCCGTCCACCGCGTACGCGTCACCGCGCGCCAGACTGTTCAGGAACCCGCGCTGCGCCGCCGCCCGCGCCCGGTCACCGATCGTCGTGTACAGCAGCGACCAGTCCACCGACAGCCCGAGGTTGCGCCACAGCCGCTCGTACGCCTGCTCGTCGACCTCCGTCTGCCGCTTGCACAGATCGATGAAGTTGCGCCGGCTGATCTTCTGCGGCGGCGCCCCCGCCGTCTTCGTGATCACCAGATCCGGGTCGTAGGGCAACGCCGGGTCGCACTGCACCCCGTACGTCAGCTGCACCCGCCGCTCCGTCGGCAGCCCGTTGTCGTCCCACCCCATCGGATAGAACACTTCCCGGCCCCGCATCCGCTGATACCGGGCGATCGCATCGGTCTGCGTGTAGGAGAACACGTGCCCGATGTGCAACGCCCCGCTCACCGTCGGCGGCGGCGTGTCGATCGAGAACACGTCCTGGCGCGACTTCGACCGGTCGAACCGGTACGTCCCCTCGGCGTCCCATACCTTCGCCCACCGCGCTTCGAGTCCATCAAGGGTCGGCCTGGCAGGGATACGCGTCGAATCGGACATGTGCCCCATGCTAGAGCGGTGACTGCCGCGACACCGCTCAATAACCGCATCGCCGCCGCCCTCGTCTTCCTGACCAGCGGCGCCGTGCTCGTCCTGGAAATCGTCGGGCTGCGGCTCGTCGGCCCGTACGTCGGCGTGACGCTGTCCAGCAGCACCGCCATCATCGGCGTCGCCCTCGCCGCCATCGCCTACGGCGCGTGGACCGGCGGCTGGCTCGCCGACCGCAGCACCGACCAGCGCCGCCTGCTCTCCCCGCTGCTCCTCCTCGGCGCCGTCGCCACCGCCGCCACCCTGCCCATCATCCGGGTAGCGGGCGAATGGCTGCGTGGCACCGACACCACCAGCGTCCTGCTGCTGGCGACCATGACCCTCTTCGTCCCCGCCGCCCTGCTGTCCGCGGTCACCCCGCTCGTCGTCAAGCTCCAGCTCGCCGACCTCGCCCACACCGGCCGCGTCGTCGGCCGGCTGTCCAGCGTCGGTACCCTCGGCGCGATCACCGCCACCTTCGGGACCGGCTTCGTCCTCGTCGCCACCGTCCCCACCAGCGTCATCCTGTTCGCCCTCGCCGGCGTGCTCGCCCTCGCCGGGTTCGGATTCGGCGGGTACTGGCGGCGCCGCGGCAACCTGTCCGCCGCCCTCGTGTTCACCGCCGTCGGCGTGCCCATCGGCATCGTCGCCCCCAACCCCTGCGCCGTCGAGACCGCCTACACCTGCGCCGCCGTCACCGCCGACGGCACCGGCCGCACCCTGCTGCTCAACGGCGCCCAGCACTCGTACGTCGACCTGGCCGACCCCCGGCACCTCGAGTACTCCTACACCCAGTGGATCGGCGGGTACGTCGACAACCTGCCGCCCGGGCCGCTCGCCGCGCTGCACCTCGGCGGCGGCGGGTTCACCCTCCCGCGGTACGTCGCCGCCACCCGCCCCGGCAGTGACAACCTCGTCCTCGAGCTCGACCCCGCGCTCGTCGCCCTCGACCGCCGGCTGCTGGGCCTGCGCACCGGCCCGCTGCTGCGCGTCGAGACCGGCGACGCCCGCGCCAACCTGCGCCGCCAGCCTTCCGCCAGCCGGGACCTCATCATCGGCGACGCGTTCGGCCACCTCGCGGTCCCGTGGCACCTGACGACCCGCGAACTCGTCGCCGACGTGCGCCGCGTCCTGCGCCCGGGCGGCGCGTACGCGCTCAACGTCATCGACGGCCCGGCGCGCCGCTTCATCCGCGCGGAGGTCGCCACCATCGCCGAGGTTTTCCCGCACGTCATGCTGGTCGCGCCGGCGGCCGCGCTCCGCGGCGAGGCGGGCAGCAACTTCGTCGTCTTCGCCTCGACGGCGCCGCTGCGGGAATGGACGGGCGCGGTCAGCGGCGACGCCCCGGAGACGCTGTCCGGCCAGGCGCTGCGATCCTTCTTCAACGGGGCGAAGGTGCTGACGGACGACTACGCGCCGGTGGATCAGCTGCTGACGTGGGACTGAGTGGGTCTGCTCGTCGGCGGGCCTAGGGCTTCGTTGCTCGTCGGTGGGGACTGAAGGGCTTCTTTTGCTCGTCAGCGGGGACTGAAGGGCTTCGCCGGCCGGCCGGTCAGGCGCGCGACGTCATCACTCACCGCCGCCAGCTCCCCGGCCGCGATCGCCTCGTACGAGCTGACCCACCCCGCCACCTCGAACGCGGGCGCGCCGTAGTGCGCCCGCGACGCGTACGCCTCCTCGACGGTCTCCGGCACATACCGGACCCCGAGCCGGGCCGCGACCTCGTGCAGGGTCAGCGCTTCGGGCCCGGTCAGGTCGTACGTCTGCCTGTTGTGCCCGTCGTGCCCGTCACCGGTCAGCGCCACGACCGCACACGCCGCGATGTCGTCGTAGCTGACCGCGGCCACCCGCCCGTCGCCCGCCGGCCCGCGGATCACCCCGTCGGGCCCGGCCAGCATCGGCAACATCTCCTGGTACAGGTTGTCGCGCAGGAACGTCCACCGCAGCCCCGTCTGCCGGATGTACTGCTCGGTGTGCCAGTGGTCCCGCCCGAACGTGAACGTGCACTCCGGCGCCGCCCCCACGAACGACAGGTACACGATGCGCCGCACCCCCGCCCCGACCGCGGCATCGACCGCGCTCCGGTGCTCGGCCAGCCGGTCCGCCGACTCCCGCCCCGAGACCAGGAACAGCGTGTCGACCCCGTCGAGCGCCTGCCGCATCCGCGTGGTGTCCCGGTACTCCGCGTCCTTGCGCGTCAGCCGCCGCGCCTCCGGCAACGCCGCCGCGACTCTGCCACCGACCTGGCCGGACGCCCCAGTCACCGCGATCATGCTTACCAGTATGCGACCGGCGTCCCGGCGTCCCGGTGTTCTGCTGGCCCGCCGGTCTGACCGACCTGCCGTCACGTCGGCCACGGTGTGCGGCGCTCATGCGCGTGAGGCTGTCAGCTCTTCGCGTGGGTCCGCGCGCCGATTCACCTCGCCTACCCGGTGGCTGGCTGTTCCCCGGCGAACCAGCGCTGCGGTCACGGGGCCGCCCGCAGGGCGAGCACCGCCAGGTCGTCGCGCTGGTTGCCGCCGGACCCCTCAAGGACCGCGATCTCGATCGCCTCGACGAGGGCGTCGACGCCGGCCTGGGCGTACTGGGACAGCAGGCCGGTCAGGCGCTGGGTGCCGTGGCTGACGCTGTGGTGGCCGGCCTCGGTGACGCCGTCGGTGTAGAGCACAAGGGTGTCGCCGGGGGCGAGGAGGACCTGGGCCTTGGCGTACTCGACGGCGGGGACCAGCCCGGCGGCGAGGCCGCGCACGGCGACGGGCTCGACGTCGCCGGAGACGCGCACGAGCAGCGGCGGCGGGTGGCCGGCGGAGGCGACGGTGACGTGCAGGCCGCCGCCGGCGTGGCGGCGGACCCGGCCGTAGACGGCGGTGACGTAGCGGCCCTGGGTGGTGCCGTCGAGCATCGTGTTGAGGGCGCGCAGCACCGCGGACGGGTCGCGGTCGACGGCCGAGGCGCCGCGCACGGTGTGCCGGGCCTGGCCGGTGACGACGGCCGCCTCGACGCCCTTGCCGGAGACGTCGCCGAGGACGAACGACCAGTCGGTGGAGTCGCCCCACGCGTCGTAGAAGTCGCCGCCGATCTCGCCGTCGCCGGAGGCCGGCCGGTACCGGGCGGCGAGCGCGGCGCCGTCGAGCTTCGGCAGCTCCGGCGGGCGGAGGCCGGCCTGCAGCACGGTCGCGACGCCTGCCCGCTCCGCGTAGCGGCGGGCCGCGTCGAGGGCCAGGGCGATGCGCACCGCCAGCTCCTCGGCGATGGAGATGTCCTCGGCGACGAACCCGTACCCGGTGCGCCGGGCGAGCGTCAGCGTGCCGAACGTGGTCCCGCGCGCGGTCAGCGGCAGGCCGAGCACGTCAGCGGGGCGCAGCGCGGCGACCTGCGCGCGCATGCCCTCGTCGGGCACGAGTGCGACGAGCCCGTCGGGGGGCAGCGGGTCCTGGTCCAGCGAGACGTGCAGCAGCTCGGGGCGCCCCGTGACGAGGAGCCGCTCCTGACCGTTGGCGCCGTCGGCGCTGGGGTGCCGCCTGGTCGTCGACGAGGGGCCGGACGCGCCAGTGACGAGGCTGGTGTACGTCGCACCGTCCGGCCCGACCTGCATGATCTGCGCCCAGTCGGCGAGGTGCGGCACGCACGCGGCGAGCGAGCGGCGCACGGTGTGTGCCAGATTGAGCGAGCCGGACACCTGCCGGCTCGCGTCGGCGAGGAACTGGGCGCGCCGCTGGGCGACGGCGAGCATGGTGGCGTCGTCGAGGGTGGCCGGGGAGCGCCCCACGAAGTCGAGATCACCACTCATACCGTCACCATCGTTCGAGTCTGCGTCGCGTCCGCGACGTGGTCAAACGGGGTGAGCGTTTGAAGTCCGCCGGATGGGTACCACACACTGTTGACCAGCGGGCAGTAGCCGATCCGCAGCTCGGTTCGCGAAAGGACATGGCACAACGTGGTCAATGACGAGACGGTGTGGGAACTGTCGGTGCACCGCGACGGCGGCCGGGTGCGCCTCGAGGCGGTCGGTGACCTGGATCTCGACTCGGCGCCGAAGCTGCTCACCGAGATGGTCAGCCAGCTCGAGGCGGGCGCGGAGGAGCTGGTCGTGGACCTGGCCGGGCTGGCGTTCATCGACTCCAGCGGCCTCGGCACCCTGGTCGGCTGCTGGCGCCGCGCGCAGCAGGCCGGCGCCACGCTGGTCGTCGCCAACCCTGGCCCCGACGTGTCGATGACCCTGGAGATCACCGGGCTGGACCAGATCCTGCCGATCCGCGACGAGAAGCAGGCCGCCTGACCGGTCCGCGAGCAGGCGGGCCGGGCAAGAGGCCGGGCGCGGAAGAGGCAGGGCGAGGTGAACGGGTGAAGGTGCCTACTGCGACACCAGCTCGGCCCAGACCACCTTGCCGGTCGGCAGCGGGCGGACGCCCCAGGAGCGGGCCAGGCGCGACACGATGAACATGCCCCGGCCCGACGTGCTGGTCTCGTTGTCGATCTCGGCGATCCGCGGCAGCTCAGGGCTGCCGTCGCCGACCTCGATCAGCACGGCGCCGTCGCGGCGCAGCAGGCGCAGCGCCGCCGGGGGCATGCCGTGGCGCAGCGCGTTGGCGACGAGCTCGTGGCCGACCATCACCGCGGCCCGGGTCAGATGCGTGAGCCCCCAGATGCTCAGCGCGCGGGCGATGACCTTCCGGGCCTGCCGGGCCTCGCCGAGCGGCACCTCGACGGTGACCTCTGCGGCTTCGGGCTCGGTCGTGAACACGTAGCTCATGGTGCCCGTTCGCGCCGCGGTTGAACAGTGACACCACGGCCGGAGTCGGGGATGAGTCAGGTTTGCGGCGCCCCTCTGATGGGCACACCGGAAGCCAGTCGAACGCGATCCAGCGTCAGTACAGGGGGGCCAAGGATGCTCGTCCAGCCAGAAATGACGGTTGCCGGTGGTGCGCAGCGCTCCGCGGATCTGCGTGCCGCGCTGGACGCCCGGCACCAGGAGCTCGCCGCGGAGTACGCCGAGGCGGTCGCCGAGATGACCATGGCGGGTGTGGTCGACGCCGGTGACGACGTCGCGGACCTGGGCACCAAGGCGTTCAGCCGGGACCAGGAGCTCGCGGTCGCGCTGTCGATCCGCGCCCGGATGGACCAGGTCGAGCGGGCGATGGAGCGGCTCGACGAGGGCACCTACGGCCGGTGCGAGCGCTGCGCCGAGGACATCCCGGTCGCCCGGCTGACCGCGTTCCCCTCGGTCACCCTGTGCGTCCAGTGCAAGAGCATCAGCGAACGCCGCTGAAGCGAACACCGCTGAAGCGAACACCGCCCGAAAGCGGACGGCCGCCGAAAGCTCCGAAGGCGACTGGCCGTGAACGCGACTAGCCGCCGGCGGACCGGGCGCCGCTGACGCTGAGCCGCTCGACGACGCCGAGCGCGCGGCGCGCCGCGCTGGTCAGGTGCGGCAGGTAGTCCGCCGCGGCCGAGTTGTCGCCGAGGTCCTCCGCCAGAAACGCCGCATAGTTGAGGATTGCGCCCAGCGCGTTGGAAAGGTCATGGGCGCCGTCGGCGATCTCGGCCCGGAGCAGGGCGAGTTCGTCGGCCGGTTCCGTCTCGCCCATCCGTCCCCCTGGCTAGAGTGAGTCCCGTTCAACTGTTACGGGGCGTAGTCAGATGATAACTCTAGTTACAGCACTGCTCGTGGTCGCGGTGTTCCTGCGCACGTTCGTGGGGTATCTCGCCACCCGCGACCCCGTGCAGGGGCACATCACGCTGATCTTCCTGCCGCTGGTGGTGATCTGCGCCACCGGCGTCGTGCGCGAGCTCACCGGCCGGCCCGTCCCAGGGGCCGCGGTCGCGACCGGGCTGCTCATGCTGCAGCCGTACCTGACGCTGCGGCTCACCGCCCAGTTGCGGCACGTGCCGACCTGGCTGGACCGCACCCTGCTGGTCGCGCTGGCGGCGAGCATCGTGGCCGTCGCGACCGCGCCCCGCCCGCTCGACCTCGGGTACCTGCTGCTGGCCACCGGCGCGTTCGCCATGACCGAGGTGATCGCCGGCAGCTACCTGCTGCTCGGCGCGCAGCGGCGCTCCGGCTCGGCCAGGGCGAGGCTGCGCATCGCCGCGGCCGCCACCTACCTGCTCGTGACGATGATGCTGATGCTGTTCGCCGGCGCCGTGCTGCACCCGGGCACGACGAGCTGGCTCGCGCCGGCCGGGCGGGTCGTCGCGCTGGTCTCCGCGGTCGGCTACCTCATCGCGTTCACGCCGACCGCCTGGCTGCGCCGGATGATGTCGGCGACCATCTGGTACGAGGCGACCGAAGACCTCCAGCGGCTGCCCGCCGCCGTCAGCACCGGCCAGGTCTGGCGCCGGTACGTCCAGGTGGTGCACGAGACCACCGGCACCGACGCGGTCGTGCTGGTCCGGGCCACTCCCGGCGGCCGGCTCGACCAGGTCGCGGCGGTCTGCCGGTCCGGCGCGAGCCTGCCGCACGACCCGATGCCGGAGCTGACCGCCGAGGACCTCGACCAGCTGCTCGCCGCCCGCCAGCCGGTCCCGGCCGGCTCGGCCCGCCGGGCGGCGCCGCAGCTCGCGGAGTACTACGCGCAGACCACCGGCGCCCGCCTGGTCACCGCGCTGGAGGTGCCGCTGCCCGCGGACGAGTGCGGGGCCGTGCTGCTGCTGGACCGCTACCGGGCCCTGTTCACCGCCGACGACCTGCGCCTCGCCGCCGTGCTCGGCGGCCAGGCCAAGGCGCTCGCCGAGCGCAGCACCACGCTCGCCGAGCAGCGCCACCTGACCGAGCAGCTGGCCGCGTCCGTGGCCGCGCTCACCCACGCCAGCCAGGCCAAGAGCGACTTTCTCGCCGGGATGAGCCACGAGCTGCGGACCCCGCTGAACGCGATCATCGGGTTCAGCGATTTGATGCGGGCCGAGCAGCCCGAGGGCGACCGGCGCACCGTACCGGCCGACTGGGTCGAGCACATCCACAACAGCGGCCGGCACCTGCTCGGGCTGATCAACGACATCCTCGACCTGGCCAAGGTCGAGGCGGGGCGGCTGGAGCTCAACCCGGAGCCGCTCGGCCTCGACGTCGCCGTCAACGACGTGATCACCGGCCTGCGGCCGCTCACCGACCGCAAGCGGCTGGAGGTGCTGATCGACGTGCCGAGGCTCGCGGTCCGCGCCGACCCGCTGCGCTTCCGGCAGATCCTGGACAACCTGCTGTCCAACGCGATCAAGTTCACCCCCGAGGGTGGCCGGATCGCGCTGAGCGCCGCGCGGGAGTCCGGTGAGGTGGCGCTGACCGTCGCCGACAGCGGCGTCGGCATCGCCGCGGAGAACCACGCCCGGGTGTTCGAGGAGTTCCAGCAGGTCGGCAACGCCGCCCAGCGGCAGGCCGGGACCGGGCTGGGGCTCGCGCTGACCCGCCGGCTGGTCGAGGCGCACGGCGGCTCGATCGTGCTGCAGTCCGCGCTCGGTGAGGGCAGCCGGTTCACCGTCCGGCTGCCGGACGCGACCGCCGAGCTGCCCGCCGCGCCCGCCGCCCTGCCGGTCGCCGAGCCGGTCGGCGTCGCCCGCGGCCGGGTGCTGATCATCGACGACGACGCGCGCGCCGCCGAGCTGCTCATGACGTACCTCGCCGCCGCCGGGTACCAGGTGCGCGTGGCGCCCGGCGGGCAGGAGGGCCTCTCCGCGGCGCGGACGTGGCAGCCCGATGCGATCCTGCTCGACGTCGTCATGCCGGGCCTTGACGGCTGGGACGTGATCCGCGAGCTGAAGCACGAGGAGGCGCTGCGCGGCATCCCGGTCTTCTTCGCCACGATCATCGACGACCGGAAGGCCGGCATGTCGCTGGGCGCCACCGACTTCTTCATCAAGCCCGTCGACCACGACCTGCTGCTCGCCCAGCTGGCCCGGCACGTGGTGCCCTCCAGCGGCGCCGAGACCGCCGCGGTGCTGGTCGTCGACCGCGACGACCAGACCCGCCGCGTGGTCGAGCAGCACCTGCGCGACGGCGGCATCGACGTGGTCACCTGCGACGACGGGCCGGAAGGGCTGCGGCTGTCCCGCGACCGGCACTTCGACCTGATCATCTGCGACCTGCAGATGGCCGACGTCGACGGGTTCGCGCTGCTCGCCGGCCTGGAGGGCGACCCGGCGACCCGGGGGATCCCGGTGCTGGCGCTGACCGAGCCCGACCTGTCCGACGACGACCGGGTCCGCCTGACCGGCAAGGTCATCGGCACCATGCCGCGCAGCGCCGCCGCCGCCGACGGCGTCCGCGAGTGGGTCGACCTGGCCGCCGTGGCCAGCACCCTCTCCGAAGCCCGCACCGACGGCGCCGCCGCCGGCACAAAGAGCGCCGACACGGACGGCAAGACGCTGGAAGGCGTACCAGGAACGGAGGCCCGGCAGGCATGAGCAAGGTGCTGCTCGTCGAGGACGAGGAACTGAACCGGGTGCTGGTCAGGGCGATCCTGGCCCGCGCCACCGACGACGTCATCCGCGGGATCGAGCTGCTGGAGGCGGGCAGCCTGGAACTGGCGCGCGACGCGCTCGCGCGGACCGCCGTCGACGTGATTTTGCTGGACGTCAACCTGCCCGACGGCAACGGGCTGAGCCTCGCCACGGACCTCAGCACCCAGCCCGACCGGCCGCAGGTCATCGCCCTGACCGCCAGCGTGCTGCCGCACGAGCGGGCCGCGGCGATGAGCGCCGGCTGCGACGCGTTCCTCGACAAGCCGTACGGCGCGCAGGACCTATTGAAGATTCTCGCTTCACATCTCCCCTGACAGGTGCGTTTGAGCGTCACCTGCCCCGGGGTAGGTGGGAGCACGCTCACTCGTCGTGAAAGGGGAGGAACGGGTGCGGACGCTCGCCGAAGGTCTACGCCTGCAGATGGACGCGCTGGACTACGTCCTCCTGTCGCTGTACTTCATCACCGTCCTGGGCGTGGGTCTCGCCGCCCGCCGCTCCGTCAAGAACAGCACCGACTTCTTCCTGTCCGGCCGCTCGCTGCCGGCCTGGGTCACGGGCCTCGCCTTCATCTCCGCCAACCTGGGCGCGCTGGAGATCCTGGGCATGGCCGCCAACGGCGCCAAGTACGGCATGATGACGGTCCACTACTACTGGGTCGGCGCCGTGCCGGCCATGGTGTTCCTCGGCATCGTGATGATGCCCTTCTACTACGGCTCCAAGGTCCGCAGCGTCCCCGAGTACATGCGGCGCCGCTTCAACCGGCCGGCCCACCTGCTCAACGCGCTGTCGTTCGCGCTCGCCCAGGTCCTCATCGCCGGCGTCAACCTGTACGCGCTGGCGCTGATCATGCAGGCGCTGCTCGGCTGGCCACTGTGGACCGCGGTCGTGGTCGGCGCGGCGATCGTGCTGGCCTACATCACCCTCGGTGGTCTGTCCAGCGCGATCTACAACGAGGTCCTGCAGTTCTTCGTGATCATCGCCGGCCTGCTGCCGATCGCGATCATCGGCCTGGTGAAGGTGGGCGGGATGGACGGGCTGTTCGACGCGGTCCGCACCACGAAGCTCGGCGAGGCCGGCCTGCACACCTGGGCCGACACCGGCGGCAGCGACAACCCGCTCGGCGCGTCCTGGTTCGGCATCGTGTTCGGCCTCGGCTTCGTGCTGTCGTTCGGGTACTGGACGACGAACTTCGCCGAGGTCCAGCGCGGCCTGTCCGCGCGCAACATGAGCGCCGCCCGCCGCACGCCGATCATCGCGGCCTACCCGAAGCTGGTCATCCCGTTCGTGACCGTCATCCCGGGCCTGGTCGCGCTGGTGACGGTCAAAGGGCTCGGTGCCGACCAGGGCGACCTGCAGTACAACAACGCCATCCCGCTGCTCATGCGCGACTTCCTGCCCAACGGGGTGCTCGGCATCGCGGTGACCGGCCTGCTCGCCTCGTTCATGGCGGGTATGGCGGCCAACGTCTCCGGGTTCAACACGGTGTTCACGTACGACATCTGGCAGGAGTACGTGAAACGCGACAAGCCCGACGGCTACTACCTGCGCATCGGCCGGTGGATCACGGTCGTCGGCGTCGTGATCGGCATCGGCACCGCGTTCATCGCCTCCGGCTACAGCAACATCATGGACTACATCCAGGCGCTGTTCTCGCTGTTCAACGCCCCGCTGTTCGCGACGTTCATCATCGGCATGTTCTGGAAGCGGATGACCGCGTGGGCCGGCTTCTGGGGGCTGCTCACCGGCACGCTCGCCGCGTTCATCGTCTACGCCGGCTACAAGTGGTGGGGCTGGTTCACGTTCGGCTCCGACCTCGACGAGTCGTTCTGGGGCGCCGGGATCGCGTTCGTGACCGTCACGATCGTCGCCGTCGCCGTCACACTGTTCACCACCCGGAAGACCGACGACGAGCTCAGCGGGCTCGTGTACGGCATCGGCGACCACGACCTGACCGCCGGCGCGCTCGCCGGTGACCGGGCCTGGTACCGCTCCCCGGTGCTGCTCGGCGCCGGCGCGCTGATCCTGGCCGTCGCGTTCTACCTGCCGTTCCTGTAGCCGTTCCACCACCGTTCCTGTAGTGGAGCCCGCCGTTCCTGTAGTGGAGAAGGTGCCTGCAGATGTCTGACCAGACGACGAGAGCCGAGACCGTCAGGGCGGCCCGCCTGTTCGACGTGCGCCGCGTGATCGGTGGCCTGTTCACCGTGTACGGGGTGATCGTCACCATCCTCGGCGTGTTCGACTCCCAGGCGGAGATCGACAAGGCGGCCGGGGTCCGCATCAACCTGTGGATCGGGCTCGGCATGCTCGCGCTCGGCCTGCTGTTCCTGCTCTGGCAGTGGTGGCGCCCCGCCGAGCCGCCGCCGCCGAGCGACATCCCACCGGCCGACGAGATTCGGGAGTAACGGCCGGTTCCGGGTTCCGGCGCGGCAGGGCACACTGCGCGGCATGAAGATCGTGCTTGCCGACGCCGCGCCGGAACCGGAGTTCCTGGCCGGGACGGCCATCGTCGTCGCGCTGCTCTGTGTCGCGTTCGTCGCCGCGCTGGTCGTGCTCATCGTCTGGCTGGTCCGGCGGACGAAGAACAGCCGGTACTAGAGACGGAAAACAGCCGGGACTAGAGCAGCAGCAGCCCGATGAGCACCGACGTGGCGTTCGCCCCGAGACTCGTCACCAGCAGCAGCGCCGGGTCGCGGCGGCAGGCGGCCAGCAGCACCGCCGCCTCCGCGACCACGACGGCGGCCTCGGCCGCCCAGAACCGCCCGGCGGACGGCCGCGGCGCGAGAAACCACCACAGCAGCGGGTGGGTGAGCAGGTTGACCGCCGCGCCCAGCAGCACCGCCCGCCGCCACGCCGCCAGCCGCAGCGCGGTCAGCGCCAGCGCGTACAGCGGCACCTCTACAGCGAGGGTCAGCAGCAGCGCCGGGATCACCCCATGAAGGTAACGCTGCCGTTCGTCGCCGCTGCCGCGGCCGCGCTCGCCGTCGCGCTCGGCGCGCCCCTCGCGACGACCGTGCTCGGACTGATCGCGTTCGGGGTCCTGCACAACGTGCTGGAGCTGCGGTACGTCGCCGGCCGGTTCGCCCCGGTGCTCAACGGCCGGTTCCTCGCCGTGCTGTTCGGGCTGATCAGCGCCATCGTGCTGTGCCGGATCGCCGCGATGTTCGTCGGGCAGCCGGCCCGTGACGCCGAGATCCTGGTCGGCTACGCCGTGCTGGCCGCCGGCTGCGCGCACGCGCTGCGCGGGTGGCTGCTCGCCGGTGCCGGCGGGATCCTGACGGTGGCGGCGGCGGTGTCGCTGACCTGGCCCGGTTACCACTTCGTGGTCCTCGCCCACCTGCACAACGTGGTGCCGTTGTTCTTCCTCTGGGAGTGGGCCGCCGCGCTGCCGGCGGCGACCCGCCGCTGGTTCCGGGCCGTGCAGGTGGGCTGGGTGCTGGTGGTGCCCGCCGCCGTCCTGGCCGGTGCCTTCGACGTGTCCGCGGTCTCCCCGTCGACCGTGGCGGCGTTCGCCGGCGACCCCGCGAAGATCGTGGCGCTCAGCGCGCCGCCCGGGTCGGATGCGTCCGTCGGCGCCCGGTTCCTGGTGGTGTTCGCGTTCCTGCAGACCATGCACTACTTCGTGTGGGTCTGGTTCCTGCCCCGGTACGCCCCGGACGCGGCCCGCGCGTTCGAACGCCGGGTGCCGTGGCTGCGCGGCCCCCGGGCCTGGGTGCTCGGCGCCGGTCTCGGCCTGGCGCTCGGCGTGCTGTTCGCCGTCGACTATGCCTCCGGCCGGGCGCTGTACAGCGCATTCGCCTCATATCACGCATATGTGGAGTTTCCGGTACTGCTGGCGCTGCTCCTCGGCGCCGGTGCAGCCCGTTCACAGCTGGTTTTCAGGGAAACCGCATCCGGCGGTCAGCCTCCGGCGGCAGTCTCGACGGTGACAGGGGATCACTGAGCAAACTGGAGCGAATCATGACGCGGCTGCTTGTGGTCGACGACGAGCCGGACATCGTCGAGCTGCTCTCCGCGAGCCTGAAGTACCACGGCTACGACGTCGCCAGCGCCACGAGCGGGCGCCAGGCGATGGAGGAGGCCCGGCGCTTCCGACCGGACATGATCCTGCTCGACGTGATGATGCCCGAGCTCGACGGCTTCGAGGTGCTGCGCAAGCTGCGCGGCGAGGGCACCCGCGTGCCGGTGCTGTTCCTCACCGCCCGCGACGCCACCGAGGACAAGATCAAAGGGCTCACGCTCGGCGGCGACGACTACGTCACCAAGCCGTTCAGCCTCTCCGAGATCCTCGCCCGGATCCAGGCGGTGCTGCGCCGGGTCGCCGACCCCGCCGGCGGCGCCGGGGCCGCGTCGTCGCGGCTGACCTTCGCCGACATCGAGCTCGACGAGGACACCCACGAGGTGTTCAAGGCGGGCCAGGAGGTCCAGCTGTCCCCGACGGAGTTCAAGCTGCTGCGGTACTTCATGACCAACCCGGGCCGGGTGCTGTCCAAGGCCCAGATCCTGGACCACGTGTGGCAGTACGACTTCGGCGGCGACGCCGGCGTCGTCGAGTCCTACGTGTCCTACCTGCGCAAGAAGATCGACACCTCCGAGCCGCGGCTGCTGCAGACGCTGCGCGGGGTCGGCTACTCGCTGCGGTTGCCCCGGACATGAGCGCCTGGCCGCTGCGGGTCAAGCTGGTCGCCCTGATGCTGGTGCTGCTGACCGCGGCCCTGGTGGTCACCGGCGGCGTCAGCCTCTACAGCACCCGCTCCTTCGCCAACCAGCGCGTCGACGACCAGCTGCGCAACAGCATCGGCAAACGCGACATCTGCCAGACGCGCCAGGGGCAGGACCCGTACGGCCCGGCCCAGCGCAGCGCCTACTGGGTCGGCTGCGCGCTGAACGCGGACGACCCGCTCGCGCAGCGCACGTTCCTGCCCAGCGCGGGCGACGACAGCCAGGGCGCGCCCGACCTGCCGGCCACCACCGTCGCCGGTCTCGTCCAGGGGGCCGAGCTCACCCCGCAGAACGAGTACCTGCTGACGGTCCCGCCCAAGGGCGGCGTGGGCCACGACTGGCGCGTCATCGTGTCGCAGCAGCCCAACCCCATCACCGGCCGCCAGTGGGTGGTGGTCGGGCTGAGCCTGGACGAGGTCGACGAGACCGTCAACCGGCAGCTGTGGGTGACCGTCGGCGTCGGCGCCGGGGTACTGGTGCTGCTCGCGGTCGTCGCGTACCTGCTCGTCCGGTCCAGCCTGCGCCCCCTCGTCGAGGTCGAGCAGACCGCGGAGGCGATCGCGGCCGGCGACCTGACGCGGCGCGTACCGGAGGCGGACCCGCGCACGGAGGTCGGCGGCCTGTCGACCGCCCTGAACACGATGCTGGGGCAGATCGAGACGGCGTTCGAGGAGCGCCGGGCCTCCGAGGAGGCGGCGCTCGCGTCGGAGGAGCGGATGCGGCGGTTCGTCGCCGACGCCAGCCACGAGCTGCGCACCCCGCTCACGTCGATCCGCGGCTTCGCCGAGTTGCACCGGCAGTCCGGCCGCGCCGACGAGAACGTCGGGCGGATCGAGCACCACGCCACCCGGATGGGTCTGCTCGTCGACGACCTGCTGCTGCTCGCCCGGATGGACCAGCAGCGGCCGCTGGAGAAGAAGCAGGTCGACCTGCTGGCGCTGGCCACCGACGCGCTCATCGACGCCCGGGTCACCGCGCACGACCACAAGCTGCGGCTGCGCACCCAGGGCGGTGACGACGACGACGTCGAGCCGGCCATCGTCCGGGGCGACGAGACCCGGCTCCGGCAGGTGCTGCAGAACCTGATCGCCAACGCGCTGACGCACACCCCCGCCGGTACCGAAATCACCGTCTTCGTCGGCACCGAGGGCCGTGACGCGGTCCTCGAGGTCGCCGACAACGGGCCGGGCATGACCGCGCAGGACGCCGAGCGGGTCTTCGAGCGGTTCTACCGCACCGACCCGAGCCGGACCCGCGCGCACGGCGGTTCCGGCCTGGGCCTGTCGATCGTCAGTGCCCTGGTGACGGCGCACGGCGGCACGGTGACCCTGCGCACCGCGCCGGGGGAGGGCGCCACGTTCCGCGTCACCCTCCCGTTGAGCGACTAGGGTCTACTGGCTGCACCCATGCCGGTGGTACGTGCACCGCCGGCGCGCCAGTTGGGTACGTGATGGACGTGGATGAGGACCGGGTCGACCTGTGGGACGTGACGCTGCGCGTCCGCCGCGAGGGCGCCGGCCCGCCGGTGCTGCTCCTGCACGGGCACGCCGGCACCCTGGACGCGTGGGACGAGCTCGCCGCGCTCCTCGCCGCCGCGCACACCGTGGTCCGGCCCGACCTGCGCGGCTACGGCGGCTCGATCCGCGAGACCGGCGAGCCGTGGCCGCGCCTCGTGCACGAGATGGCCCTGGACAGCCTGGCGCTCATGCACTCGCTCGGCCACGACAGCTTCGCCGCCGTCGGCCGCGACCTCGGCGCCCACGTCGCCGCGCGGCTGGCCCTGGAGCACCCGACGAAGGTCACCCACCTGGTCGTCATCGACGCCGTGCCGCTGCCGCCGCCCACCTGCCCGACCCTGAGCCTCTGGTCCGGCGGCGCCCCGTACACGGGGTCGCTGCTCGACTTCCTCAGTCCCGGTAGAACATGACGGCCTGCGGGTCGTGCGCCGGCAACGGGTAGGTGTGCACCACCTTCCACGCCTTGTCGAAGACCTTCACCTGCGATGAGGTGACGACGACCGCGCCGTCCGCGCGGAACCAGGCGTGCTCGATCCGGCCCAGCGCCACGCGTTGCTTGGCGACCGTGTCGTAGACCAGGGCGGTCTGGTACTGGTGACCCGGGTCGCTGTTGACGTTGCCCAGCGCCACGTACCGGCCGTCGTCGGAGACCGCCTGCACCGAGGTCGGGCACCCGGCGGTCAGCTCGCACTCGGCCAGCCCGGTCACGGGCACGGTCCGCGGCGAGCCCCCGTCCACGCCCGAGACCGTGACGGCGTCCGGCCGCTCCTGCGAGAGGTACGCGATGGTCGTCCCGCCCGGGGAGTAGGCCAGGTACCGCGGCTCGCCGGCGAGCGGGGTCCTGACCCCGGACGCGGCGTCGTACCGGGCGCCGCCGGCGATGAGTGTCGCACCGTCGGGGCTCCAGACGACGGTGTTGCCGCCGTCCCACCGTACGTTGCGCGCGACGGTCCGCCGGGCCCCGCCGCCGTCCACGACGACCAGGTCGCCCGGGGCGATCCGGTCCCGGTCCGGCGGGGTGTTGACCGCCAGCCGGGTTCCGTCCGGCGACGGGGTCGCGTAGACGTCCTTGCTGGTCGCGGTGCCGAAGGTGACGGTCTGCGGCGCGCCGCCGACGTACCGGCGCAGCTCGATCGGCTTGCCGGCCGTGAGCGTGAGGAACGACAGTTCACCGGGGATGCCGTCCGCGGCGGACGGCGCCCGCGACGTCGGCGAGGACGCGGCCGGCGAGGAGGCGGCGGAGGGCGGCGCCGACGCCGAGGCGGACCCGCCCGGCACCACGTCGGGGCGCCGGTCGTCGGCCTGGAACCGCAGGCGGTGCGGTGCATGGTGGTGGTCCTCCCGTGATGTGTACCAGTGACCGCTATAAACGCCACCCCGCCCCGATCGGGTTACCTGGATCCGGAGGAATTCTGGAAAAGCCGGCTGCCCGGGCGCCGTCCACTGTGGACGTGACCCGGGCAGCCGGCCCTGTGGGAGCTATGCCTTGGAGATGGCGTCGCCGTCGACCTTGATCGCGACGGCCTTGAGCGCCTTGCTGGCCGGGCCGTTCGCGACCGAACCGTCCGCGACCTTGAACTTGCTGCCGTGGCACGGGCAGTTGATCGTGCCGCCGGAGACGTCTCCCACGACGCAGCCGGCGTGCGTGCACACCGCGGTGAAGCACTTGAACTGGCCGGCGGTCGGCTGGGTCACCACGATCTTCTGATCCTCGAAGACCTTGCCGCCGCCGACGGGGATGTCGGAGGTCTTCGCGAAGCCGCCGCCACCGCCGGCCGGCGCGCCACCGCCAGCCGCACCCGTGACGCCGGTCCCGCCGCCGGTGTCGCCCGCCGGGGCGGGCGCGGCGGTGTCGGTGCCGGTGTCGCCGTAGGCCGCGCAGCCCGTGAGGGCCGCGGTGAGGCCGGCCGCGCCGACGCCGGCCAGCAGGGTCCGTCGAGTCGGGTTGCTCATGGTTCTTCGATCCCTTTCAGATCTTGACGCCGAATGTGGTGAAGAACCACAGCGCGGAGGTGACGAACAGGCCGGACAGCGCGGTGAAGACGAGGCCGCCGAACAGCGGCAGCGCCCAGTTGGGGACGCCCTTCTTGGCCAGGATCAGCATCTTGGCGGCGAAGGTGCCGTAGAAGAAGCAGCCGAGCAGCGAGTGCATGAGCACCCGGGTGTCGAAGTCCGCGAAGCCCAGCGCGTACAGGCAGTGCAGGGCGACGGGGATCGACGCGATGAACGCCAGCCGGCCCGACCAGCGGTGCACCCCGCCGAGCCACGCCGCGTTGCGCAGCGGGATCTTGCCGTACATGACGAGCGCGGTGAACAGCTGCACGACGGCGAGCGCGAAGGCGAGGGTGGCGAGCCACACCTTGACCGTCTGCGGGCTGGAGAAGCCGGCGACGTTCACCGCCAGGTTGGTCGGCTCGTGCACCTTGCCGTAGACGCCGAGGGCGCCGGCGACGAAGCAGGCGACCAGCACCGGCACGATGAGGGCCGCGGCCGTCTTCGGGCTGGTGGGCTGGATGACCGGAGCGGTCTGGGTCTCATCCGGGGACATGGTGACGGCTCTCCTCTCAGTAACCGGAGCTGGCGTTGGGGTTGCCCGCCTCGATCGGGACCTTGGTCCCGTCGACCGTGGCGGTCCTGCTGTTCACGTCGAACGGCGGTGCCTCGCTGGTCTCGCCGTTCCTGGTCTGGACGCCGACCTGCCGGCCGTCGGGCAGCACGACCCAGCTGGCGTCGAGCTTGTTCCGCAGTGAGGCCGCCGAGCGGTACAGGCCGGAGGGCGGGGCGGCGACCTTGACGGTGAAGCCCCACGACTTCGTGGCGGCCGTGACGGTGCCCTTGACCTGGCCGCCGCCGTAGGTGCCCTTCAGGCTGCCCTTGGCGCCGGTGAGGTCGACCTGCCCGTTGGCCATGGTGCCGTTGAGCCACGCCTCGACCTTCTTGCCGTCGCAGACGTAGGCGATCGCCTTGCCGTTGTTCACGACGATGGCCAGCGACGCCGCGCCGCCGTCGACCGCGCCGGCGTAGGTGACCGTGCCCTGCTGGGCGGCGTTGCCGCTGCCGTCGCCGGCCGGCGTGCCGGAGGCCGGGGCGCTGCTCGGCGGCGGGTCCGCCGCGGGTTGCGTGGAGGCCGCGGGCGCCGGCGCGGCGGTGGTCGCCGCCTGGTTCGCCGCTGCTTTGTTCTTCTCGACATCGTTGCTGAGGTCGACATTGAGCGTGTACAGGACGCCGGCGACAACAAGTCCGGCGCCGAGCGTGACGAGCGGTGCCTTGAACTTCATCGGTAACTCCCACAGTTGATCGCACCCGTCAGGTGCTTCGTGAATATGAGACCGAGGTTGGCGTACGGTGTCTGCGTCCAAAGACGCACAACGCAACTGCTGCAATGTCGCCAAAGTGACCAGCTTTCGAGAATGGTGCGTTCGATGCCTCGTGTCCTCGTGTGGGCGACCCACCTCGCACTGCCCCTGGCCGGGCTGTGGCTGCTGCTGACCAGGCCCGGGGCGGACGTGATCTGGCAGCATCACGACACCCATTTCTGGCTGGTGCTCACCGTCGCCGCGGTCAACATCGCAATCGGCGCGGCAATGAGCGTCGCCGCGCGCAGCCGGCAGGACGGGCGGCTGTTTCTCGTCTCGCTGGTGTTCCTTTCCGGCGCCGGATTCCTGTTCGCGCACGCGCTTGCCACGCCGAAGGTCCTCATCGCGCACCCCAACGCCGGATTCGACTCGGCGATGGCGGTCGGCCTGATCATCGGCGCCGTGCTCGCGCTGCTGTCGTCGCTGCGGCTGCCGGCCGGCATCACTCCCTGGCAGGTCGTCCTGCGGCCGGTGCTGGCGCTGGTGCTCTTCGCCTGGATCGTGGTGTCGCTGCTGGACCTGCCGCCGCTGGACCGGCAGACCCAGGTCCGCGACGTCGAGGGGCCGATGGTCGTCGCCTCCTACGCCGCGGTCGCGCTGTACCTCGTCGCCGCGGTGCGCTTCTACCTGCTGTACCGGCGCGCGCCGGGCGCGGTGCTGATCTCCGTGGTGACCGCGTTCGCGCTGCTCGCCGAGGCGATGCTGGCGGTGACCCTGGCGGACAAGTGGCGGCTGTCGTGGTGGGAGTGGCACCTGATCCTCACCGCGGCGTTCCTGTTCGTCGGGTACTCCGCGTACGTGCAGTACCGCCGCGAGGGCAGCGCGGCCGGACTCTTCGATGGCATCGCGGTCGCCGAGACCACCCGCCGGATCCGCGCGCAGTACGAGACGGCCCTGGAGGAGCTCGTCACCGCGCTGCAGGAGTCGGAGGCGGGCGGCCGCCCGCAGCGGCTGGCGGCGCGGATGGCGGAGCGCTTCGGCCTGACCGAGAAGCAGGCGGAGGTCCTGGACCGGGCGGCCGCCGCGCTGCTCGCCGAGCGGGACCTGTCCGGCCGGCTCGGCGCCCTCGTCACCGTCGGCGAGCAGGCCCGCGTCGGTGCCGGCGAGGAGGAGTTCCTGCGCTCGGCGGTGGCCGCGGTGCGGCCCTCGTTCGGCGCCGTCGAGGTCGGCCTGGTCCGCGCCGGCGTGCCCGCCGTCACCGGCGAGGACGTGCTGCCGCTGACGGTGAAGGGCCAGGTCGCCGGCGGCGTGCGGATCCCCGGCGGCGGCCGGCCCGAGCTGCGCGCGACCCTGGCCAACCAGCTGTCGATCGGCCTGGAGAACGCGCGCCTGTACGGCGAGCTGGCCACGCTCTTCCGCCAGTACATGTCGCCGGACGTCGCGGCGGCCCTGCTCGCCGACCCCGACCAGGCCGCGCTCGGCGGGCAGCTGGTCGACGTGACCGCCCTCTTCGCCGACCTGCGTGGCTTCACCACGTTCTCCGAGGCCGTCGAGCCGGGCGAGATCGTCGAGATGCTCAACCGGTACCACGGCGTCGCGGTGCCCTGCATCCTCGACAACGGCGGCACGATCGTGCAGTTCGTCGGCGACGCGCTGCTGGCGCTGTTCAACGCCCCCGCCCGGCAGCACGACCACGAGACGCGGGCGGTCCGTGCGGCGCTGCAGATGCAGGACGCGGTCCGCGCGATCGCCGCCGGGCACCCCGGCTGGCCGAGGTTCCGGGTCGGCGCCAACACCGGCCCGGCGCTGGTCGGCAACATCGGCAGCGAGCTGCTGCGCGGCTTCAACGCGATGGGCGACGCCGTCAACGTCGCGGCCCGGCTGCAGACGATCGCCGAGCCCGGCCAGGTGGTGATCGGCGGCGCCACCTTCGACGCGCTCCGCGGCGCGGTCGCGACTCCGCTCGGCGACCTGGAAGTGAAAGGACGCCGACAGACAGTCCGGGCATATGTGGTGGAGACTCTGCACTCGTGACCGAGTTCTTCGACCGGCTGAGCACCGGCGAGCAGGCCGCGCTCGAGGCGGCCGGGCACCGCCGCCAGTGGAAGCGCGGCGCGGTCATCTACCGCGAGGCGAGCCCGTCGGAGTCGGTGATCGTGCTGCGGACCGGACGGGTAAAGGTCTCCTCCGACACCGCGTCCGGCACCGAGGTGGTCCTCGCCGTGCGCGGCCCCGGGGCGCTGCTCGGCGAGTTCTCCGCGGTCGACGGCGGCCCGATGTCGGCGACCGTGACCGCGCTGGAGCCGGTGACCGCGCTGGCCGTGCCGACCCCGGAGTTCGAGCGGTACCTGCTGAGCCACGCCCGCGTGTCGATGCTGCTGATGCGGGAGCTGATCGGCCGGGTGCGCGACGCGGACCGCAAGCGGGTCGAGTTCGGCGCCTACGACACCACCGGCCGGGTCGCGGCCCGCCTGGTGGAGCTCGCCGAGCGCTTCGGCGAGCGGACCGAGGAGGGGCTGCGCATCAACCTGCCGCTGTCGCAGGACGAGCTCGCCGGCTGGACCGGGTCGTCCCGCGAGGCGGTCACGAAGGCGTTGCGCACGCTGCGTGAGGAGGGCTGGATCCAGACCGGCCGCCTGCACGTGATCGTCCGCGATCTCGCCGCATTGAGAGACCGCGCTCAATAGCCGGATTCACCCTTGCTTTGACCCTTGCACCTATGCGCATACCCGGTTGTTGATCTTTACAGATACCGGTGACCCCCTAGTCTCTCGCGACAGGTGCATCGAGGCATCGACATCATGCCTGGGTGCTTTCGCCCCACCAGGGAGGTACCTGTGCGTAAGTTGACCGTGGGACTTCTGAGTCTCACGCTTGCGTCGGGTATGGGGGTGTTCGCCGGTGGTGGTGCCGCATATGCGGTGCCGGCGTCCGGGGAACCGTCCGTAGCCGACGCCGCGTCACCCTCCGACGAGCTGCCTAACCCGTTGGAGGACAAGCGGCGCGAATCCCGTGAGGTCGCGATCTCGCAGATCCTGAGCGGCCAGGCGACGCCGGAGAAGCGTGGATCCAGCACGGTCGTGAAGATCGGCAAGAAGGGCCAGACCGGCAAGGGTGGCGACACCAAGACCAAGAAGGCCCGCGTCGACCAGTACGTCGAGCTGAGCCGCGAGAAGACCGACAAGATCTTCGTCGTCCTCGCCGAGTTCGGCAACCAGCGGCACCCGAGCTACCCGGACCAGGACACCAGCGCCGCCACCCCGGGACCCGTGGTGTTCGACGGGCCGCTGCACAACCAGATCCCCGCCCCCGACCGGTCGGTGGACAACTCGACCGTGTGGGAACAGGACTTCAGCCAGCAGTACTTCTACAACAAGTACTTCGCCACCGGCAGCGGTGCGGAGTCGCTGAAGACGTACTACGAGAAGCAGTCCTCGGGCCGCTACAGCGTCGAAGGGCTCGTCACCGACTGGGTCAAGGTCCCGTACAACGAGGCCCGGTACGGCCGCAGCAACGGCTACCCGTGCGGCAGCAACGTCTGCAGCAACACCTGGTACCTCATTCAGGACGCGATCAACGCGTGGGTCGCCGGCCAGCAGGCCCAGGGCAAGACCGACGCGCAGATCAAGGACGCCCTCGCCTCCTACGACCAGTGGGACCGCTTCGACTACGACGGCGACGGCGACTTCAACGAGCCCGACGGCTACATCGACCACTTCCAGATCGTCCACTCCGGTGGCGACCAGGCCGATGGCGACCCGTACCAGGGTGAGGACGCGATCTGGAGCCACCGCTGGGCGGCGTTCCAGAACTTCACCAGCGGCCCGTCGTTCAACCAGATGGGCGGCACGCAGATCGGCACCACCGGTCTGTGGGTGCGTGACTACACGATCCAGCCCGAGAACGGCGGCCTGAGCGTGTTCGCGCACGAGTACGGCCACGACCTCGGCCTGCCGGACCACTACGACACCTCGGGCGCCGGCGGCAACGCCGAGAACCCGGTCAACTGGTGGACCATCATGGCGCAGAGCCGGGTCAGTAAGGCGGGCGACAACAACATCGCCGACCGCGCCGCCGACCTCGGCGCGTGGGACAAGCTGCAGCTCGGCTGGCTCGACTACGAGATCGTCGTGGCCGGGCAGAACAAGACGCTGGACCTCGGGCCGCACGAGTACAACAGCAAGAAGGCCCAGGCCGTCGTGGTGGTCCTGCCGAAGAAGCAGATCGTCACGCCGCTGCCGACCCCGCCGGAAGGCACCAAGTCGTGGTGGAGCGGCTCCGGCAACAACCTCAACAACTCGCTGACCCGCACCGTGACGCTGCCTGCGGGCACGTCGACGCTGAGCTTCAAGGCGGCGTGGGACATCGAGGACTGCGGCCCCGACGCGTGCGACTACGCGTACGTCGAGGTGGATGACGGCACCGGGTACCAGTCGATCCCGGGCTCGATCACCACCGCGGCCGAGGGCAACGGCATCGACGGCACCAGCGCGGGTTTCGTGCCGGCGACCTTCGACCTGTCCGCCTACGCGGGCAAGACGGTCGGCCTGCGGTTCCACTACTTCACCGACGGTGCCGCTGTCGGCCAGGGCTTCTTCGTCGACGACATCAAGGTGACCAACGGCGCGACCACGGTCTTCGCCGACGGTGCCGAGGCCGGGGCCAACGGCTGGACCGCGGTCGGTTTCACCGCCCAGGGCAGCGCGCTGACCACCGAGTACGACAACTTCTACATCGCGTCGAACCGTACGTACACGTCCTGGGACCAGTACCTCAAGGCGGGCCCGTACAACTTCGGCTTCGCCGACAGGCCCGACTTCGTCGAGCACTTCCCGTACGAGGCCGGCCTCCTGGTGACCTACTGGGACACGTCGTACTCGGACAACAACACCAGCCAGCACCACGGCGGTGGCCGGATCCTGCCCGTCGACGCGCACCCCGACCTGATCTACAAGCTGGACGGCACCCCGTGGCGTCCGCGCATCCAGGGCTACGACGCGACGTTCGGCCTGACCAAGGCCAGCTCGTTCACGCTGCACTACGGCCCGAACAGCACCGCGAGCTACATCCGCGGCCAGGCCGGCAACGCCACGTTCGACGACAGCAAGAACTACTACCGTGAGGACCCCGCCACCAGCACGTACTACGGCGTCAAGGTCCCCAATCACGGTGTCAAGATCAAGGTTGTCTCGACCGACGGCACCAGCATGAAGATCCGCATCACCGGCTGAACCGCTAGCCGCTGATTGGTCACCGCGCGGAACCGCGCACGGCGGGAGGAGGTCCAAGTGCCATGAACCGAGCACTGGGCCTCCTCCTCGCCGTCACCGCCCTCTCCGTCTCCGGCTGCGCCGCCAGGCCCGCCGACCGGGCCGCCGCGCCGCCACCGTCGGTCTCGGCGGCCCCCTCCGGCACCCCCGCACCGTCCGCCTCGGGCTCGAAGGCCGCGCCCACCCCCGGCGACTCGGTGATCACGCTGCCGTCCGGGGTACCGAAGACCACCGCGCCCCACGAGCCGACCGACGACTTCACCGTGCTCACCACGACCGGCCAGGTCCGCATCGACGGTGCCTGCGTCGAGCTGGTCACCGACAAGATCGTGTGGGTGTTGGTCGGCCCGTCCGCCGCCGGGCTGCGCGCCGGCCAGCGGGTCAAGGTCACCGGCCTGCCGGACCCGGGCTTCGAGTCGCCGTGCACCGGCAGCCCGTTGAAGGTCAACACGGTCACCCCGGCCTAGTGACCCGCCGCGCGGCGCCGCGGCGAACCGTTGAGGGATGAGCGGATCTGTATCTGCGCCCATGCCCCCGGCGGCGCTGCACGCCGGGCAGCGGGCGCCTGACTTCGAGTTGCCCTCCGCACCCGACCACCGGCTCGGCTCGTCGCAGCTGCGCGGCCGCCCGGCGGTGCTCGCCTTCTACCCGGCCGACTGGAGCCCGGTCTGCGGCGACCAGATGACGCTCTACCAGGCGGTCATGCCGGAGTTCGAGCGCTACAACGCCGGCGTCGTGGGCATCTCCGTGGACAACGTCTGGTCGCACCGGGCGTTCGCTGAGGACCGGGGGATCACGTTCCCGCTGCTGGCGGACTTCGAACCCAAGGGGGAGGTCGCCCGCCGGTACGGCGTCTACGACGATCGCAGCGGGGTCTGCCAGCGGGCCCTCTTCGTGCTCGACGGCGACGGCATGGTCACCTGGAGCCAGGTGGTGCCGGCCGGGGTCAACCCGGGCGCCGAGGGGATCCTCAACGCGCTCGACGGCCTCGACAGCGAACGGCGGCCGGTGCTGTGACCACGACCCCGTTCCAGGTCACCGTCGCCCGGCTGGTGGTGCCGGTCGGCGCCGAGGACCACACCCTGTCCGACGGGCCGGTGTCGCTGGTGGAGTACGGCGACTACCAGTGCCCGTACTGCGGCATGGCGCACACCATCGTGCAGGACCTGCTGCGGCTGCGGCACGAGACGGTGCGCTACAGCTACCGGCACTTCCCGCTCACCAACGTGCACCCCTACGCCGACCTCGCCGCGGAGGTCGCCGAGGCGGCCGCCGTCAGGGGGAAGTTCTGGCCGGTGCACGACTGGCTCTTCGAACACCAGCGCAGCATCAACCCGCGCCAGCTGATGGTCGGGGTGGAGCGCCTCGGGCTGCCGTCGGAGGAGATCGCCGACGAGGTCGGCGGGCACGTCCATCTCGACCGGGTCCGCCGCGACTTCGTCGGTGGGGTCCGCAGCGGGGTCAACGGCACGCCGACGTTCTTCATCAACGGAGTACGGCACGACGGCGGCTACGCCCTGGAGGAGCTGCTCGAGGCTGTCGACGAGGCGGCCGAGTCGATCGCCTGACCGAACGACGTGAGGCCGGCTCTCATCACGCGCCGTGTGGGAGCCGGCCCGTCCGCGTGTGCGCCGGCGGTTACCCAGCGCAATATCGACGGTTGGCTTCTGTACCGCAATCATCAGCGGATAAAGCTCAACAATGCCGCGGCCGTACGGTTCCGAATGTTACCCACGGTGCGAATGGTTGACGTTTGAACCCGAATTACGTCTCCTCACGCTCGGTAGCGCCGGCCGGCCGAGCAGGGCGTCAATATCACTTTGCCAGGTCGCCAGTAATTCAAATCCTCATTACGAAAGTTGCGGAGCAACTGTCCCGCAGTGCATGCTTTCGCGTTGGGTCGGTGAGATTTCTCGGATCCAGATTGAGCTGAAGACGGAAGTGTGGTGACGGTGCGCCAGGCTGAGGTTCGTGGCGCCTGCACCCTGCCCTCTTCGAGGAGTGCGGGCGGATGCTGCTTGCAGATGACTTCTTCCTGATCGCGCACGACGACCGGGACGGGCGGTCCCGCCTGTCGCAGCGGGCGGTCGAGCTCGGCCTCGCCGGCGCGATGCTCGGCGAGCTGGTCCTGGAGCAGCGGATCGTCTGCGAGGGCGACCGGCTCAGGGTCCTCAGCCGTGAACCTCCCTCGGACCCCCTGGCGCACACCAACCTCGCCACCATGATCGCTGAGACGCAGCACCGCGAGATCCGCACGTGGCTGCTCTTCCTCGGCCAGACCGCGGTCGACGCGGTCGGCCAGCGGCTCGCCCGCGTCGGGCTGGTCGAGCAGACCCAGGTGCGGCGGCTGCTGCGCACCACGACCCGATGGGTGCCCACCGACATCAACCTCCCGGCGGGCCGGGTGGTGCGGCTGCGCCGCCTGCTCACCGGCCACGAGCCGATGCGGGTCGCCGACACCACCCTCGCCGGCCTGGCCGACGCGACCGGCCTGTCCGGTCACGTCCTGTGGGACACCGACCAGACCAGCGTCAAACGACTGCAACAGGCGGTCAGCGCCCTGCCCCCGCCGCTGCGCGACCTGATCCATCAGGTCGAGTCCGCGGTGGGTGACTCGGTGCTGTCGCAGCGCGGCTAGCGGACTCTCTTCCCCCCTTCCCCCTCATCAACCCCCTGGAGGACCGATGTCCGCAACGTCGCCTGCGCGACCGAGCGTGGTATCACAGGCGCTGGCCCGGGACCGTCTCGGCGTGCCGTCCGTCATCATGTTCGCCCTCACGGCGGCCGCCCCCCTCATGGTGGTCGGCGCCCTCGTCTCCTCGGCGTGGGGGTGGGTCGGTGTCACCGGCTTCCCGCTCGCCTTCGTCATCATCGCCCTGGTCCTGGCGCTGTTCAGCTTCGGCTACGTCGCCATGTCCCGGCACATCACCAACGCCGGCGCGTTCTACAGCTACATCGCCCAGGGCCTCGGCCGCCCGCTCGGCGTCGGCGGCTCGCTCGTCGCGCTGCTGGCCTACAACCTGCTGCAGATCGGCCTCTACGGCGCGTTCGGCTTCTTCGGCTCGCTGATCCTCGCGGACAAGGCGGACCTGAACGTCGACTGGTGGATCCTGGCGCTCGCGCTGTGGCTGTTCATCGCGATCCTCGGCCTGCTGCGCGTCGACGTCAACAGCAAGGTACTCATGGTCCTGCTCGGCGCCGAGCTCATCGCCGTGACGATCTTCGACTTCATCTTCCTGAGCAACCCGGCCGAGGGCGGCGTCAGCCTCGAACCCTGGACCTGGGGCTCGCTGACGGACGCGGCCGGACCGGCGTTCGCCGTGTGCGTCACCGCCTTCGTCGGCTTCGAGGCCGCGCCGGTCTTCGCCGAGGAGGCGCGCAGCAAGAACCGGACGGTTGCCCTCGCCACCTTCCTCGGCCTCGCCGTCATGGTCGTCTCTTACGCCATCACCAGCTGGGCCGCCGCGGTCAGCATCGGCGTGGACGCCCTCGTTCCGCTGGCGCAGCAACCAGACATCGCCTCCGCCGGCGGTCCGTTCTTCCCGACCCTCGCCGAGAAGGGCGGCGCGTGGGCCGCCGACCTCGGCCTCGTCCTGCTGACCACCAGCATCGCGGCCGCGGCCCTGAGCTACCACAACACGACCGCGCGCTACGCCTTCGCGCTCGGCCGCGAGCGGGTGCTCCCGGCGTTCTTCGGCCGCACCCGGGCCCGCTCCGGCGCCCCGGTGTCCGGCTCGATCTTCCAGACCCTGATCGCGTTCGTCGTGCTCGTGCTCTTCGCGGTCCAGGGCTGGGACCCGATGCTCAACCTGTTCTTCTGGCTGGGCACCTCCGGCGGCGTCGGCGTGCTGTTCCTGGTCTTCGCGACCTCGCTGTCGGTCATCGGGTTCTTCCTGAAGGACGCGCGTGGCGAAGGCGCCTGGTCCCGGCTCATCGCCCCGGTCCTGGCCTCGGCGGCGCTCGGCTACATCATCTGGCTCGTCGTGGACAACTTCGGCGGCCTGCTCGGCTTCGCTCCCGGCGCCGAGAACGCCGCCGTCTGGGCCTTCCCGACCGCCTACGGCGTGGTCGCCGTCATCGGCATCATCTGGGCCTTCGTCCTGCGCGGCATCAGCCGTGAGGACTACGACTCGATCGGTCTCGGCGCCCGCGCCACGACCCGCGCCGAGGCGCCGGACTACGCGCAGCTGTAAGGCGACGGCCCTGCGGGGCCACGCATCACCGAACGGGAAGAGCCGGGGCGACGCGCCCCGGCTCTTCGCGTTGTGGAGTGCTCAGAGCATCTCGGTGTCGCGGAGCAGGCGCCACAGGCCGGCGCCGTCCGGGGCGCTCAACCAGCGCTGTGCGGCGCCGGCGTCGGCAGGGAGGCGGCGGGTGCTGCCGGCGGGCGTCGGGAAGCCACCCGCGAGCACCGCCTGGGTCGGGGACAGGTGCCGGATCGCCACGGCCGCCACGTTCTGCGGGTGCTCGGCCACGAACTCGGCGTAGATCTCTGGGTCGTGCTGGCCGTCGTCGCCGACCAGCAGCCAGCGGACGTCGGGGAACTCCTCGGCCAGCCGGGCCAGGGTCGCGCGCTTGTGGGCCTGGCCGCTGCGGAAGAACCGGTCCGGCTGCGGGCCCCAGTCGGTCAGCAGGAGCGGGCCGGCCGGGTACAGGTGGCGCGACAGGAAGCGGGTCAGCGTGGCGGCCACGTTCCAGGCGCCGGTCGACAGGTAGAAGACCGGCGCGCCGGGGTTGGCGTTGACCAGGCGCTCGTACAGGACCGCCATGCCGGGGACGGAGGCGCGGGCGTGCTCGTCGAGGACGAAGGTGTTCCAGGCGGCCAGCAGGGGGCGGGGCAGGGTGGTGACCATGACGGTGTCGTCGACGTCGGAGATGACGCCGAAGCGCACGGACGGGTCGACGATGCGCACCGGGGCCTCGACAGGGGCGCTGTCCTCGCACTCGAGGGTGACGGTGGCCCAGCCAGGGGCGAGCTCGGCCTCGATCACGGTGTCGATGAAGCCGCCCCGGTCGCTGCGCACCTCGCAGCTGCGGTCGCCGGCGGTGATGCGGACCAGCGCGTTCGCCACGGAGACGGCGGTGAACGAGCGCCAGCCGCGCAGCTTCTTGGGGCGCTTGCCGGGCTTCGGGTCGATGCGGGTGAGCAGGACCCGGCCGAGCACGCGGACCCAGCCGGGGGCGCCGTAGCCGGTGTACGGCGTGACGGCCACCTTCCACCCGCGCAGCCGGAGGCGACGCTCCAGCACGTCGTGGAAGGCGTCCTCGATGCGCGCGGCCCGGTGCAGCCGGACCGGACCGGAAGGGGTCAACGACACGCGCCAACCCTGTCACAGCCCCCACGCCGCCGCACCACCACACGCTGGGTGACAGTTGCGCGACGGTGGCATGAAACCGTGAGCCCGAACACATCGGACGCTTCTAGCGTTGGTGGTGTCAGGGACACACACCAAGGGGTATGAGATGGCAACTACGACATTCGAGGCGGTGCGGGCCGAGGCCTTGTTCGTTTCCTACCTGCAGTGCTCGCAGGCGCCGAAGAGCGACGAGGTCCGCGCGGCCGTGGTGAGCACGCTGCGGCGGGTCGGCATCAAGGGCTGCGCTGCCCAGGTCGCCGGCGAGTTCGGTGACCACCCGGAGACGGCGGTGGCGCGGATGGCGTGGGCCCTCGCGCTGGTCCGCTCGACCTATCCGGCCCGGCGCAACGCGCCGCGCGCGGTCCGGCTCCTCGCGCGCAGCGCTTGAGAAGCCGGGGCCTGTGCATCGCGCGGACCCGCAGGAACTCCACGTCGCACTCGACGACGCCCAGTTCGGCGGCGCGGAAGTCCCAAGCCGTCATCGCCGCGACGAACCCCGCATGGCCTGCAGCAACCTGGTATCCCCGCCGCCTTCAACAATGGGACACCATCCGTTACGGACGGCAACCGCGTGCTCAGCGATTTCCGGATCGAAAAGGTCTTCCAGCATTGCCGGCGACCTCGGCGGCAGCGGGCGACCCACAAACCCCCAGACAAATCGAGCTGCCCCGCTGACAAGCCGGCGCAGCGGTTTACGCCAGGCGCATCCCGTTTCGGGGGTCTCCGGCTGGGCCCGTCCCGGCGCGGGTCTCAGTTGAGCTCATGTCGCCGAGATCCGGAATGGGTGGCGCTGTTCGGCGCTGATCCGCTTAGATGATGCATGCACAACCGAGGCAGTAGCTTCGCATGAAAGGGACATGACGATGTCCACATATGACGGTGCGCTGACCGACCCGGCCGCGGCGATGACCGCCGCCGATTTCGTGGCGAGTCTCCGTGCGCTGCGGGAGTGGTCCGGGCAGACGTTCCGGCAACTGGAGACGCGGGCCTCGGAGGCCGGCGCGGTCCTGCCGCACAGCACGCTCGCGACCGCGCTGTCGCGAGCTCGACTCCCCCGTGAGGAGTTGGTCGCGGCCTTCGTGCGGGCCTGTGGCGGCGACGACGACATGGTGTCCGAGTGGGTCGCGGCCCGGAAGCGGATCGCGGCGGCGAACGCCGGCACACCCTCGGTGACCCTGCCACCGGAGCAACGGCAACCGCTCGCCACAGCGAACCACACACCCGATTCCGTCAATTCGGTCCAGCTTGCGCGCGAGCCGGTGAAGGCTGCGGAAGGTTCGACAGCTGCGGCCGAGGAGACGGTGGACGCGGCGGCAGAGGCGGGGGTCGATGGGGTCGATGGGGCCGGGCAACTCCTGGCCGCGCCGTCGCCGGCATCGACGGCTGCCATGACCGTTACGCCCGATTCACCGTCTGATTCACCGTCTGACTCACCGTCTGACTCGCCGTCTGACTCGCCGTCTGACTCACCGTCTGACTCATTGCCTGACTCACCGCCTGATTCACCAATCGCAACGCCGGTTGAGATGCCGGTCGAGCCACTGCCCGAAACGTTGGCCGAAACGCCGGCTGAAGCGCTGGTCGAAACGCTGGCCACAGGCGCGGTCGTTCCGTTCGAGCCCGTTCCGGGCATTGCTGCGGTGGCGATCGAACCGGTTTTTCCGGCGCCGCTGGAGAAACCGGGGAAGCCCCGCGTCGGGTTCACCGACGGGCAGCTCGCCAGCATGGTGAGGGCACGGCAGGAGCCTAGTGCCTGGGTCGGCCTGCACCGCCGCCGCGCACCGTTCCGGACCGGCGGCTCGGCCGAATCGGGGTCCCTGCACCTGCGCGACCTCGTGCCGCCCCTGGTGTTCCGTGCTGGCTGGGCCTCCCGGGTCCTCCTCGGTGTCCTGGCCCTCCTGCTGGTCGTCGTGGCCACCGGGGGTATCGCCCGGGCACTGCGGCCCGACAGAGGCGACGAGCGGGACTCGGATCCGCTCGCGATCGTGCCGGACGGCGACCTGGCCGAGATCGATACCGACGCGTTGCTGGCGGACGGCGCGTACCGGATCTTGCCCGTCTTTACCGCATCGGCAAACCTGTGCCTCGGCGAAGGGCCCCAGTTCCGTACCTCCGGAAAGGCTGCCGTGGTGACTCACAACTGCGCGACCGCCACGCCGACGCTGAGTTGGCTGGAGCATCAACCCAGCGGTCGATACCGCATTCTCTGGAGATATCCCGACGCGCGCATCGGCTGCTTCACCGTCAATCCGAACAGCGACGGCTATGTGGTCACGTCGCAGAGCTGCGGGACGGCGCCCGGCGACCAGGAGTTCGACCTGGAGCTGGTGGAAACGACGATGGGGCGGGCCGCGTCGGTCGATCTTCCCCGAGTCAAGCTGTACGTGCCGGGCGTGCCGAACGGCTGCCTCGGCATCATCGACGGCGACACCAGGCCGGGTGCGGTGCTCGTCAGTCAGCGCTGTGACGGCAGCGCCGAGCAACAGTTCGTGTTCATGAAGAGCTGAGCGGCGGTCGCGCGGGTCGGCCGGCCGGGCCAGGTCGAGGGCCGGCTGGCCGCGGGCTCTGGCCGGTCGCCCGGCGGTGTGGGCGCCGGCCAGCGCAGCGCTGACCTGCCCGGTCCAGGACGGCTGCAGGCTGCCGGGACCGGGTTCGGCCACCGCCCGGCTATTCCTCGACGCGGCAGGTGTTGTCGCATTCCAGTGTCAGGCACCGTAACCGGCGAGTTCGTCTGTGCCAACAAGCCCTGCCCGTCACGGGTTCACCAGTTCGAACATCTCGTTGGTGTAGAAGCATGCCTTAGGACTGTACTGAATGAGCTTCGTGCCGGCCGCAAGGGACCTGCCGGGTACGTCGAGCGTCGCATAACCCTTTTTGTTCTTCAGCGAGTAGACCCTCCCGGAAGTGCCCTTACTGGAAGAGACCCCGTCACACGGTATGAGCGCCCAGCGGCTGCTGTCCGAGTTGCAGTTCGAGGACTGGATGACCTTTGCGCCGGGTTGTTCGCTACCGCCGGCCACCTTCATGCACAGCTTGCTGTTGGCGTTACGGACGATGTAATAACGACCCCCTTCGCTGCCGTTGCAGTGCTCGACACAAAGGAAGCCCCACCTCTGGTTCCACGTATCGGCGCGAGTGCCGCTCCTGCATGGGTACTGCTGAAGCCGGACGCCGTTCGCCTTGCTCTTCCTGGGCACATCGACGCACATTTGAGAATGGATGAACCTGATTGCCGGGGAGGGCCGGACGGAAGCTCTTTCATCCTTCGCATAGGACGGAGAAGCATCGACCACATTTGTGGTCAGCACCAAAGCTGCCGCAGTCAGGAGCGCGAAGAGCTGCACTGCATTCATCAGCTTACTGTTTTTGTTTCTTGTTGAGATCACCGATTGTCCTTCATGTGTCGGACAGGGGCACTGAATCAGGGCGGATGGGTGAGGCGTTGCCGGCAGAACAGCGCCTCCTGGTCGCGGTCCGCTGGTCAGGACCCCATGCGGTAGTACGTCATGGCGCCCTTGCGGTGGCTGCCCTTGGCCACGCTGTTGTTGCCGCCGTTTCCGTCGATCGTGTGGATTGTTTTCCCGTTCACCCACACCACAATTTCGATGTGCTGACCGCTGCTCGCGACGGCGACGTCACCCGGCTTGGGTGTGCGCACCCTGGTGAGCGCGGCCGCCCAGTTCGACACCAGGAACGACTTCGGCGTGTTCGGCACGCCCGCCTTCGTCCACACCCAGCGGGTGAAAGCGGCGCACCACGGACCTTTCACGTCGTCGTCGCAGTTGAGCTTCGAGCCGAAGTCGCGGAAGTACTTCTGGCAGTTGTTCGCCGCCCGCTTGGTGGTGCCGCGCTCACGCACGCCGAGCTGGCTCCTGGCGATGCAGACGACTTTTTCCCGCCGGTCCAGCGAATCATTGTTCTGGCACGCCTTCGCCTTGGTGTCGGCGTTGGCGGTGGCCGCGTTGGCCGCCATCGCACTACCGAACAGCAGGGCCGCGACGGCCGCGAGCGCCACCAGCAGCGGCGCGACCTTCTTCCGCAACATGTCTTTCATCGAATGCTCCACGTCGGTTGGCCGTCGAATCACGCGGCGGTTTCGGGATCGCCGTATCGACAGCACACAGGCTCGGCCGAACCAAGGTCAATGAAGGAGCGCCGTCCCGAACAGTCCCGAACGCCACCGCGGGTAGCGGCCCTGTCCTGCCCGGGACAACCGTGGGGCAGGACA
>NZ_JBFAIC010000034.1:0-111803 GCF_040654515.1 Dactylosporangium sp. NPDC050688
GCCGCTCTCACATGGTCGGCCGCCGTCGAGGTCGTCATTCGGTGGTGCCACTCCGCGTTTAGCTCCAAAGCCAAGTCCGTCGATTGCGGGACCGGCAGTGCCGGCGCCCGGACCGCGATCTTCCGCTGCCGCTCGTGATCGAAGGACAGCCCTGGTCGTCGGGGTGGCCATTGCGGTGCTTCGATCATGGGCGGCGGCGCTCGCGGTCGTCCGGTGTGGCGGGCGCGGTGCTCGGACCGCGGTCTTCCGCCGCTGCTTGTGATCGAAGGATGGTCCTGGTCGTCTGGGATGACCACGGCGCGACTTCGATCAAGCGGGCAAGATCGCAAGTGAGCCGGTCGGCGGCCGGTCGGCGGCCGGTCGGCGGCCGGTGGCGCTGCCAGCGTTGCCTGTTGGGCTTCGCGCTGCCGGCGTTGTCCTGCCGTGGGCAACGTCACTGGCCGCAGCGCTGGCTTCGGCGTGGTTGGCGCCGGGGGCCGGCAGAGGGGTTCCCGTCCCGGGAGCCTTCCATGCCCGTTGCCGTTGGCACTGCCTGCGCCGGCGTGCGGCATTTTCGCGCGTGCGGTATCCGGTGGGCACTGTACCGCCAGTCGGACCTCCGTGGTGGATCGAGGTCGTGTCCTGGCCGTCTGGATGACCACGGGGCGACTTCGATCAACTGAGCAAGATCAACCGGCAGGATCGGCCGAGCCGGGCGGGGAGGCGGCGCTACGGTGTGCCGGTCCGAGGTCAGGTCAGGGCGGTCACCGCGTCCGGGACCGTGTCGTGCAGCGTGAAGACCTTGTCCAGGCCGGTGATGCTGAAGACCCGGCGGACCCGTTCGTCGGAGCAGACCAGGCCGAGGGCGCCGCCGATCTCGCGGACCCGGTTGTGGGCGCCGATGAGTACGCCGAGGGTGGTGGAGTCCATGAAGGTGACCGCCGTCAGGTCGATGACGACCTTGCCGTCGCCCTCGTCGAGGGCGGTGGTGATCGTCTGGCGCAGCGCTGGTGCGGTGCTGACGTCGAGTTCGCCGTCCGCCCGGACCACGCTGCGCCCACCGAACGTCGAGATCGTGAACGCCATCCGACAAATCTCCACTTCATGGGTCGCTGTATGACCGTAGCCGGTCTTGCGGCAGGCGTTATCGTTGGGCCGGAACATGCTGTTGGGAGGCCGCTCGATGAGCACCGCAGACGACGCGCCGTCCGGCGTGCCGATCGAGATCCTGCTGGTCGAGGACGATCCGGGAGACGTGCTCATCACGCGGGAGGCGTTTGCCGAGCATAAGGTGTCCAACCGGCTGACGGTGTGCACCGACGGGGCGGACGCGCTGCGGTTCCTGCGCCGGGAGGGGGTTCATGCCGGCGCGGCCCGGCCCGACATCGTGCTGCTGGACCTCAACCTGCCGGTCATCGACGGCCGGGCGGTCCTGGCCGCGATCCACGCCGACCCGGCGCTCAACGACATCCCCGTGGTGGTCCTCACCAGCTCCGCCACGGAGGAGGACTACCTGCGCAGCCGTGAGCTGCGGGTGGACACGTACATCACCAAGCCGGTCGACTTCGACAGCCTGATGCACGTGGTGCGGCGGATCGAGACATTTTTCATCAGCGTGCGGCGCACGGTCCCCGCCTGAGCCGGCAAGAGGCCCCGACCGCCGGGGGCGGTCGGGGCCGCGCAGCACGAAGTGGCCGGAGCCGACGACGTCAGGTCATGGAGCGTCGATGGCGTTGCGGGCAATGGCCGCGGCGAACCAGTGCCCCGAGGACTTCACCGTGCGGGCGAGCGAGTCGTAGTCCACGTGGATCAGGCCGAAGCGGCGGCTGAAGCCGAACGCCCACTCGAAGTTGTCCAGCAGCGACCAGGCGAAGTACCCGCGCAGGTCCACCCCGGCGGTGATGGCCTCGTGCACGGCGGCCAGGTGCCCCTGCAGGTAGGCGATGCGCTCGGGGTCGTGGATCGCGCCGTCGGGGGTGAGCCGGTCGTCGTAGGCGGCGCCGTTCTCGGTGACGTAGAGAGGGCGGTCGCCGTAGTCGCGGCGGATGCGCAGGAGCAGGTCGCGCAGCCCGGTCGGGTCCACCGACCAGCCCATGTGCGTGACGGGCCCCGGGGTCGGGTGGAAGCGTACGTGCTGCGCGGTCGGGTAGGGGGTGCCCTCGTCGAGGGTGCCGCCGGTGGCGGCGCTGACCAGGTCGGGCTGGTAGTAGTTCACGCACACCGCGTCGATCGGCTGCGCCACCACCTCCAGGTCGCCAGGGCGCACATACGACATATCAGTAATGTCGGCAATGTCGGCGACGGTGTCGGCGGGGTATGAGCCGCGCAGGATCGGGTCGAAGAAGATGCGGTTGAGCAGGCCGTCGATGCGCCGAGCGGCGTCCAGGTCCGCCGGGGCGTCGGTGAAGGGACGGACGGCCCCCGCGTTCAGGGCCACCGACACCTGGCCGGTCACGCCGGCCGAGCGCAGCGCCGCCACGCCCAGGCCGTGCGCCAGCAGCAGGTGGTGCGTGGCGACCAGGGCGTTGAGGTGGCCGTGCCGCCCGGGGGCGTGCGCGCCGGTGCCGTACCCGAGGAACGCCGAGCACCAGGGCTCGTTCAGCGTGTTCCACAGCGCGACGCGGTCGCCGAGCCGGGCCGCGACGGCCGCCGCGTAGTCGCCGAAGCGCAGCGCGGTGTCCCGGTTGGTCCACCCGCCGGCGTCCTCCAGTTCCTGCGGCAGGTCCCAGTGGTACAGCGTCGCGGTCGGTCGCACGCCGGCGGCGAGCAGTTCGTCGACGAGGCGGTCGTAGAAGCCGAGGCCGGCCTCGTTGACGCCGGTGCCGCCGGCGGGGCGCACGCGCGGCCACGCGATCGAGAACCGGTACGCCGACAGCCCCAACTGCCGCATCAGCGCGACGTCGTCGCGGTAGCGCAGGTAGTGCCCGGTGGTGCGGGCGCCGGTGTCGCCGTTGTCGATGCGGCCGGGCTGGGCGGAGAAGGTGTCCCAGATCGACGGGGTGCGGCCGTCGGCGTCCACGGATCCCTCGATCTGGTAGGCCGCGGTCGCCGCGCCCCACCAGAAGTCCGAGGGGAACGTCAGGACACCCCTCGCGGTCTGCACCGCTGTCGTGCTCACACCCACCACCACTTCCCCGTACGTCAACAGATAGGAGGCTTGGAGAGCGCTCTCCAAGCCGTGTGACCAGACTGCGACGTGGCGTGTCCGGGTGTCAAGGTGCCGCCGGGCGCGCTTCCGGGCGTACCGGACAAAATGCCACCAAAGAAATTCAGGACTCTTGACACGCGGGAAACAGCGGGGCAACACTGCGACCAATTGGAGAGCGCTCTCCAAAACCGCCCGCCGCGCCTCCTCACCCCTCAGCAAGGAGCTCACGTGCATCCGGCACACGCTTCCGCCCCCGCCTGGCGGAGATTGCTCAGTTCGCGATGGCGTATTGCCCTGGTCCTCGCCGTCGTCGCCGCCATCGCTGTCGTCGTCGCGCCGTTCGCGCGCGCCGCGGACAGCCTGATCTCGCAGGGCAAGCCCGTCACGTCGTCGTCGGACCAGGCGCCCGACGTGGCCGCCAGCTTCGTCAACGACGGCAACGACGGCACCCGCTGGAGCAGCCAGTGGAGTGACCCGCAGTGGATCCGCATCGACCTGGGTGGTCCCGCCACTATCAGCCAGGTCGTGCTGCAGTGGGAGGGCGCCTACGGCAAGTCCTTCAAGATCCAGACGTCGACGAACGACTCCACCTGGACCGACATCTACACCACCACGACGGGCGCCGGCGGCACGCAGACGCTCAACGTCTCCGGCTCCGGCCGCTACGTGCGCATGAGCGGCACCGAGCGCGGCACCGGCTACGGCTACTCGCTGTTCGAGTTCAAGGTGTACGGCTCGCTCGACGGCACCACCAACCCGGGCACGTGCGACACCGCCACCAACGCCGCGCAGGGCAAGACCGCCACCGCCTCCAGCATCGAGGGCGCCGGCCTGTCGGCCTCCGCCGCGGTCGACGGCGACGCCGGCACCCGGTGGAGCAGCCAGTTCAGCGACCCGCAGTGGCTGCAGGTGGACCTGGGCAGCAAGCAGAACATCTGCCAGGTCGTGCTGCAGTGGGAGGGCGCCTACGGCAAGGCCTTCCAGATCCAGCTCTCCGACAACGCCACCAGCTGGACCGACGTCTACGCCACCAGCACCGGCACGGGCGGCACCCAGACCATCCCGGTGACGGGCGCCGGCCGGTACGTGCGCATGTACGGCACCGCCCGCCCCGGCGGCTACGGGTACTCGCTGTGGGAGTTCAAGATCTCCACCGGCGGCGGCACCACGACCACCCCGCCGACCAGCAGCAGCCCGACGCCGAGCACGTCGCCGTCGCCGGACCCCAACTGGACCACCGTCTGGACCGACACGTTCGACGGCCCGGCCAACACCTCGCCGAGCGCGGCCAACTGGCTGCTGCGCACCGGCACGCAGTACCCGGGCGGCGCGGCGAACTGGGGCACCGGCTCGGTCGAGACGGCCAGCGCGTCGACCGCCAACGTCTACCTCGACGGCACCGGCAAGCTCAACATCAGGGCCATCCGGGACGGCGCCGGCGCGTGGACGTCGGGCCGCATCGAGACCCAGCGGACCGACTTCCAGGCCGCGGCCGGCGAGCTGGTCAAGTTCACCGCCGTGCTCAAGCAGCCGGACGTCGCCAACGGTGACGGCTACTGGCCGGGCTTCCGGGCCACCGGCGCCGCTTACCGCGGCAACTACAACAACTGGCCGAGCGTCGGCGAGACCGACATCATGACCGACGCCAACGGCCGCAGCCAGCTGTCGCAGACCCTGCACTGCGGCACCGCGCCCGACGGGCCCTGCGGCGAGTACAACGGCCGCACCTCGGGCCTGGCCAGCTGCACCGGCTGCCAGACCGGCTACCACGAGTACACCCAGGTCATCGACCGCACGAAGACCGACGAGGAGATCCGCTTCTACCTCGACGGCAAGCAGTCGTGGATCGTGCGCAAGAGCCAGGTCGGCGTCACCGCGTGGAACGCGGCCGTCAACCACGGCTTCTACCTGCGCCTCGACCTGGCCATCGGCGGCGCGTGGCCGAACGCCGTCGCCGGCTACACCGTGCCGACCCCGCAGACCACGTCCGGCGGCATCCTGTCCGTCGACTCGGTCACGGTGGCCAAGCAGACCGGCACCACCCCGGCCGCGATGACCGACCCGGCCACCCCGGCCGGCCCGAGCGTCGTGCGGGTCACCGGCTCGCAGGGCAACTGGCAGCTGCAGGTCAACGGCCAGCCGTACG
Source organism: Dactylosporangium sp. NPDC050688 (assembly GCF_040654515.1). Taxonomy (NCBI): domain Bacteria; kingdom Bacillati; phylum Actinomycetota; class Actinomycetes; order Micromonosporales; family Micromonosporaceae; genus Dactylosporangium; species Dactylosporangium sp. NPDC050688. The sequence continues at coordinate 5,274 of NZ_JBFAIC010000034.1, forward strand.
AGGTCAAGGGCCTCACCTACGGCCCGCCGCAGGCCGCCGCCGACGGGTACATGCGCGACCTGAAGAACATGGGCGTCAACACGATCCGCACCTGGGGCGTGGACGACGCGAACACCCCGACGCTGCTCAACCGGGCCGCGCAGCAGGGCATCAAGGTGATCGTCGGGCACTGGCTCAACCAGGGCGCCGACTACGTCAACGACACCGCGTACAAGAACAACACCAAGACCGAGATCGTGAACCGGGTCAACGCGCTCAAGAACCACCCGGGCGTGCTGATGTGGGACGTCGGCAACGAGGTCATCCTCACCATGCAGGACCACGGCCTGTCCGCCGCCGAGGTCGAGGCCCGCCGCGTGGCGTACGCCCAGTACGTCAACGAGCTGGCGATCGCGATCCACGCCGCCGACCCGAACCACCCGGTCACCTCGACCGACGCGTACACCGGCGCCTGGCCCTACTACAAGAACAACTCCCCGGCGCTGGACCTGCTCGCGGTGAACTCGTACGGCGCGATCGGCAACATCAAGCCGGACTGGATCGCCGGCGGCTACACCAAGCCGTACGTGGTCACCGAGGCCGGCCCGGCCGGTGAGTGGGAGGTCCCGAACGACGTCAACGGCGTGCCGACCGAGCCGACCGACCTGCAGAAGCGGGCGGGCTACACGGCCAGCTGGAACGCCATCAAGAGCCACCCCGGCGTGGCGCTCGGCGCGACCGAGTTCCACTACGGCCTGGAGAACGACTTCGGCGGCGTCTGGCTCAACACGTACCCCGGCGGCTGGCGCCGGCTCGGGTACGGTGCGCTGAAGCAGGCATACACCGGCACGCCGCTGGCGAACACGGCACCGGAGATCACCAGCATGACGGTCGGCAACCAGACCGCCGTGCCCGCCGGTGGCACGTTCACCGTGAACGTCGCCGCGACCGACCCGAACAACGACACCATCCGGTACAACGTGATGATCAGCGACAAGCACATCACCGGGAACACCGGCTTCCGCAACGTCAGGTTCACCGAGAACGGCTCCACCTTCACGGTGACCGCTCCGGAGACCCTCGGCGTGTGGAAGGTCTACGTCTACGCCTTCGACGGCCAGGGCAACGTCGGCATCGAGACGAAGTCGTTCCGGGTGGTGCCGCCGGTCATCGCCGGCACCAACATCGCGCAGGGCAAGACCGTGACCGCGTCGACCTACCAGCCGACCGGCACCAACGGCCCGCAGCTGCCGTCCTACGCGACCGACAACAACTACGGCACCCGCTGGGCGTCGGAGTGGGTCGCCACCGCGTGGTGCACGGTCGACCTGGGCAGCAAGCAGACCTTCAACAAGGTCTTCCTGGCCTGGGAGGCGGCGTACGCGACCGGTTACCAGATCCAGACGTCCGACGACAACAACAACTGGACGACGATCTACTCGACGACCACCGGCAACGGCGGCTTCGACGAGATCAACGTCAACGGCAACGCCCGCTACGTGCGCATGAACGGCACCGCACGGGCCACCACCTACGGCTACTCACTGTGGGAGTTCGGGGTGTACCGGTAAGTATCGCGACTCGGGCGGGCGGCTCCGGCCGCCCGCCCTTTCGTCTGTATTTTTCAATGAATTTCATGCTATGTAGTGGAGAGCGCTCTCCATGCTCCGTGCTATAAAACCGGCCATGAGCGATCCACGTTCGGCCCGCAAACCCACCCTTGAGGACGTCGCGGAAGCCGCCGGCGTCTCCCGGGCCACGGTGTCGCGCGTCATCAACGGTGTTCGCAACGTCGACCCGAAGCTGCACGCCATCGTGTGGCAGGCCGTCGACGCCACCGGCTACGTGCCCAACCGCGCGGCTCGCTCGCTCGTGACCCGCCGCAGCGGCACGGTCGCCCTCGTCGTGTCCGACGCCGTCAGCCACGACGACGACCCCTTCATGCGGCGCTTCTTCGCCGACCCGTTCTTCGGCCGGATCGTCGGCGGCGTCATGTCGGTGCTGCGCCCCAAGGGCATCCAGCTGGCGCTGCAGATCGTCGGCACCGACGAGGCCCGGACCCGGCTCGTCGGCGACCTCGGCCAGGGCCAGGCCGACGGCGCGGTCGTGCTGTCGCTGCACCCCGACGACACGCTGCCGCAGCAGCTCTACGAGGGTGGCATCGCCGCGGCGCTCGTCGGCCGGCCGGCCCAGCCGGTGCCGATCAGCTATGTGGACCTCGCCAACGACGCCGGCGGCGGCCTGGCCGCCGAGCACCTCATCGGCCGCGGCTGCACCCGCCTCGGCATGATCACCGGCCCCGCGCACGTGCCCGCCAGCCAGGACCGGCTCACCGGCTTCCGGCAGGCCCTCGCCCGGCACGGCCACGCCTGGTTCCCGACGGTCGAGGGCGGGTTCACCTACGAGTCGGGCGAGACCGCGATGCTGGAGCTCATCGAGCGCCAGCCGGAGCTCGACGGGGTGTTCGTCGCCAACGACGTCATGGCCCAGGCCGCCGTCATGGCGCTGCGCGGCCGCGAGCTGCGGGTCCCCGACGACGTGGCGGTCGTCGGCTTCGACGACAGCAGCGCCGCGCTGGACGCCCGCCCGCAGCTCACCACCGTCCGGCACCCCCTGGAGGACATGGCGGCTGAGGCGGCCCGGCTGGTGCTCGCCCGCATCGACGAACCGTCGCTGCGGGTGGAGTCGGTCATCTTCGACCCGAAGCTCGTCGTGCGCCAGTCGGCGTGAGCGGCCAGCGGAGCGGCTCGGGCCGCGAACCAGAGGCGCAGTCTTGGCTCGCGGCGGCGCCGGAGCGCAGCGGAGGTGACGACGTGAGCGGCCAGCGGAGCGGCTCGGGCCGCGAACCATGGGCGCAGTCTTGGCTCGCGGCGGCGCCGGAGCGCAGCGGAGGTGACGACGTGAGCGGCCAGCGGAGCGGCTCGGGCCGCGAACCAGAGGCGCAGTCTTGGCTCGCGGCGGCGCCGGAGCGCAGCGGAGGTGACGGCGTGACGACGCCGCCCGCCGAGGTGGCGGTCACCGAGTCGATGGTGGCGTCGCTGGTACGCGCACAGCACCCGACCTACGCCGGACCGCTGCGCCTGGCCGCCAGCGGCTGGGACAACGCCGTGTTCCGGCTCGGCTCGTCGTGGTCGGTGCGCCTGCCCCGGCGCGCCGTCGCGGTGCCGCTGCTGGTCAACGAGCAGTGCTGGCTGCCGCACCTGGCGGCCCTGCTGCCGGTGCCCGTGCCCGTCCCGGTGGCGGTGGGCGCGCCGGCCGGGGCGTACCCGTGGCCGTGGAGCATCAACCCGTGGCTGCCCGGCCGCCCCGCCGGCACGGTCCCGGTCCCGCGGCGCGCCGCCTTCGCCGCCGACCTGGCCTGCTGCCTCGCCGCCCTGCACGTCCCGGCCCCGCCGTCCGCGCCGGGCAACGCGTTCCGGGGAGTGCCCCTGGCGTCCCGGGCGGCCGCGGTACGGCAGCGCCTCGACACCCTCGCCGCCGCCGACCGGGCGGGGCTGCACCGGGTCTGGTCCGAGGCCCTCGCCGCGCCGCCGTGGACGGGCCCGCCGGTGTGGCTGCACGCCGACTCGCACCCGGCGAACCTCCTCGTCGGCGACGACGGGCGCCTCGCCGCACTCATCGACTTCGGCGACCTGACCGCCGGCGACCCGGCGACCGACCTCGCGGCCGCCTGGACCGTGTTCGACCCGCCGGGCCGTGCTGCCTTCCGCACGGCGCTGTCCGCCCTCGTGCCGGTCGACGCGGCGACCTGGCGGCGGGCGCGGGGGTGGGCGCTGAGCATCGGTTCGGCGATCGCGGCGAGCTCGGCGGACCACCCGGCGATGGCGGCGATCGGCGCGCACACCTTGGCGCAGGTGCTGCTGCCGATCTGAGCCGGTGCCGCGCCTCGCGCGGCTCGGACCCTGTGGTGGAGGGTGGGGCGCCGGGGACGCGTGGGCGGTTCGGGGCGCTGTCCCGCGGCGGGGCGGCGGCCCGGCTGGGCGGCCCGGCTGGGCGAACCGGCGCGCGCCGCGACCTGGAGTCAGTGACGCGCGCCGGCAGTCTCGTGCCGGGCGACGGCGCTGGCTGATGGCGCCGGCCTTGCGGAATGGCGAAAGGATGTGCGGGCTCGCATCTCGGAGAGCGCTCTCCCAGACGGGAAGAGTTTGCCTCCTGGCGGGCGGTTCGTCAACTGGCCAGCCGTGCTCAGGTGGGTGTTGACACCCGCCGGGGTGAGCGGGAAACTTCCCTTACGGAGAGCGCTCTCCAACCGGTCGGGTGCCGGTGGGGAGCAGCGCCGGGGTGGACGGCCACACGATCCGGGCGCGGGTCGACGGGGTGGGCTGGGTCACCCGACCGACGCCGCAGGACCGGCCGTTCGGGTTGGTCATCCAGGCGGGGGCTGCTCGAAACGACTTGTCCGGTGGGCGCGGGGTGCGCTGAGGCCGTTCCCACGGCCCGCGGACCGCGCCCACCGCGCCGGCCGGGTGTGGCGTCCGGGCATGACCGGAGGCTCCACCAGCACGTCACGACGGCGACCGGGTTGGGGTCGCCGCCGGCGGGACGAGCGCGGCAGCGACCGTCCCGTGCACCGATACCGCAGTTGCGGCGGTCGCCGAGGGCTCTGGGCGCCCTGACCGCCGCAACTGCGGGACCGCGGCCGGGCGGGCTCCGCCCGCCGCCGCGCGGCACGACGGACGCGCCCTCGGAAGGAGTCAGCAGCCGTGCCCGACAGACCCCGCCGCCCCGCCAGGCGGCTGCCCTGGACGGTGCTGCTCGCGGCGGCCGTCATCCTCGCCGCCGCCGGCTGTGCCGCGGACCCGGCGGACCCGGGCCCGCCGGCGGCCGCGACGGGCGCGCCCGCCGCGGCCGGCGACTTCGGCGGCACGGACATCGCCTGGGTCCAGTTGATGATCCCGATGGACGAGCAGTTGCTGCCGGTGCTCGACCTGGTGTCGCAGCGCTCGGCCGACCCCGCGCTGACCCGGCTCGCCGCGCAGCTGCGCTCCCGGTACACCAGCGAGATCGAGCAGCTCAAGGCGCTGCGGGCGAAGGCCGGTCTGGACGCCACCAACCCGTACGCGGGGCACCGGATGCCGGGGCTGGTCGACGCCGACACCCTCGCCGCGATCGGCGCGGCCGCGGGCGCGGAGTTCGACCGGAAGGCCGCCGCGTGCCTGCGCGAGCACCTCGAACAACTGGCGAGCCTGGCCCGCTCGGAACTGAGCAACGGCACCAGCGCGCCGGTGAAGGACCTCGCCCGGCAGGTCGCCGACTCCCGAAGCGCCGGCCTGGCGGTCCTGCCGTCGCACAGCGTCGGCCCTAGCGGCGCAGCAGGCGGCGGCTGACCGCGCCGATCACCAGGATGACGGCGGCGGCGAAGCCGAGCAGCGCCACCCTTGCCGGCAGGTACTGCGTCGCCACGCCCAGGCCGAGGACGGGCACGGTCAGCCCCAGGTATCCGCCGAGGAACACCCCGGCGACGGCCTCGCCGCGGGTGGCCGGCGGCGCCAGGTCGGCGACCGTGGACACGGCGCCCTTGAGCAGGACGCCCGCGCCGCCGCCGGCGACCACGCCGCCGAGCAGGAAGACCGGCAGGCTCGCCGCCCACACCCCGGCGGTCAGGGTGAGCAGGCCCGCGGTCATCAGCACCAGGCCACCGGCCGCCTGGCGGCGGACGGGCTCGCGGCGCAGCAGCACCTGCGCGATCGCACCGCTGGCGAACACCATCGAGGCGACCAGCCCGGCGAGGGCCCGGGACGGGTGGTGCAGGGTGCCGCCGACGAAGGCCGGCGCGAGCGACGTGAACAGCCCCAGCACCGACAGCGCCGCGAACGCGCTACCGCCGGCGGCGAAGTAGCGGGGACGGGCCGCGGTGGGCACGGCGACGCGCTGCGGGCGGTACCGCTGCCGCTGCGGCAGCACCGTGACCGTCTCGGGGACCCGGGAGACCGCGCCGGCGGCTGCCAGCAGCAGCACCAGGAACACGGCGTAGGAGGTGCGCAGCGGGGCGGTGAGGTACTGGGCGAGCAGGCCCGCGACGAGCGGCCCGAACGCGAACCCGCCGAGGTTCGCCACGGTCGCCACCAGGTCGGCGCGGCCGCGGCCGGTGCCCGGGCGGGCCGTGGCGTGCAGCTCCGCCAGGTGCGCGGTCGCCGTCGCGGTGAGCATGCCGACGCCGAGGCCGGACAGGACCCGGGCGACGATCACCACGCCGAGCGACGTGGAGGTCAGGAACAGCACCGCGGCGGCCGCCTCGAGCAGGATCGCCGGCACCAGCACCCGCCGCCGCCCCCAGCGGTCCGACAGGTGGCCGGCGAGGAAGAGGCTGACGATGACCCCGACCGCGTACGCGGCGAAGGCGACCGTGACCGCGATCGTCGAGTAGCCGTCGTGGCGCTGGTAGATCGCCCACAGCGGGGTCGGCACGACGGTGAACGCCAGGGACACCGCGAACGCGGCCGCGATCGTCCAGAACCCCCGCTCGTGCCGGGCGGAGCGGAGCCCCTGCGGAGCGGGGCGGGTCAGCACGCTGGTCATGCCTCCGACCGTGCCGCGCGCGGATCAGCATCGGCGACGAATGTTCGTGCTGGCCTCTATCATCAATCGTGATGGAGCTGCGGCATCTGGTGTACTTCGTGACGGTCGCCGAGGAGCGCAACTTCTCCCGGGCGGCGGCGCGGCTGCGGGTGGTGCAGTCCGGCGTCTCCGCCGCGATCCGGTCGCTGGAGCGGGAGCTGGGGGTGCCGCTGTTCGAGCGCACCTCGCAGCGGGTCGCGCTCACCGACGCCGGCGCCGCGCTGCTGCCCGCGGCCCGGGCCACGATCGACGCCGCCCAGGCCGCCCGGGACGTGGTCGACGAGGTCCGCGGCGGGCTGCGTGGCACGCTGCGCATCGGCACGCTGATCTCGGTCGGGTTCGTCGACCTGCCCGGGTTGCTCGGGCAGTTCCGCGCCGAGCACCCGGCCGTCGACCTGCGGCTGCGGGCCGCCCCGTCCGGCTCGGCGGGCCTGGCCCGGTCGCTGCTGGAGGGCGAGCTCGACGTGGCGTTCCTGTCCCTGGCCGGACGCCCGCCGGCGGGCCTGTCGCTGCGGGTCCTCGCGGCGGAGCCGATCGTCGCGGTGCTGCCGGCCGGGCACCCGCTCGCCAGCCGGCACGCGGTGACCCTCGATGACCTGGCCGACGAGCCGTTCGTCGACTCGCCGCCCGGCTACGGCAACCGCACCGAGGTCGACCGGGGCTTCGCCGCCGCGGGTCTGCGGCGGCGGGTCGCGCTGGAGGTCGCCGACATCGCCACCGTCGCCCAGTACGTGCGCAACGGCCTCGGCGTCGCCCTCCTCCCGCGGTTCGCTGCCGGGGAGGTGGACGGCGTGCGCGCGCTGCAGGTCACCGGGGCGCCGCTGCGCTGGACGTTCGGGGTGGCGACCGGCTCGGCGCGCCGGGCCAGCGCCGCGCTCCGCGCCCTGCTCGACCTGGTCGACGCCTATCGGATCGAAACACCCGGTTGGCGCTGATCACGGTGATCAGGGCGGCGGGTGGGTGTGACCCTCTGCAGACGGCGGCGCGCCCCGCGGTGGATCCCCCGCGGGGCGCGCCTTTCCCCCTCTACGAGCAGGCGGTGCCGTTGAGCTTGAACGCGCTCGGGCCCGGTGTCGACGGCCCGTTGGCGGTGTACCCGATCGTCACCGACGCGCCCGCCGCCAGGGACGGCGCCCAGGTCGGCCCGGCCGCGGTGAACGTGGTGCCGGACTGCGTGACGGTGGCGTTCCAGCCGCTGCTCAGCGTCACCCCGGACGGCACGGTCCAGGTGATGGAGAACGGGTTCGCGGCCGAGGTGCCGGTGTTCTTCACCGTCACCGCCGCCTGGTAGCCGCCCTGCCACGCGTTGTCGATGCGGACCGTCGCGGTGCAGGCGCCGGTGCCCGTGTTGCCCGACGGGGACGTCGAGACCGACGCCGACACCGACACCGATGCCGACACCGATGCCGACACCGAGCCGGTCGGGTTGGTCCCGCCGACGGGCGGGATGAGGTACGGCTGCAGGATCGACTGCTTCTGCTGGTTGACGGTCTTCCAGTCGTCGGCGACGATGCCGCCCGTGTCACCGGAGTTCGGGTTCCACGACCAGTACGTGAAGTCCATGCCGGTGACGCCGGTGCCTGTGTACTCCATGAGCTTCTTCAGCCACACGACGTCCTGCGGGTTCTGCAGCGTCGAGCCGAACTCGCCCAGCAGCACCGGGGCGATGTTCTGCTTCTCGAGGTAGCCCCAGAACTGGTCCCAGATCCCCGGCAGGTTGTTCGGGAACGTCGGGTCGTCGAACCACGCCTGGTGGAACACCGAGTTCGCGTACTCGTGCGCGGAGTAGACGAGCTTGTTCGGCTTGTTGAGCCGGACCGGGTACTGCCCGGCCTTCGACAGGTTGCCGCCCCACCAGCCGCACGGCTCGTCGGGGATGTTGTCCCAGGCGTTGGCGTTGCCGCCGCTGGGGCAGCTGACGCCCTCCACGACGATGAGCCAGTTCGGGTTCACCTCGAGGATGGCGTTGCCGGCCCGCTCGGCCGCCAGGCGCCAGTCCCGGTTCACGTCGCCGCAGCCCCAGCACGCGCCGGTGCCGTCGGGGTCGGTGCCGTCCGCGTGCGGCTCGTTGTGCAGGTCCGCACCGATGACGGTCGGGTTGTTCGCGTAGTGCTGGGCGAGCGAGCGCCAGTTGCTGATCCAGGCCGACTCGGGCGTCGCCGCGACGTACCACAGCGCGCTCTGCCCGGCGCTGGTCGGGCGGTGCCGGTCCAGCAGGATGCGCATGCCCTTGGTGCCCGCGTACGCGACGACCTTGTCCAGGATCTGCAGCGGCGTCAGGCCCTGCAGGTCCGGGTTGGTGTAGCCGTCCACGCTGTTGGCGGTCGCGCCCGGCTTCAGGGCATCCTCGGAGAACGGTACCCGCAGCGTGTTGTAGCCGAGGCTGGCCATCTGGTCGATGTGGTCGCGCCAGGGCCGGGCCCACAGCCCGTGGAACGTCTTGTTGTCGGTCTCCATCCCGAACCAGTTGATGCCGGTCAGCCGCACCGGGTTGCCGCCGGCGTCGATGAGCTGGTTGCCGCGCGTGCTCAGGTAACCGGTGCCGGTGCCGCCGACGGCCGCCTCGGCCGAGCTGTTGAGCCCGATCACGGTGACCGCGCCGACGACGGCCATGCTGCTGGCCGCGATGGCGGCCCAGAGTCTTCTCACCACACCCTCCAGTCGGTGCACTGCCACCGCCGGTGGGTTTCCGTGGCGCCGGCGGCGAGTGCGAGCCGACGCTAGGAGCGGGCTGTGGCACGGGCCACCGTCCGCCGTGATGTTGCGCATCAGTGCAGGTCAACCGCTTGTTGCGGGCGAAAGTTACATCGCCGGCAGCTGCGCGAGGAGCTTGCCGTGCGCGTCGAGGATCTGCTGCGCGGCGGCCTTCGTCGCCGGGTCGGCGCCGTTCTTCGCCTCCGAGCCGCACAGGGCGGTCGTGCCGGTCAGGTGGTCGCGCAGCACCTCGAGGGCTTTCGCCGGCTGCTGCGCCGGGGGCAGCGCCCGGATCGCGGCCATGTCGGCCTCGACGACCATGCCCGGCAGGTCGTGGCCCGCGTGGATGCTGGAGTCCTCGACCGCCCCGCCGTCGGTGAGCGCCTTGCGCAGCGCGGCGAGCTCGGTCTTGTGGCCTTCGGCGGCGGTACGCGCGATCGGCCCCAGCACCGGGTCGCCGCCGGCGACGATGTGGTCGAACAGCTGCGCCGCGCTCGTGTCCAGCGAGATCATCAGCTGCAGGTACGCGATGTCGGTCGGGTTGAGCACCGTGACCGCCGGCGGTGCGCCGCCGCCCTGCGCCCCGGTCGGTGCGGGCGGGGCGGGCTCGTGCGCGGGGCGCGCCCACAGCACGACGACGGCGAACGCGGCGACGAGGACGATCGCGACCGCCCCGACCCGCCGCCAGACGTCCCGGCCATGGTCGTCTTCGGTGTCTTCGCCGTCCGGGGCCTCGGCTTCCGTCTCGGCGGCCGGCGGCGGGGCGTCGCTGCGCTGCTTGACGTTGCGGCGGGACCTGGCGGGCGGCTGGGTCTGGTCCGGCGCCGCTTCCGCGGCCCCAGGAGTTGCGATGGTCTCGGTCGGCGCGGTGGTTTCGCGGGTCTCGATCGGCGTTTCGGCGGTGGCGGCCGGCTTGTCGTCGCTCATCGCGGCGCACCTCCTCGGGCGGCCCGCGCAACGTTGTCCGCCGCGGACGGGGTGGCGGCCCCGGCCGGCGACGCCGCGGCGCTGGGCACAGCCGCGGTGCGGTCCCCACGGGGCGGTTGACCCCCGAGGGAACCCGTGCGCACGACGCCCGCGCCGCGCGCCCCGTGGGCGAGCGGCAGCATGGTGACGGGGAGCGGTCCCGCAACCGTCCGGGCGGTGGTCACGCATCGACGGTAAGCGCACGGACCTGCGGGGCGCATTAGACGAATCTTAAGATTTTCCCAGGTGGCACCGACGTTTTCGGCGTGCGCCGATAACACCTTTTCCGGAACCGTGCCCCACCCGGGACCTACGAACCGATGCGGGTCACCGTGCCGTGCGGAGTGCCCTGCCACCACATCGCATCGACGAGGTACGCGGCGTCACCGCTGTCGGAGATGAACTGCACGACCAGGCGGGTCGGCTCCGTCTGCGCCCGGGACACCGAGTAGCCGTCGCGGGGCGTGGCGGTGACGACGGAGACGACGCCGTCGCGGATGCGGATGACCGCGTCGCCGCCCTCGGAGCGGAACGAGCGCAGGTACGTGTCGACGCCGTCGCCGCCCGTGGTCACCGTCCAGCCGTCCACGACGCGGGCCGGCGCGGCGGTGGTGACCTTCGCGCTCGGCGTCGGCGCCGCCGACGTGCGCGGCGCGGCCGGCGACGGGCTCGGCGTGGGGAAGGACCCGGCGGGCGAGGACGGCGGGGGCAGGCCGGGCTGCCGGATCAGGTCGCCCGGTCCGCGCGCCTCGGCGGCCGGCACCGGCAGCGAGTCCGACGGCACCGCGGTGCGCAGCACGGGGCGCAGCGCCAGCGACGCCACGGCGATGCTCGCCGCGGTCGCCATGCACCACAACAGCACCGGCACCGCCGCCCGTCTCACCCGCACGACGTAGATGCTCTCACCCCGGGTCGTCACCCGCGCCGCCCCGGCGGCAATCCCGGCGTTACCGTGTTGCCATGCCGCTGATCCTGCTCGTCGAGGACGACGTCGCCGTCTCCGGCGCACTCTCCCGGGCGTTGACCGACGCCGGTCACGTCGTGCGCCCGGTCGGCAACGCCGGGTCGGCGCTGCGGGTCATCGCGACCGACCCGCCCGACCTGGTCATCCTCGACCTCGGGCTGCCCGACATGGACGGTCTGGACGTGCTGCGGATGCTGCGTGGCATCTCCAACGCCCCCGTCATCGTCGCCACGGCCCGGCGTTCCGAGCGCGACATCATCCGGCTGCTCGACGCCGGCGCCGACGACTACGTGACGAAGCCGTTCTCCTCCGCGCAGATGTCGGCGCGGATCAACGCGGTCCTGCGCCGCGGCCAGGGCACCCCCGGGCCGGCCGCCGTCCCGGCCGGGGTGACGGTCGGTGCGCTGCACGTCAATCCGCAGCAGCGCTTCGCCTCCATCGGCGGGCAGCCGCTGCAGCTGACGAAGAAGGAGTTCGACCTGCTGGCGTACCTGGCGCAGCGGGCCGGGCGGGTGGTGAGCCGCCGGGAGCTGCTGACCGAGGTGTGGCAGCGGCCGGACAGCTCCGGCGAGGACCAGACGATCGATGTGCACGTGTCGTGGCTGCGCCGCAAGCTCGGCGAGAGCGCGACGGCACCGCGGTACCTGCGCACGTTCCGCGGTGTCGGGGTCATGCTCGTCGACCCGGCGCAGCCCCCCGCACAGCGATGAGAAACGCGCTGATGCGCCTGTCGTTCGCGATCACCTCGATGATCGCGCTGGCGTTCCTGGTGCCGCTGGCGTACGTGACCAACGAGATCGCGCACGACCGGGCCCTGGCCGAGGCGCGGTACCAGGCCGACGCCATGGTGGCCGCGCTCGCCTCCGCCTCCGGCAACGGGTCGGGCGCCCTGGACCGGGCGGTGGCCACGGTGCCGGCCGGGCAGAGCGGGCGCCTCGCCGTGCACCTGCTGGGCGAGCCGACCGTCGGCACCAGCCACGCGGCCGCCGCGGACGTCGACCGCGCCGCCGCCCAGGGCCGGTCAGCGACCGTGCCGGCGCCCGGCGGCGTGGCGTACCTGCAGACCGTGGTGCTGGACGGTGACCGCACCGCCGTGGTCGAGGTGTACGTCTCCGACGCCGACCTCAGCCGGGGCGTCGGCGCGGCGTGGCTGGCCCTGGCCGGGCTCGCCGTCGTCCTCGTCGGCGGCTCCACCCTCGTCGCGGACCGGCTCGGCGCGCAGATCGTGCGCTCCACGAAACGGCTCGCCGACGGCGCGCGGGCGTTCGGCGACGGCGACCTGCACGCCAGGGTCGAGCCGGACGGCCCGCCCGAGCTGCGGGACGCGGCGCGCAGCTTCAACCGCATGGCGGACCAGATGGTGGCCTTCGCCGACGCCGAACGCGAGCTCGCCGCGGACCTGTCGCACCGGCTGCGCACCCCGCTGACCGCGCTGCGCCTCGACGCCGACGCCATGCCGCCCGGCCCGGTCGGCGAGCGCATGCGGCAGGCGTTCGACGCCCTCGACGACGAGATCGAGCAGATCATCACCACCGCCCGCCGTTCGGCTGCGGACCGCGTCCCCGAGAGCGCCGACCTCGTCGAGGTCGTCGCCGACCGGCTCGCGTTCTGGTCGGTCCTCGCCGAGGACCAGCAGCGCCCCTGGCGGGTCGTCGGCGGTCACGAGCCGGTGTGGGTGCCGGTCACCGAGTCCGACCTCGTCTCGGCCGTGGACTGCATGCTGGGCAACGTCTTCCAGCACACCCCCGAAGGCACCGGTTTCGAGGTGTACATCTCCCCGCGCGGCCTCACCGTCGACGACGCCGGCCCGGGCATCGCCGACCCCGCGAAGGCCCTGCGCCGCGGCTCCAGCGGCGCCGGCTCGACCGGCCTCGGCCTGGACATCGTGCGCCGCGTCGCGGAGACCGCCGGCGGCCGCCTCGTCGTGGAACGCAGCCCGCTGCGCGGCGCCCGCGTCGCCATCGTGCTGGAGCCGCAGGCCACCACGCCACCATCCCGCCCCCAGCGCCGCGTCGTGCGGTAAACCGCACGCTTTGCGCGGGGCGGTACGGGGGTGGCGCGTCAGATGCGGTAGCGGGCGACCAGGTCGTCCATCACCTTGTCGAGGCGTTCGTCGACGACCTGGCGGGACGGGTCCTCGTCGAACCACGCCACGATCTCGCGGGCGCCCGCGTGGAACGGGATGGTGGCGACGTAGTCCGGGACGAGGGTGCGCAGCTTGCTGTTGTCGAACACCATCGAGTGGGTCTTGTCGCCGAGCAGGCCGGCGCCCCACTCCGGGTCGGCGGCGGCGATCGCGTCGGAGGGGACGTGCACGAGCTTGGGCTGCACGCCCAGCGCGGCGGCCAGGTGCCCGGCGATCTGGTTCCAGGTCAGGACGTCGTCGCTGGTGATGTGGAAGACGTCGCCGACGGCGCGGGGGTGGCCGAGCAGCGGCACGAAGCCCTTGGCGAAGTCCTCGTGGTGGGTGAGGGTCCACAGCGAGGCGCCGTCGCCGTGGATGACGACCTCCCGGCCCTGGCGCATGCGGGCCATGGCGGTCCAGCCGCCGTCGAAGGGCACGAGCGTGCGGTCGTACGTGTGGGACGGGCGCACGATCGTGGCGGGGAAGCCCTCGTCGCGGTACTGCCGCACGAGCAGGTCCTCGCAGGCGATCTTGTCCCGGCTGTACTGCCAGAAGGGGTTGCGCAGGGGTGAGGACTCGACGACGGGCAGGCGGGCGGGCGGGGTCTGGTACGCCGACGCGGAGCTGATGAACACGTACTGCCCGGTGCGGCCGCGGAACAGCTCGATGTCCGCCTGCACGTGGTCGGTGGTGAAGGCGACCCAGTCCACGACGGCGTCGAACGTGTGGCCGGCCAGGGCCGCGCGGGCCGAGTCGGGGTCGCGGATGTCGCCGCGCAGGACCGTGACGCCGTCGGGGAGGGGGCGGGCGGTGCTGGTGCCCCGGTTGAGCACGTGCAGGTCGATGCCGCGCCGCACGGCCAGGCTGGAGCAGGCGGAGCTGATGATGCCGCTGCCGCCGATGAACAGGACCTTCAACTCAGCTCTCCACCCATCCGTGCGTGCGCGCGAAGCTCACCAGGTGCTGGCGGGCCTGTGCGATCTGGCTGCCGGTCAGTGACGGGACGTGCTGGATGAGCAGCTCGGTGACCTCGGCGGAGAACTCGCGGCTGCTCAGCACGTCGCAGAGGCCGTCGTCGTCGCCGGGCTCGGCGTCGCCGGGCTCCTGGACGGGGCGGGTGGGGCGGGTGGGCTCGCGGCGGGCCGGGGCGTCCAGGATGCGCACCGTCGCCACCTTCAGCCCGCGCTCGCCCTCCTCGACCTCGTACTCGACGCGCATTCCGGGGTGCACGAGATGCCGCTGGTCGCCGAAGTCGTTGGCATGGACGAACACATCCTCGCCGCCCGCGTTGGGGGCGATGAACCCGTAACCACGCACCTCGTCGAACCGCAGGATTCTTCCTGTCTCCACCACGACCACCACCAGCCATCGCACCGGCCGGCGTCCGCTGGGCCGGCACTCAGAGCATAGGACCACCGAGGCGCTTCTTCTGCACCTTGCCCATCGCATTGCGTGGCAGCGCGTCGACCAGGTGCACGATGCGGGGTCGTTTGTGCACCGACAGGTGACCGGCGACGAAGTCCTGCAGCTCGCGCTCGCCGACGCCGGCGGAGACCACCACGTAGGCGGTGACGGCCTCGCCCAGGTCGGCGTGCGGGGTGCCGATGACGGCCGCCTCCCGCACTGCCGGGTGGGCCAGCAGCGCGTCCTCGACCTCGCCGGCGCCGATGCGGTAGCCGCCGGACTTGATGAGGTCGGTGGAGGCGCGCCCGACGATGCGGTGCCAGCCGTCCGCGTCCTTGCGGGCGATGTCGCCGGTACGGAACCAGCCGTCGACCAGTTCGGCGGGCTGATGGACGTACCGCCGCAGCACCATCGGGCCGCGCACCCACAGCTCACCGATGCCGCCGTCCTCGGCGTCGACGCGGGTCTGCACGCCCTGGACGGGGACGCCGACGTGGCCGGGGCGGCGCGGGCCGTCGGCGCGGCTGCTGATCGTGATCAGGGTTTCGGTCATGCCGTAGCGCTCGACGGGCCGGTGCCCGGTCAGCGCGAGCAGCCGCTCGAAGACCGGCACGGGCAGGGCCGCGCTGCCCGACACGAGCAGCCGCGCGCGGGACAGGGCCCGGGCCGCGGCGGGCTGCGCGCAGATCCGGGACCAGACGGTCGGCACCCCGAAGTAGAGCGTCCCGCCGGCGGCCGCGTAGCGCTCGGGTTGTGGTTTCGCCGTGTGTACCAGTGGCGAGCCGGCCCGCAGCGCGCCCAGCACGCCGAGGACGAGCCCGTGTACGTGGAACAGCGGCAGTCCGTGCACGAGACGGTCCTCGGCGGTCCAGTCCCACGCCTCGGCGACCGCGTCGACGCCGGCCTCCAGCGACGCGTGCGTGTGCACGACGCCCTTGGGCGCGCCGGTGGTGCCCGAGGTGTACATGATGAGCGCCGCGTCGTCGGGGGCGGGCACGGGGAGGCTGGCGGAGGAGCGGCGGGTCACGTCGACCGGGGTCGCCCCGGCGCCCAGGACGAGCTCGGCGCCCGAGTCGCGCAGGATGTGCCCGCGCTCGGCGGGGCCGGCGTCGGAGGGCACCGGCACCACCGCGGCGCCGGCCAGCAGGCCGCCGAGCACCGCCACGACGGTCTCCAGCGACGGGGTCGCGTCCACGGCGACGGCGGTCGCGCCGCGCACGTCACCGGCCACGGCGAGGGCCGCGCCGAGCAGGGCTTCGGTGGACAGTGCCCGGCCGGCGACGGTCACGGCGTCGGGCCGGTCGGCGGATCCCGGGCCGGTGGTGCCGGCGAGCAGACGCATGCAGACATCCTCCCATTCGTGATGTGGCGCCGTCTTGACACCTCCTTTTGTGAGCGTTAACACTGTGCCGAGCAACACTCCTGCTACCCACTTGAAACCTTCCCCCGCTTTCAAATCACCCCATCGCCACGACACCCACAGATTTCTGCCAGCGCCGCTGATAACGCTCACACCGCGCCGTCACCGGTCGCTGCACCCTGCCCTAGGTGGAGGACACCCCATGAAATTCCCCAGAGCACTGCTCGCCGGTCTCGGCGTCGCCGTGGCGCTCAGCGTCACCGCGTGCGGGTCGAGCGAGAAGACCGCCGACAAGGAGGCCGGGACGGCCGCGGGCGCCGGCAGCCTGATCGGCGTGACGATGCCGACGAAGTCCTCCGAGCGGTGGATCGCCGACGGCAACAACGTCAAGGCGGCCCTGGAGAAGCTCGGCTACAAGGTCGACCTGCAGTACGCGGAGAACGACATCCCGACGCAGGTGAACCAGATCGAGAACCAGATCACCAAGGGCGCGAAGCTGCTCATCGTCGCCTCGATCGACGGCACCGCGATCACCACGCAGCTGAAGCAGGCGGCGGACAAGAAGATCCCGGTCATCGCGTACGACCGGCTGATCCGCAACTCGCCCAACGTCGACTACTACGCCACCTTCGACAACTACAAGGTCGGCGTGCAGCAGGCCACGTCGCTGCTGGTGGGGCTGGGCCTGAAGAAGGAGGACGGCTCCGACGGCACCGCCACCGGGCCGTTCAACATCGAGCTGTTCGCCGGATCGCCGGACGACAACAACGCCACGTTCTTCTTCAACGGCGCGATGGACACGCTCAAGCCGTACATCGACAAGGGCACGCTCGTCGTGAAGTCCGGCCAGACCGACTTCAAGACCGTCGCGATCCTGCGGTGGGACCCCGCCACGGCGCAGAAGCGCATGGAGGACATCATCACCAAGACGTACGTCGGCGGCACCAAGGTCCAGGGCGTGCTGTCCCCGTACGACGGCCTGTCGATCGGCATCCTGTCCGCGCTGAAGAGCAGCGGCTACGGCACCGCCGGCCAGCCCTACCCGATCGTCACCGGCCAGGACGCGGAGAAGGCGTCGGTCAAGTCCATCATCGCCGGCGAGCAGTACGCCACGATCTACAAGGACACCCGCAAGCTCGCCGACGTCACGGTGAAGATGGCCGACGCGGTGCTCAAGGGCGGCAAGCCGGAGACCAACAACACCAAGGACTACGACAACGGCGTGAAGGTCGTGCCGTCGTACCTGCTCGACCCGGTCGTGGTCTACAAGTCCAACTACAAGGCGGTCCTCGTCGACTCGGGGTACTACACCGAGAGCGACCTCAAGTAACCATGTCCCAGGCTCAGTCGGACGTCATTCTGCGGATGCGCGGCATCACCAAGACCTTTCCCGGCGTTGCCGCGCTGCAGGACGTGAACCTCGAGGTGCGCCGCGGGGAGATCCACGCGATCTGCGGCGAGAACGGCGCCGGGAAGTCGACCCTCATGAAGGTGCTGTCCGGGGTGTACCCGCACGGCTCGTACACCGGCGACATCGAATTCGACGGGGAGCCCTGCCACTTCGGCGGGATCCGCGACAGTGAGCGGCGCGGGATCGTCATCATCCACCAGGAGCTGGCGCTGATCCCGCACCTGTCGATCGCGGAGAACATCTTTCTCGGCAACGAGCGCGTCCACCGGGGACTGATCGACTGGAACCGCACCAACGCCGACGCCGGCGCGCTCCTGCGCCGGGTCGGCCTGCGGGACAACCCGGTCACGCCGGCGATGGACCTGGGCGTCGGCAAGCAGCAGCTGGTCGAGATCGCCAAGGCGCTGTCGAAGGAGGTGAAGCTGCTCATCCTCGACGAGCCGACCGCGGCCCTCAACGAGAGCGACTCCCGGCACCTGCTCGACCTGCTGCTGGAGTTCCGGCAGCGGGGCATCACCTGCGTGATCATCTCGCACAAGCTCAATGAGATCGAGGCGGTCGCCGACACCACCACGATCCTGCGTGACGGGCGCACCATCGAGACGCTCGACATGCGGGGGAAGGGCGTGTCGGAGGACCGCATCATCTCCGGCATGGTCGGCCGGGACCTCGAGCACCGCTTCCCGCCGCACGAGCCGCGCATCGGCGAGGAGGCGCTGCGCATCGAGGACTGGACCGTGCACAGCCCCACCCAGCACGGCCGGGTCGTCGTCGACCGGGCCAACCTGACCCTGCGCCGCGGCGAGATCGTCGGTCTCGCCGGGCTCATGGGCGCCGGCCGCACCGAACTGGCGATGAGCGTCTTCGGCCGCAGCTACGGCACCGGCATCACCGGCCAGGTGTACCGGGACGGGGTGCCGGTCCAGCTGCGGACCGTCGGCGAGGCGATCGCGCACGGCATCGCGTACGCCACCGAGGACCGCAAACGCTACGGCCTCAACCTCATCGAGGACATCCAGCGCAACGTCTCCGGCGCCGCGCTGGCCCGCATCGCCAAGGGCGGCTGGGTCGACGACAACCACGAGTTCCGTGTCGCCGAGGACTACCGGCACAGCCTCAACATCAAGGCGCCCGGCGTCGGCACCGTCACCGGCACGCTCAGCGGCGGCAACCAGCAGAAGGTCGTCCTCGCCAAGTGGATCTTCACCGATCCTGACGTACTGATCCTCGACGAGCCCACCCGCGGCATCGACATCGGCGCCAAGTACGAGATCTACACGATCATCAACCGGCTCGCCGACGAGGGCAAGGCGATCCTGGTCATCTCCTCCGAGCTGCCGGAGCTGCTCGGCATCTGCGACCGCATCTACGCACTGTCGGCGGGCCGGGTCACCGGCGAGCTGCCCCGCGCCGACGCGACCCCCGAGCGGCTCATGCAACTCATGACGGCTCGTTCAGTGAAGGAGTTCTCATGACGACGGTCGTGGAGGTCGAGACCGACCCGGTGGTCGCGGCGCCGACCCGCTTCTCGGTCAACCTGCGCCAGAGCGGCATCTACATCGCGTTCGCGGCGATCGTGGTCCTGTTCGAGATCCTGACGTCCGGCTCGCTGCTGGAGCCGCAGAACATCTCGAACATCGTCGTGCAGAACTCGTACATCCTGATCCTCGCCATCGGCATGATCCTCATCATCATCGCCGGGCACATCGACCTGTCCGCGGGCTCCGTCGTCGCCGTCACCGGCGCCATCTCCGCGGTCCTCATGGTCGACCTGGACATCGCGTGGCCCGTGGCCGTCCTGGTCACGCTGCTCGCGGGCGCGCTCATCGGCGCGTGGCAGGGCTTCTGGATCGCGTACTTCGGGATCCCGGCGTTCATCGTCACCCTCGCCGGCATGCTGGTCTTCCGGGCCCTCACCATGACGGTCCTCGGCAACCAGGGCATCGGCCCGTTCCCCGACGACGTGCGCACCCTCGCCAACGGCTTCACGCCTGGCTTCCTCAACAACGTCGGCCTCGGCGTGCTCGGCGGCGCGGACCTCTTCACCCTGCTCGTCGGCCTGGCCGCGGTCGCCGGCATCGTCGTGGTGCAGTGGCGGGCCCGCCGCGCCCGCATCGGCTACGGCCAGGCCGTCGACAGCCTGCCGATCTTCGTGGCGAAGATCGCCGGCGCCGCGCTCGTGCTCATGTTCATCATCGTGCAGCTGGCCCGCTTCAAGAACCTGCCCTGGGTACTGGTGCTGCTGGCGGCGCTGGTCCTCGCGTACACACTGATCAGCCAGCGCACCGTCTTCGGCCGGCACATCTACGCCGTGGGCGGCAACCTGCAGGCCGCGAGCCTGTCGGGCGTGAAGGTCAAGTCGGTCACGTTCTGGATCTTCGTGAACATGGGGCTGCTCGCCTCGATCGCCGGCATCATCTTCGCCGGCCGGCTCAACCAGGCCGGCCCGACCGCCGGCAACGCCTTCGAGCTCGACGCCATCGCCGCCGCGTTCATCGGCGGTGCCGCCGTGCAGGGCGGCGTCGGCAAGGTCGTCGGCGCCATCACCGGCGGCCTCATCATGGCCGTCATCAACAACGGCATGTCCCTCATCGGCTCGCCCAGCGAACGCGTCATGCTGGTCAAGGGTCTGGTACTGCTGGCCGCGGTCGCCTTCGACGTGTGGGCGAAGCGCCGCGCCGGCCGCTCCCGCTGAGGGACGGCGGACTCCGGTTCGTGGCCTGGGCGGGACACGGATCGGCGGAAGGGGAGAGGCCCAGGGGCGCTGATGGCCCCTGGGCCTCGCCATGTGCCGTCAGCCGGGCCGCCGGGTCCGGTACGCCTCGCGGGTCACCGCCCACGCGTCCGCGACCGGGCCCACGTGCGCGAGCTTGTCGGGATTGAGGACCGTGCGGATCGCCTGGACCCGGCCGTCGAGGACGTCCAGGGTCAGCGTGTTGACGACCCGGCCGCCTCGGTCGCGCAGGATCGCGCCGGGCTCGCCGTTGAGCTCGCGCGGCTCGACGACGCCGCCGATGCGCAGGAACGGCGGCGCGATCGCGGCCAGGACCCGGGCCACCCGCTCGGCGCCCACGATGCCGCCCCACTGCGGGGCCTTGCCGCCGGCGTCGCCGGCCATGTGCACGTCGGCGGCGAGCAGCGCCCGCAACCCGTCGACGTCGCCGTCGCGGAACGCGTCGAAGAACCGGGCGGCCAGCTCCTGCCGCCCCCGGCGGTCGGCGTCGAAGCGCGGCCGGCCCTCGTCCATGTGCCGGCGCGCCCGCACCGCGAGCTGCCGGCACGCCGCCTCGGACCGGCCGACCGCCGCCGCGACCTCGCCGAAGTCGAAGGCGAACACCTCCCGCAGCACGAACACCGCCCGCTCCAGCGGCGACAGCCGCTCCAGCAACAGCAGGGCCGCCGTGGACAGCGAGTCGGCCAGCTCGGCCGAGCGCTCCGGATCCTGGTACGGGTCGGCGAGCAGCGGCTCCGGGAACCACGGCCCGACGTACGCCTCCCGCCGCACCCGCGCCGAGCGCAGCACGTCGATCGAGACCCGGGTGACCACGGCGGACAGGAACGCCTTCGCCGACTCCGGCCGGGCCGGCGAGGTTTCGAACCGCAGCCACGTCTCCTGCACCGCGTCCTCGGCCTCGCTGACGCTGCCGAGGATCCGGTACGCGATGGAGAACAGCAGCGGCCGGAGCCCCTCGAACTCCTCGACGCGGCTCATCGGGGCCCGAGCTCCTGCTGGAAGCCCTGCCGCCACGACGGGTACCGCAGCCGCCAGCCGAGCTCCCGCTTCGCCTTGGCGTTGGAGAAGCCGCGACCCTCGGTCATCATCGTGACCGCCTGGTCGCCGGCCAGCAGGCGGGCCAGCCACGCGGGCACCCGCAGCGGCGGCTTCGCCCCCGCGCACGCCGCCAGGTGCGGCAGCCACTCACTCGCGGGTGCCGGCTCGTCGTCGACGATGTTGAACACCCCCGTCGCCCGCTGCTCCACGGCCAGGACGGTTGCGCTCGCCGCGTCGTCGAGGTGCACCCAGGAGCTGTACCCCGTGCCCCGCCCGACCAGCGGATACTGCCGCTTGCGCACCAGCTGCACCTGGTCGTCGGTGGCGCCGGGCCCGTAGAACGCACCGTAGCGCAGGACCGCGCCGCCGAAGCCGGCGACGGCCTCCTCGACGTGCCGCATCGCCAGCATCCCCGCGTGCGCGGCCGTGCCCTCCAGCGTGTCCAGCGGGTCGTCCTCGGTCTTGACCCAGCCGCCCTGCCGGATGCCGTTCCAGGAGGCGTACCCCTGCGCCACGACGTGCGGCACACCCGTCGCCCGCGCCGCGGCCAGCAGGTGGTCGGTGCCCTCGGTCCGCAGCCGGTTGGTCTTGGCGAACCACCGGTCCGGGTGCCTGATGTCCGGCTTGCCGGCGTGCACCGCCGAGATCGCGGTCATCTGGTGCACGATCGCGTCGGGCCGGGCGGCCGCCACCGCGACGCCGACCGACGCCCCGTCGAGCCCGTCCATGACCACCCCGGTCGCGCCCAGCCCTTCCAGCAGCCCGCGCCTGCCGGGGTCCGTCGTCGTCGCCGTCACCTCGTGCCCCGCCGCCACCAACTGGGGCACCAGCCGCCGGCCCAGCACCCCGCTGCCGCCCGCCACGAACACCCGCATCGCCATCACCGCTTCCGTCGTCACGTGTCTGCGGTACCGGGACGAGACAGCGCCGCCGGCTGTGACATCCCTCTAGAGTTGCCGGATGATCCGACCCGCCTTTCTGGAGTCCGCCGAGGTCGCCGCGGCGCTGGTGCGCTTGCCCGCGGTGGACGAGCGGTGGTCCTCGCCGAGCGCACTGCCCGGCTTCACCGTCGGCGGCCTGGCCCGGCACCTCGCCAACCAGGTGACCCGCACTCTCACGGCGCTGTCCGACCCGCCCGGCGAGTCGGCGATCCCGGTGCTGGACCACTTCACCGGCGCCGGCTGGGTGGCCTCCGGCGCCGGCAGCGCCTACAACGCCACCATCCTGCAGCGCAGCGAGTCCGCCGCCGCCGGCACCACCGCCGCCGCCCTGGCCGCCGAGGTCGACGCCGCCCTGGCCGAGCTGCGCACCGTCGTGCCGGCGCAGCACCCCGACCGCGTCGTCGACCTCGGCCGGTGGGGCCTCGCCGTCGACGACTTCCTGCTGACCCGGGTGCTGGAGCTGGTCGTGCACACCGACGACCTCGCGGTCAGCCTGGACGTGCCGACGCCCGACCTGCCCGCCGCCGCGACGCAGGCATCGGTCGAGATCCTCGCCCGGCTCGCCGTGTGGCGGCACGGCCCGCTGCCGGTGCTGCGCGCCCTGTCCCGCCGTGAGCGCGCCCCCGACTCGATCGCCGCACTCTGAGGCCATTGCTCGCCGGCGGCCCGTGCCTGGCGGCCCGTGCCCGGCGGCCCGTGCCCGGCGGCCCGCTCGCCGGGCTCGGCGGGCTCTTGGTGGGCGGCCGGCGGGCCTGTTCGACGGGCCTCTACTCGACAGACCAGGTGATGGCCGGCGGGCGGACCCGGGCACACACCGGCTCGCCCGCCGCGTCGGTCAGCCCGAGCCGCCCGACCAGCGTCCCGTCCCCGTCGTGGGCGGCTCTGAGCAGGCCGGTCGGGACGTCGCCGAACATCAGCTTCGCCCGGCGGAACATCGCGAACTCCTCGCCGGTCACCGCACCCCAGCTCAGGTACAGGAACCTGGACCCTGGCCGCCCGTGCACCCACGGCCCGCCGACGTCCAGCAGCCCGTCGACCTCCTTGCTGGTCACGTCGAGCGACCAGGCCGCCCCGTCCGCGTCGGCCGCCACCCGGTCGACCACCTCCGCCTTGCGCTGGACGCCGACGTGCACGTTGCCCAGCCGCAGCGCGCCGGCCTGCGCCCCGCCGCGCCGCCCCGGCAGGTCACTGCCCTCGATCCGGATCCGCATTGCACCGACTGTAGGCGCCAGCCGTACCCGCGAGCCGCACCGACAGCGAAACGCCGGACCACCCCGTTGGAGCGGCGAAGCAAGAGCATGGATGGCCGGCCGGGACAAGACATCGCCCAGCGCCGGCGGAGGCGGGGGAGGCGGGCAGGGGCACGGCGGCTCGCAGGCATTGGCACAGAGCCGGAGGCGCCCGGCAACGATCGCCACGCGCTCCGCGCGCTGCCCGGAGGTGTGGCGGGTCAGCTGCGGTAGATCTCGACCGATGACAGCTGGCCGGCGGGCAGGACCGAGTTGGACGTGATGACGACGCGGATGTAGCGGTGCTGGCCTGCGGCGACACCGAGGGTGGCGCGCTGGCCGTTGGCGGCGTCGAAGCGGCACGAGGCGCCCGAGATGGTGGCGAAGCTGGCGCCGTCGATGCTGCTGAGGATCGTGACCGTCTGGGTCCTGGCCGGCCAGGCCGCGGACTGTGGCAGGCGCAGCACGACGCGGCGGACCGGGACCGGGGTGCCGAGGTCGACCTGGACCCACTGGGGCAGCGCGTTGTTGCGGCTCTCCCAGTAGCTCATCGGGTCGCCGTCGGTGACCCGGCCGGAGCTGTAGACCTGGATGTGGCTGCTCTCCGAGGTGGGGCGGCCCAGGGCGACGTCGGCGCCGGTGTCCAGGGGCAGCGGCGGGGTGCTCGGCACCGTGGAGGGCGCGCCGGGGCTGGGCGAGGACTGGGCGGACGTGCTCGGGCGGGGTGAGGCCGACGCGCTGGGCTTCGGTGAGGTGCTGCCGCTCGCGCGCACCGACGCCGCTGCCGACGGGGCGGGCGTGCCTGGCATCGTGGCGGTCTGCGGCTCGCCGCGGGCGTCGAGGTCGGTGCCGTTGCCGTCGCGGGGCCAGAAGGCGACGGCCCCGGCGACGGCGAGCAGCAGCACGACCACGGCCGCGGCGGCCAGCAGCGCCAGCCCGTTGCGGGCGTGGCGGACCACGGCGGGCGGGTCCGGCGGCGCCGGCACCGGTGGCATGGGTAGCAGGTCGCAGCGCTGGAAGTCGCGGGCCTGGCCGCTGGTGACGCCGCTGCCGGGGTGCCGCTCGGCCAGCTCCCGCTCGGCGGCCTCGCCCCACGCGGAAGACTTGCCCAGCACGACCAGGTCGACGCTGGCCGGGATCTCGGACAGCAGCGCGGTGAACATCGCCGACAGCGGCGGCCACACCAGGTCGTCGATGACCTCTCCGGCGGTGCCGACCACGACCCGGTAGCCCCCGTTGCGGCCGCCCGGCGCAGGCAGTGCCGCGCCATCGCCGCCCGGCACAGGCGATGCCGCACCGTCCCCGCCGGGCGCAGGCAGTGCCGCACCGTCCCCGGCCGCAGCAGGCACCGACACGACGAACGACAACGTCCGCCCGCCGTCAGAAGACGGCGGGCGGTCACCGTCAGAAGACGGCGGGCGGTCACCGCCCGACGGAGGATCCACCGGCAGGGAGGCGCGCCCCTTCGCCGGCGGCGGCGGTGGCCCCGGGAACGCGTGGATGCCACCCCCACCCAGCCGCACCTGCCAGCCCATGTCCATCGCATAGGTGGCCGGGTCGATCGACCGCAGCGACGCGTGCGGCGGCGAGGACGCCACCACCTCCTCGTCACCGTCGGGCGTGAACCGCAGCAGCCAGGTGGGCTCGGCCCAGACGGGCCGGCGGTGCGCGTCGAGGGCGAAGACCGTGATCGGCCCCGCGGGCGGGTGCAACGGCACCCCGTTGACCAGGTGGACGGGCTCGTCGAGGCGGATCGCCGCGGCGGCGGCCAGCGGGCGGCCCGCGCCCTGGCCCGCGCCCAGCGGCACGAGGTCGGCGACGCGGCGGACCCTGGTGGGCAGCGCGGCCATGGCCTGGGCAAGCTGCTCGCCGGTGAGCGCCGGGTCGAGCAGCAGCCGGGGGCGGGCCGGGTCGACGGCGACGGCGAACTCGACGCCGTCGAAGGCGGCCGCGGCGCCGATCGGGCCGGGGGACAGCAACCACCCCGCGGGGACGGGCTGGGCGATGACGGTGTCGGGCCACGGGGTCGTGGCCGGCACGAGAACCTGCCAGTCGGGCGCAGGCCAGCGCGGGCCGAGCGGCTCCGCCGGGCTGCCCGGGCGGTGCCGCCACCAGCCGCCCGCGACGTCGGCGGTGACCAGGATGCCGCCGGGTGTCTGGATGACGGGCCCGTCGGGGGCGACGACCGGCCGGTCGAGCAGCAGGGCGAGCTGCGAACCGAGCGGACCGGGCGCGAGCAGCAGGACGTCGTCGTCGCCCACCGCGGCGCGGACAGGCCCGGCCAGCTCGGCGGCAGTCACCTCGAGGTCGGGCGCGACGAGGACGGCCAGCCACCCGTCGGGCACGACCGGCAGGGCGGGCACGTCGCCGGCGAGCAGGCACCGGTCCACCCTCCGGGTGGGGCCCAAGCTCGCCGGCGACGTCATGCGGACAACCTACCGCCCCCGTATGACAGTTCCGAGTCCCGTCGGACCCGGGCAAATGCCCAGCTAACGGACGTAGATGACCGGTGCCGGCGGGGTCGCCATGCCGCTGCCGATGAAGTACGACGGGTGCGGCGGCTGGTTGTAGGCGGTGTTCTGCCAGGCGATCGCGCACCGGTACTGCGCGTCGTGCATCAGCGTGAACAGCCGCGTCGACGTCGGGTCGGGCGTGCTGTAGATGCGCAGCGCGGTGTTGTCGGTCGTCGGCCAGATGACCTCCTCGCGCCAGTCGCCGAGGATGTCGCCGGACAGCGACGGCGTCGACTTCGTGCCGTTGTTGGAGTGCACGCCGGAGGCGGTCAGCAGGCGGGTGTCGCCGGAGGTGCCGTACTTGTCGACGTGGGTGCCGTCCAGCAGTTCGCGGGTGGTGTCGCCGTCCCACCAGGCCAGGAAGTTCGCCGAGCCGGGCTTGCGGGAGGACACGACCGTGCCGCGCGGGTTGCGCACGCCGTCGGCGGCCGAGGACCACGACTCGGCGCCGGCGCTGCCGGCCCAGATGTCGCCGGACACGCCGCGGCCGTTGTCGCCGTTGGCCGGGGTGCTCCACAGGATCTGCCCGGTGCGGGCGTCGGCCATCCACGACGAGGGCTTGCTGCCGTCCTCGTCGACCTTGAACTCCTCGAGGCCGGGGCGGGACGGGTCGAGGTCGCCGACGTGCATCGCGTCGCCGTGGCCGTTGCCGGTGTTCCACAGCCGGGCGCCGTTGTCGTCGACGGCCATCGCCCCGTACACGATCTCGTCGCGACCATCAAGATCGACGTCGGCGACGGAGAGCTGGTGGTTGCCCTGCCCGGCGTAGGCGCTGTTGCCGGAGCTGTTGCTGTCGAAGGTCCACCGCCGCGTCAGCGTCCCGTTGCGGAAGTCCCAGGCGACGATGACCGAGCGGGTGTAGTAGCCGCGGGCCATGATGAGGCTGGGGCGCTGGCCGTCGAGGTACGCGGTGCCGGCCAGGAACCGGTCGACGCGGTTGCCGTAGCTGTCGCCCCACGACGACACGGTGCCCCGCGCCGGCACGTAGTCCACTGTGGACATCGCGGCGCCGGTGAGGCCGTTGAACATCGTCAGGAACTCCGGGCCGCTGAGCACGTAGCCGGAGCTGTTGCGGTAGTCCGCCGACGCGTTGCCGATGACCCGGCCGGTGCCGTCG
This sequence comes from Dactylosporangium sp. NPDC050688, assembly GCF_040654515.1. NCBI lineage: Bacteria > Bacillati > Actinomycetota > Actinomycetes > Micromonosporales > Micromonosporaceae > Dactylosporangium > Dactylosporangium sp. NPDC050688. The sequence goes on from NZ_JBFAIC010000034.1 coordinate 32,307, forward strand.
ACGGTGGCGTCCGCGGTCTTCATGGCGACCTCGGCGCGGCCGTCGCCGTCGTAGTCGTACACCTGGAACTGCGTGTAGTGCGCACCGGCGCGGATGTTGCGGCCGAGGTTGATCCGCCACAGCCGCTGCCCGTTGAGCCGGTAGGCGTCGACGTACACCACGCCGGTGACGCCGGACTGCGAGTTGTCCTTGGCGTCGGCGGGATCCCATTTCAGGACGATCTCGTACTGGCCGTCGCCGTCGAGGTCGCCCACCGAGGCGTCGTTGGCGGTGTAGCCGGAGCCGGGCGAGGAGATCGGCACGTCGAGGTAACCGCCGCCGGCGAAGCGCAGCGACGCGCCCGAGGCCGCCTGCTCCACGCCCCCGACGACCGCCCGCACGGTGTAGGAGGCGTCCGCGGCGGCGCCGGAGTCCAGGTAGTTCGTGCCGGTCGTGACCGTCGCGATGCGGGTGCCGCCACGGTACAGGTTGAAGGGCGTCGCCAGCGCCTCGGTGCCGAGCAGCCGCCAGGAGACGAGGTTGCCGCTGCCGGACCGCACCGAGATGAGGCCGCGGTCGAGGTCCTCCATCTGCTTGGCGTTGCCGGCGGGCGGCGGCGTCGTCGAGGTCGACGGGGACGGGGACGGCGACGCGGAGCTGGGCGGGGAGGAGGACGTCGGGGCGCCGGTGCACGTGACACCGTTGAGGGCGAACGAGGCCGGCGCCGGGTTGCTGCCGGTCCACGATCCGTTGAACCCGAACGACACGGTGGCGCCGGTGCCGATCGCCGCGTTGTATCCGGCGTCCGTGGCCCGGGTCTGGCCGCCGCTGGTCGTCACGGTGGCGTTCCAGGCCTGGGTGACGCCCTGCCCGGCCGGGAAGGTCCACGTGAGGGTCCAGCCGTTGACGGGGTCGCCGAGGTTCGTCACGTCGACGTTGGCGCCGAAGCCGCCCTGCCATTCGTTCGTCACGGTGTACGTGACGCGACAGCCGGACGCGGCCGCTGCCGCGACCGACACGCCGACGGCGGTGGCCGCGGCGGCGGCCGCGGCGACGGCGATGCTGGCGACGGCCCGCCGTCGGGGTTCGAAGTAGCGCACGATCCGCTCCTCGCTGTGCGGAAGGCGGCCGGGCAATGTCATGTGGCGGTGTCACACTGCCACAATTGCCCGGCCCGGACGGCGAGACCGTAGTCCCGCCCACCGGGCCGGGCAATGCATCACCGTTCGTCAATGCTGCGAACGTGCCGGGGAAGCCGAAACTTTCACGGTTGCTGGGCCAGGCGGAAGGACTGCGCCGCCGTGCCGTTGCAGGTGTACTGGACCAGCTGCACGCTGTTGACGGTGGACGCGGCCGGCACGTCCAGGCACTTGCCGCTCAGCCGGCTCACGAAGTGGTACCAGCCGCCGCCCTCGGACACCGGCTGCCACTGCTGGTTGTTGCCGCCGCCGTACGTCCACGTCTGGATCGGCGCGTTGTCGGCGCTCGACACGTTGGTGACGTCGAGGGCCTGGGCGCTGTTGCCGCGGTTGTTGATGCGCACGAACCCGCCGCTGGTCGGCTGGAACTGGAACTGCTGCGCGTTGGAGGCGTTGCACGTGTACTGCTGGATCGCCGTGCCGTTGGTGGTGCCGGCCGCCCGCGCGTCCACGCACTTGGCCGAGTTCTTGTTGACGACGCTGTACCACGCGGTCGGCGAGATCGGCCCCGTGCTCTGCGAGGGCGTGGGCGAGGCCGACGGCGTGGGGGAGGTCGATGGCGGCGTGGTGCTCTGGCCGGCGAGCCACAGGATGCCGTCGATCAGCCACCGGTTCTGCTCGGCGCTGGCGAAGGTGGACGACGTGCGGGTGTTGGTCGTGTAGTTCATGCCGTTGTGGCCGAAGTTCGCGTACAGCATCTTGTAGTTGCGGTTCGTCCACAGGATCGGGTAGTAGCCGCTGTACCACGACTGGTTGGGGTCGGTGCCGACCGGGAAGCTGCTCGGGTCCACCGAGGCGAGGATGTCGATGGCCGGGTTCTGCCGCAGGTCGTTGCTCCACGAGTACCACTCGCTGACCGCGGAGCGGAACGTCGCGGGCAGCCGTACCGTGGACGGGTGCGCACGGTCCTCGACCTTCAGCGTGACGCTGGTCGGCCCCCACGTGTTGGTCCGGAACGCGCCGGAGCCCAGGAACGTGTTGTAGTACCAGCTCCACGACCCGGGGTCAGTGGTGAACGCGCTGACGTGGAAGCCCATCCAGGCGCCGCCGTTGTTCATGTACTGCTGGAACGCGGCCCGCACCCCGGTCGGCGGCGCGTCGTCCAGGAACATGATGACCTTGTACGAGGCCAGGCTGCCGGTGTTGAGCCGGCTCCAGTCGGTGGTCGCCTCCCAGGTGAAGCCGTTCTGCGCGGCGGCCGTGGGGAACCACTCCCGGGCCTCCTTGTCGAAGTCGATGTGCGCCGCGTCGTAGGTGCCGTTGTAGAAGGCGAGCACCTTGAACGGGGTGGCGCCGAGAGCGGGCCGGATGGCGAGACCCGCCCCCAGCGCGGTCAGCAGGGCGAGCGCGGCGAGCACGAGGCGTCGCGCGCTCAAGGGGAGCTTCTTGAGCACGAGGGGTCCTTCGGTAGGCGGGAGGGGTCGGGCGGATCCGCTCCACTCGCATCATCAGCCATCGATGACGACGCCACAAGGTAAAGAACCTTAATAGTTAAAGTAAGTCGCCAATTAAGCCGTCGGTGCAGGTTGCGGCCGCCGTACGGCGATCTCCTCGGCCGCGTCGGCGAACCGCTCGGCGGCCCGGCCGGGGTCGATACCCGCCGCGACGGTGCGCGCCCGGTCGCGTAGCGCGAGCGCGGTGTCGACGGCCGCGGCGAGCCGGGCCGCGGTGAGCCGCTTCGGCGGCACGACGACACCGGTGCCCGCCTGCTGCACCCGCCGCGCGACCTCCGGCTGGTCGCGGCCCCACGGCACGGCGACGACGGGCACCCCGGCGGCGACGGCCTTCGTGACGATGCCCATCCCCGCCGGGCACACCACCGCCGCGGCCCGCGCCAGCACCGGCCCGTGCGGCACGAACCGCTCCATCCGGACGTTGGGCGCGGCCGGCAGGCGGTGGGAGTCGTACGCGTCGGCGAGCGTCACCAGGACCCGCACCGGCTTGTCGCGCAGCGCCTCGACCGCCCGCGCGGCGAGGTCCTCGTCGCCCTGGTAGTGGGTGGAGCAGGTGACCAGCACCCACGGGTCGCCGGGCGCCAGCAGCCAGTCCGGTGTGCCGGCCGGCGGATCCCACACCTGGCCGCCGACCATCCGCACGTGCGCCGGCAGGTCGGTGCGCGGGTACTCCAGGGGTGCGCCGGTGAGCACGATCAGCCGGTCCGGCAGCCGGTAGTAGCCCAGCGGGCTGTCCAGCACCGGCAGGCCCGCCGCGGCGCGCAGCGCGTTCAGGCCCGGCAGCATGGTCCTGGCGAACGCGCGCTCGACGAGCTTCCACAGCACGGCGTCGCGGACCGCGCCGAGCGGGCCGGCCTTCGGTGCGAGGCCGATGCCGTACGGCGGGATCCCCTTGCCCCGCATCGCGAGGATCGACGGCACTGTGATTGCCCAGGGCAGCCCGGTGGTCTCGGCGGCGGTCGCCGCGCCGTAGGTGTTGGTGTCCACCAGCAGTGCGGTCGGGGCGACCTCGGCGACCGCGCGGCGCAGGTCCTCGGCCTCCCAGGCGCCGCGGGCGAGCAGGTCCTCCATGCCGTCGACGCCGTCGCGGCCACCGGGCCGGCGTACGGACGAGGTGATCCGCCCGTCGACCGGCTCCGCGTCCAGGCCGGCGGCCCGCAGCCGCTCGACCAGCTCCGGTGCGGTCCGCACGTGCACGGCGTGGCCGCGCTCGCGCAGCCGCAGCAGCCCCGGCACGAGCGGGAAGACGTGGCCGGCGGCCGGTGGTGTGTACACGAGATATTTGTTCATGAGGGATGTCCTTCGGTATCGGCGGTGCTGATGACGGAGCGGATGAGCAGGGCGACGGTCGCCTCGGCGTCCTCGACGCGGAGGCCTTCGTGCTTGGTGAGGACCAGCCAGAGCTCGACGCCGGTGACGGCGACGAGCCGGCCGAACGTGACGGGGTCGTCGCGCAGATCCGGGAACGCGGCGGCGAGCCAGCCGCGGTGCCCGGCCCGGCCGGCCTCGGCGGACGCCTTCAGCGCGGGGGAGCTGTCCTCCTGGGCGAGGGTGCGCTCCAGTGCGGGCGCCCAGCGGCTGTAGTGCCGGCGGAACGCGGCGGCGACGAGCGCCGGGTCGGGCCCGGGCGGCTCGCCGAGGCCGGCGGCCACCTGCGGGGCGATCCACGCGTTGACCGCCTCCACCAAGCCGTCCTTGGTGCCGACCCGGCGGATCACCGTCTGCAGGCCGACCCCGGCCCGCTCGGCGACGGCGGCGAGGGTCACCTGGTCGAACGGCCGCTCCACGAACAGCGCGAGGGCCGCCTCGAGAATCCGCTCGGTGTTGCCGGAGGCGTTCTCGGCGCGGGCGCGTTGCCGGTACGGCCGGGGTGACGTATTCACGGTAAGGACGTTACCGCCAAATTGGCGGACCGCGCCGTCAGGTTCCCGACGCGGCCGGTGCCGGGAACTGCCGGCCGCCCGCACCACGACGGCCGATCGGGTGCCCGAGCTGCCCGGCCGCCGGCCGGCGGCGGTCCTCAAATCACATCGCTTCACGTAAATTCTGGCGGATGGCGGACAACATCGGCAAAACGCTGACTCGCATACGACCAAGTCAATAAATCTTTGCGCTCGGACTGTGATCACTGGCGCGGTGAAGGTAGATTGCGACCGGCACGGGTCGATCGGATCACCGGACACGAAGATCGATGTCGTGTCGGTGTTTGCACTGTTCAACGGCTTCTTTGACGCAGGGAACCCCCCTGGGGAAAGGGCTGCCGGAAGCTGTCCGTGGGCGAGGACCCGCCCATCGAGTGAATAGGAAACCACCAATGAAGATCGGCGTGACCGGGGGCAACGGGTTCATCGGGCGGTACGTCTGTGAGGAGATCGAGGCCAGAGGCCACGAGGCGCTCGTGTTCGACCACCACGCCCACGGTCGGCGTGGACCGCACGCCGCGCCGGAGCGCGAGGTGATGCTCGGCGACATCCGCGACGCGACCGCCATGGTCGAGCTCGCGGCCCACTGCGACGGCATCATCCACCTCGCCGCCGTGCTGGGCACCCAGGAGACCATCCTCAACCCGCGCCCGGCCGCCGAGACGAACCTCATCGGCGGGCTCAACTTCCTCGAGGCGGTCACCCAGTACCAGCTGCCGGGCGTCTACATCGGCGTGGGCAACCACTGGATGAACAACAGCTACTCGATCTCCAAGACCGCCGTCGAGCGCTTCGTGTCGATGTTCAACGCCGACCGCGGCAGCCGGGTCAACGTCGTGCGCGCCGTCAACGCCTACGGGCCGCGCCAGCTCGCCGCCGCGCCGTTCGGCCCCGGCAAGGTCCGCAAGATCACCCCGGCGGTCGTCTGCCGGGCGCTGTGCGGGATGCCGGTCGAGCTCTACGGCGGCGGCCACCAGATCTCCGACATGGTGTGGGTCGGCGATGTCGCCAAGGCGCTGGTGTCCGCGTTCGAGGCGGCCGAGGCCGGCACCGTGCTGGACCACGTCGTGGAGTGCGGGCCGGTCGCGTCGGCCACGATCCGCCGCGTCGCCGAGATCGTCATCGACCAGTGCGAGGCCAAGGGCTACCCGCGGGTGGAGATCGTGGACCTGCCGATGCGCCCGGGCGAGCAGGCCGGCGCCGTCGTCAGCGCCAACGCAGAGACGCTGCGCGCCGTCGGCATCGACCCGGCCGACCTCGTGTCCCTCGAAACGGGCCTCGAGCGCACGGTCGACTGGTTCATCGCGACCCAGGGCGAGCACTGGACCGCTCCCGAGCCGCTCGCGCTCGCCACCCGCTGAGGCGCCGCGCAACCATGCACCCGTTAGGCCTCACCGCCGTCGTGCCCTGCTACGACGAGGCGGACAGCGTCGCGCAGACGCACGCCGAGATCGTGGCCGCGCTCGGCGACTACGACCTGGAGATCCTGTTCGTCGACGACGGCAGCGCCGACGGCACCCTCGCGGAGATCCAGCGGCTCGCCGCCGAGGACCCCCGCGTGCAGTACCTGTCGTTCAGCCGCAACTTCGGGTTCGAGGCGGCGTTCTCGGCCGGCTACAAGTACGCCCGCAAGCCCTGGCTCGTGCACCTCGACGCGGACCTGCAGTTCCCGCCGGCCGAGGTGCACCACCTGGTCGCGCGGGCCCTGGAAGGCTACGACGCGGTGTTCGGCGTGCGCCGCACCCGGCACGACCCGTGGCACCGCCGGTGGGGCGCGGCCTGCTACCACTGGCTCGGCCGCCGCCTGCGGATCCGGATCCCGCCCGGCGCGACCACGTTCCGGGTGCTGCGCACCGAGCTGGCCAGGCGGGTCGTCGAGCTGCGCCTCGGCACCCCGTACTTCCTGGCCACGGTGCCGCTGCTCACCTCCAGGATCGCCACGGTCCCGGTCGAGCACCGGCCCCGCACCCGCGGCACGTCGAAGTTCCGGCTCGGCCGGCTCATCGGCCACGCCCTGGAGCTCTACGTCGCGTTCTCCCGCCGCGCCGTGCACTGGGTCGCGATCGTCCTGCTGCTCGCCGCACTGGTCAGCACCGGCCTGGCCGTCGCCGCGTTCGCCGGCCTGCTCGGCGCCGGGGTCGCGGTCGGCGCCGGGCTCGTGGCGCAGAGCTTCGCGCTCGGCGGCGCGGCGGTCCTGCTGCGGTACACGGTGCTCATCGCCGACGCGCAGCCGCGCCCCGCCATGTTCTACGTCCGTGAGGCGTCGATCCCGGTCGAGCCCGCCGACGAACTGTTCCCCGGCGCCAGACCGGCGCCGTTCATCCCGGCCCAGCGTGGAGACGCCGCATGAAGAGCCTGCTCATCCTCGGCGCCGCCGACGGCGCGATGGCCACCTACCGCACCGCCCGGGCGCTGGGCTACCGCACCGTCGCCGTCGACCTGCGCGACACCGCCCCGGCGGTCGCCCTCGCCGACGAGCTGCTGCCCATCAGCACCCGCGACGTGCCCGCGCTGAGCGAGATCCTGCGCGGGCGCAACGACATCGCCGGCATCCTCGCGCCCAGCAGCGACATCGCGTTACCGACCCAGTTCGCGCTCACCGAACGGTTCGGGCTGCCCTGCGGGCTGACCGAGGCCACGGTCGAGGCGTCCGTGGACAAGCGGCGCTTCCGGGCCCTCTGCGACGAGCTGGGGCTGCCCGGGTACCGCTGGATCCAGGGCACCGACTGGCGCGGTGCCGGGCTGCGCTTCCCGCTCGTCGTCAAACCCGTCGACGCGCAGAGCAGCCGCGGCGTGACCCGCTGCCCGGACGAGTCCACAATGGATGCCGCGGTCGCGGAGGCACTGCAGCACTCCTACAGCGCCGGCGTCGTCATCGAGGAGGAGGTGCAGGGCCAGCACTGCGGCTGTGAGTGCGTCATCGACGACGGGCGGGTCGTGTTCATGGCCCTCACCGAGCGGCGCATCACCCCGCCGCCGCAGGCGACGACCACCGCGCACCTGCTGCCCGCCGCCGTGCCCGACGGCACCCACGAGCGGATCGTGGCCGCCGTCGACGCGCTGTGCGCCCGGCTCGGCTACCGCCGCGGCCCGCTCAACCTCGACCTGGTCGTGGACGCCGACGGCCGGCCGTGCCTCATCGAGATGGGCGCCCGCACCGGCGGCGACCCGCTCGGCGAGCTCGCCCGGCACTGCTACGGCGTCGACCCGATCGAGGCGTCGATCAGCGTCGCGGTCGGCGCGCCGCTGCCGGCGATCCCGTCCCAGGGCGTGCCGCACCCGGTGATGGTGCAACTGCTCAACGCCGCCGACACCGGCATCCTGACCGCGATCCACGGCGTGGAGGAGGCCCGCGCCTGGCCGGAGGTGATCCGGATCGCCCTGCTCACCGAGCCGGGCCGGGCCGTCACCTCCACCATCGACCTGACCAGCAAGCTCGGCTACGCCCTGCTGGCCGCGGACACCCCCGCGCAGCTGCGCGCGGCCGCCGACCGCCTGCTGTCCACCGTGCGGTTCGAGGTGCGCCCGTGAAACGCTTCTTCACCCTCGTCCTGGCCACCCTCGTCTCGGGGGTGCTGCTGGTGGCGCTCGCCCCGGGCGGCAAGCAGCTCGACTCGTTGTGGCTGTTCCTGGCGTACCTGGTGCCGTTCGTCCTCGCCGCGGAGACGATCGCCGCGCTGGACCCGGAATGGCTGCGCCGCTGGCGGCTGCCCGAGGTGGTCGGGGTGCTCACGTTCACGGCCGTGTTCTGCGGGTTCGTGCCGCGCATGTTCGACCGGGTCATCGCCGACGACTTCGACGGCTTCTACTCCCTGGTGCGGGTCCTCGCGCCGTTGCTGATCCTGGCGTTCGCGCTGCATCAGCGGCTCGGTGGTTCCGCCGCGGCCACGGTACGGCGGATCAGCTACGCCAGCATCCTCGTCATGCTGTCGGGGCTGGAGGACCTGTCGTTCTGGCTGTGGCGGGGGCAGCCGGTCCCGCAGCGGTGGGACTGGGCCGACCACATGACGGTGCGGCTCGGGCACGTCGCCAGCCGCACCGAGGCGTACGTGTTCATCGCCGCGCACCTCATCGCCGCCCTGGCGGTGCTGTGCTGGCCGTCCCGCTCCCGCCGCGGCGCCACCGCCGCCACCGGCCCGGGCCCGGACCCCGCGGCGGAGCCCTCGACGGCCGGTCATGGCTCTGCTCACGCCGGAGGCTGAGCTCCGCACAGGCGCGCCCCGCGGCGGGCTGCTGCTGGCGCTGTTCGCCGGCCGCGGCGCGTTCCGCGCCACGATCGCGCTGGCGCCGCTGGTGCTCGCCGTGCCGTGGGGCGCGGACCGCTTCGCCGAGTACGCCGGTGCCGTCGGCGTCTCGGCGTGGACCGTGTTCGTCGCGTCCAGCGGCGAGAAGGCCGCGCTGAAGCTGGTGCCCCGGACCCGCCGGCTCGGCGGCGCGATCGCCCGGGTCGTGCTGCGGGTCGCGGCCGTGCCGATGCTCCTCGCCGTGGCCGCGTTCGTGGCCGCCACCGCCCTGGACCGCGGGCAGGTGCTGGCCGCGGCGCTGCTGTGGTGCGCGGCGCTGGGCATGCTGCAGCTCGCGGTCGGTCTGCACCGGGTGCGTGGGCGCCCCGGCACCGACGTGGTGACGTTCGCCGCGGTGACCGGCACGCTGCTGGTCGTCTCGGCGCTGACGTTCCACTTCGCCTGGTCGCCGCTGCGGCAGCTGCACCTGTTCGCCGCGACGGCGCTGGCCGCCTCGGTGGTCCTGCTGTGGCGGCTGCCGCCCGGTTGGTCCCTCGCCGCGCTGCCCGGCACGGCCGCCGCCGGTCGCGTGGTCGGGCGGGCCCGGCGGCGGCGGCGGGTGGCGTGGCTGGTGCTGCGGACCTGCGCGCTGCTCGGCCTGCCGGAGCTCGTCGCCAGCCTGTGCCTGGCCGTGTGTTACCTGGTCCTCGGCATCGTCGGGCACGGCACCGAGAGCGGCCCGTTCTACGTCGCGGTCACGCTGTCCGGGTTCTGCTCCGCGGCGCTGACCTACCTGCTGCGCCTGCGCCAGCCGGCCACGTCGCTGCGGCTGCGCGGACCGGCCGGCCGGGAGGGCAGGACGAAGGCGCGGCGGATCCTGCGCATCGCGATGCTGCTGTGCCTGCCCGGCCTGCTGCTCGTGCTGGTCCTGCCGGCGGGGACGCTGCTGCTGGTGTTGCTGACCTGCCTGGAGACGCCGCTGTTCGCCCTGGTCGCGTACGCCGGCTACCTGGTGGAGAACACCGACGGGCGGTCCCCCCGGCTGACCGCGACATCGGCTACCGTCGGTCTGGTCGTCGTGGCGGCCGCGGCGGCGGTGCTGGTGCCCCACGCCGCGTCGTCCGGGGCGATGACGGCGCTGCTGCTGTCGGCCGCGGCGAGCGCGCTCAGTCTCGACGTAGGCCTCAGCGGAAGGTGGCGTCGCCCTGTGCGGACCCTGCCGCCGGGTCCCGGGGACGGTTCGCAGCGGCACGGGGGAACCTGATGGTGGAGATGGCTGTGATGACGGAGGGGTTGACGGTCCGGCTGCACAACCCGGCCGTCGACCCGGAGCCGGCCGGTTGGGAGGCGCTGCGCTGCCGGGCCGGGCTGCGGGCCAACTGGGCGTGGCCGGTGATGCGGGCGGGGGTCCGCTCCGGCGCCGACCCGCTGCTGCTGGCGGTGCTGTCGGGCGTCGAGGGGCCGGTCGGGCTCTTCGCCGCGTCGGTGGTGCCACCACGCCGCCGGGAGGGCACGCTGCGGTGGCCGCGGCTGGGGTACCTGCACGTGCAGGCACCCCAGAGCAGCGCGCTGCCCGGGTGGTGGCTCGGGCCGTCCACAGTGGACGAGCGGCGGGAGCTGATGCGGGCCTTCCGGCGGGCGGCCCGGCGGGCGCTCGGCCCGGGCGTCGAGGGGGTCCTGTGGCGGCAGGTCGGTCCGGCCGACGACGCGTGGCTGCCGCGGCCGCGGTACACCCGACGCACCGAACCCCTCGCGATCCTGGACGCGCCGGCGTCGGTGGACGCCTGGCTGGCCGGGCTGGGCACCAAACGCCGCGCCAGTGTCCGGCGCACCCAGCGCCTCGTCGCCCGCGACCCGGACCTGCAGGTGCGCGCCGGCCCGGTCGGCGACGTGGTCGGCCCGGCGGAGCTGGCCGGCCTGACCCGGCGCAACTTCGCCAAGCACAAGGCCAGCGACCTCGAACTGCGCAGCGGCCCCCGGTCGGCGCGGTGGCAGGAGGCGGTCGCCGGTCGCGACGACGTCCACGTGGTGGCGTACCGCGACAATGCCGGCCTCCTGCTCGGTGCCGCCACGATCCTCGACCACCCGGCCTGGCCGATCTGGCTGTCGTGGGGCGCGCTGCCGGCCGAGGAGGGCGGCCGCCGGCACCTGTACTTCGACCTGTTCCGCCGGCTCGTCGAGCGGGTCGTGGAGCGCAGGACGGCGGGCATGATCCTCGGCAAGGGCATGGCGGAGCTGAAGACGGACCTCGGCGCCCGGCTGATGCCGCAGCACGCCGCGGTGACGTTCTGACCACCCCGGGCTCCCGATGACCGAGACAGCGGTGATGACCGGCGGGCTGACGGTCCGGCTGCACAACCCGGCCGTCGACCCGGAGCCGGCCGGCTGGGAGGCGCTGCGCTGCCGGGCCGGGCTGCGGGCCAACTGGGCGTGGCCGGTGATGCGGGCCGGGGTCCGCTCCGGCGCCGGCCCGCTGCTGCTGGCCGTGCTGTCGGACGTGAAGGCGCCCGTCGGGCTCGTGGCCGCGTCGGTGGTGCCACCCCGCCGCAGGGACGTCTCCGGGCGGTGGCCGCGGCTGGGATACCTCCACGTGCAGGCACCCCAGAGCAGCGCGCTGCCCGGGTGGTGGTTCGCGCCGTCCACAGTGGACGACCGGCGGGAGCTGGCGCGGGCCTTCCGGCGAGCGGCCCGGCGGGCGCTCGGACCGGGCGTCGAGGGGGTGCTGTGGCGCCAGCTCGGCGACGGCGACCCGGCGTGGCTGCCGCGGCCACGGTACGCGCGCCGCACCGAACCCCTCGCGGTCCTGGACGCGCCGGCGTCGGTGGACGCGTGGCTGGCCGGGCTGCGCAAGAAACGCCGGTCGAGCATGCGGCACATCCGCAAGCTGATCGCCGCCGACCCGGACCTGCAGGTGCGCGCCGGCCCGGTCGGCGACGTGGTCAGCCCGGCGGAGCTGGCCCGCCTGGCCCGGCTCAACCTCGCCAAGCACACGGGCGGCGCGGCGCCGCACAGCGGCCACCAGTCGCCGCTGTGGCAGGAGGCGGTCGCCGGCCGCGAGGACGTGCACGCCGTGGCGTACCGGGACGCCACCGGCCGCCTGCTCGGTGCCGGCACGATCCTCGACCACCCGGCGTGGCCGATCTGGCTGTCCTGGGGCGCGCTGCCGGTGGACGACGGCGGCCGCCGGCACCTGTACTTCGACCTGTTCTGGCGCCTGGTCGACCGGGTCGTGGAGCGCAGGGCGGCCGGCATGATCCTCGGCAAGGGCATGCCGGACCTCAAGGCCGACCTCGGCGCCCGCCTGCTGCCCCAGCACGCCGCCGTGACGCTGTAACGACCCGCCCGCGGCGGCGCGCCGCGGCGACCCCCGCGACAGGGCGACGGCCGCGCCGCGCCCTGCCGCGGCAGGGGTCAGCGGCGGAACTCGGACACGACGAAGCGGCCCTTGCCGCCCTTGGTCAGCTCCAGGGTGTCCGCGCGCCGCACGTCGAGGTCGAACGGGCGGCCGGCGCTGCCGTGCAGCCACTCGCGGGCCTCGCGGGCCAGGTCGTCGAAGCCGCGGCCGGTACGGGTGTCCGGGACCAGCCAGACGGTGATGTTGCCGGCCGGGTCCTGGCGGACCATGCACTCCGCGACGCCCGGTGTGCTGATCGCCATGCCGATGAAGGTGCCGGCGTAGATGCGCTCGCCGTCGGGGAGGACCACGTAGTCGTCGGCGCGGCCCTTGGTCAGCTCCAGGCGGGCGAACGTCCGGCCGCACGCGCACCGGCCGGTGTGCCGGGTCGCGCGGTCGCCGAGCCAGTACCGCAGCAGCGGCATCGCCCGTTCGCGCCAGCCGGTGACCACGACGTGGCCCTCGGTGCCGTCCGGCACGGGGTGGCCGTCGGGGTCGACGATCTCGACGTGGACCCGGTCCTCGGCGATGTGCAACTGGCCCTCGGCGCAGTCGTACGCGATGTGCATCACCTCGTAGGCGGAGTACTCGTTGAAGACCGGCACGCCGAAGCCCTCGGTGAGCTGGCCGCGGACCTCCGGGGTGAGCAGCTCCGACTCGGTGAAGACCGCCCGCAGGGTGCGCCGCAGCGTCGCCAGCTCCTCGGGGCGCATGCCGCGCAGCAGGTCCCGCAGCATCACCGGGTAGCCGATCATCGCGTGTGGCCGCTCCCGCAGCAGCTGCTCGGCCCTGTCGCGCACCGGCAGCGCGCTGTACACGACCGACCGGCGGAAGATGCCGAGCCGCTGGTACCAGACGGTGTCCAGCGGGAAGGGCTTGAAGTGCACCAGCCGCGACCAGGGCCGGTAGCGCCCGCCCGCGGCGGCGAAGCGGCGGATGTTGCAGGCCCGGTCGTGGGCGTAGTTGGCCGGGTCGTGCCACGCCTCGAGGATCTGCCCGCTGGTGCCGCTGGTCGTGTACACGGTGACCTGGTCGCGGGTGAACGCCGGGTCGCGGAACCGGTCCTCGCCTTCGGCGAGCACGTCGGCCTTGCGCAGCAGCGGCAGCCGCGCGAAGTCGGCCAGGTCGCGCGGCGTGCCGAGGTCGTACCGGTCGTCGCCGTACGCGGCCACCCGGGCCCGGGCGTGCCGCAGCGCGTCCCGGAGCCCGGCCAGGGTCAGCTGGTCCAGCCTGTCGCGGTCAAGATGCTGCGCCCGGATCACGGCTCGTACGGAAAGAAGGCCACCGATGCTCGACATGGCAGCAAGTCTTGCAGACGGTGGCGTCGATCGATGTCAGGTTGCCGATGTGGCGAGGTGGTCGGTGCGCCGCGCCGCGCCGGTCGCGGCGAACAGATCCCGCAGCAGCCCGATCTCGCCGCCGTGGTGCATCGTCTCGCGGTTGACGTGCACGATCAGCGCCGCCATCGGCTCGTCCGAGAAATAGGCGCCCTTCGGTCCCAATGGCGCTTGCAGTGCGGCGTCGCCGAGCGCGGAAACGTGCCCGTGCCACGCTCGGTAACTGTCGTCGAGGAACGCGATGCCTTCCGCGGCCGTGTGCGGCAGATCGGCCGGCACGTGCCGCGGGTCGAACATGTCCGCGTCGTCGCCGACACTTCCGTCGCCGAAGAACGTGCTGCTCCGGGTCACGAAACAACCGACCGCGATGTGCATCATGCGCCACGCGATCGTGGTGACCGGCTGCGGGCCGGTGCGTGCGCCGCTGTCGGCGCGGTAATTCCCGTCGGCGCCGGGCCGGACCGTCAGGCAGCCGGGGACCGGTTCCCAGAAGTATTCCTCATCGGTGAGCCCGTCCAGCCGGGGCCGCAGGTGGGCGTCCCAGTAGAACGCCAACTGGCCGATGAGCAGGTCGCCCCAGGTGGGTGTGGAAGTGTTCGCCATGGGTAGAGTCTCGCCGATGGTGCGATCATGCGCAGCCCACCCGATCGGGTCGTAATTGAACCGCCACGATCGGTGATGGTGCCTTTTTGAAACAGAGTGCACTTCAAATCCTGGAAATGGGCGATACTATTTCTGCGATGGTCGGCCCGTTGGGTCGCCGCCGTCACCCGTACCGTTACCGAGGAGGCGCCGTCATGGCCAAGCGCGTCATTCAAGAACTGATCGACGACTTGGACGGCAAGCCGGCCGACGAGAGCGTCCAGTTCGGTCTCGACGGCGTGCAGTATGCGATCGACCTGTCGAAGAAGAACGCCGAGAAACTGCGCGCCGCGTTGAAGCCCTATGTTTCCGCCGGCACGAAGGTCGGCCGGGGCGCGGTCGTCGCGGCGGCCCGATCGGGATCGCGCGGCAGGAGCTCCAGCCGCGGCGACCGCGACCAGAACCGGGCCATCCGCGAATGGGCGCAGGGCGCCGGCTACCAGGTCTCCGACCGCGGCCGGATCAAGCAGGAGATCGTCGACCAGTACCACGCCGCCGTGGGTCGCTGAGCGCCGTCGCGGGCGTCGCCCACCCGTAGTGAAGCATCAGCGGCTCCGGTCCTCGGGACCGGAGCCGCTGCCGTGCAGGGGCCGTGCGGAGCCGTTCAGGCGGTCGCCGGGGCGGCGACCTCGGCGGGGGCCGGCTCCGTGGCGTCCTCGGGCGCGGTGACCAGGGAGCCGGGCCGCACCACCACCAGCAGGGTGACGGTCGCGGCGAGCATGCCGCCCGCGATCACCACCGACATCGCCGTCGCGCCGGTGCCCAGCACGCCGACCAGCGGGGCGGCCACCGCGCCGACGCCGAACTGCACCGCGCCGAGCATCGCCGCCGCGGTGCCCGCCGCCTCGCCGTGGCGGGACATCGCCAGGGCCGGCGCGTTCGGCAGGGCCAGGCCGGCGGAGGTCAGCACCGCCCACAGCGCGGCGAGCAGCGCCGGCAGCCCGCCGAGGCCGGTGGCGGCGAGGGTGACCAGGACCGCCCCGGCGACCGTGCCGGCGGTCAGGGCCGAGAAGAGGATGCGCTGCGGGGTGAAGCGGCGCAGCAGCCGCACGTTGTACTGGGTGCCGCCGATCAGTCCGACCGCCCCGGCGCCGAAGGCCAGCCCGAACTGGGCTTCCGTGAGGCCGTACACCTCCTGCAGCACGAACGAGGAGCCGCCGACGTAGGCGAAGAGCGCCGCCATGGCCAGGCCCGCGACCAGGACCAGCCCGACGAACACGCGGTCGCGCAGCAGGGAGCCGTAGACGCCGAGGGTGGCCACGACCCCGCCGGATCGGCGGCGTGCGGGCGGCAGCGTCTCGGGCAGCGCGAGCGCGGCGAGGATGGAGAGCAGGACCCCGAACGCGGCGAGCACGACGAACACGCCCCGCCACTCGGTCCAGCGCAGCACGGCGCTGCCGAGGGTGGGCGCGAGGATCGGCGCGGCGCCCATGACCAGCATCAGCCGGGAGAACAGCCGGGCGAACGCGGCGCCGCTGAACAGGTCCCGCACGATCGCCATGGCGACGACGGAGGAGGCGGCGACGCCGAGGCCCTGCAGGACGCGCAGCGCGCCGAGGACGGTGACGTCGGGGGCGAACACGCAGCAGACGGATGCGAGCACGTGCAGGACGAGCCCGGCCAGCAGCGGCACGCGCCGGCCGACGGCGTCGGACCAGGGACCGATCGCCAGCTGGCCGAGCGCGAGGCCGGCCAGGGTGCCGGTGAGGGTGAGCTGCACCGCGGTCGACGTGGTGTGCAGGTCGTCGGTGATGCTCGGCAGAGCCGGCAGGTACATGTCGATGGTCAGCGGGCCGATGGCGATGAGCGAGCCGAGCACCAACACCAGGCGGACGGGATTTGCGGTCACATCTTGTGGTCAAGCGTTTGGTCACCGAGAACATTCCCGGTCCCGGCGGCGTTCTGGTACGCGGTCGCCTGCGACAGCAGCCCCGGCAGCCGGCGCACCACCTGCCCGAACGACGCGGCCTCGGCGGTGGCCGTGAGCCGGTACGGGACCGCGAGCTCGTCCGCCGGGTCGGCTTCGATCGCCATGTGTCTATGGTGCCGCGCCCCGACAAACGCTCAGGTCGGCCGAACGGCCGCCGATCGGGCGGAGGTGAACCTTGCCGCCGTGCTGATCGTGCGTGACTCGGCCACCATGCTGTCGCGGTGCCTGACGTCGCTGAGCGGGGTCGTCGACACGATCCACGTCCACGACACCGGCTCGAAGGACGGCACCCCGGCCCTGGCCCGCGAGCTCGGCGCCGTGGTCAGTCACGGCACCTGGACCGGTGACTTCGCCGCCGCCCGCAACGCGGCGCTCACGGCGGCGGCCGCGGCGCGGGGCACCCCGTGGACGCCCGCCGACTGGGTGCTCAGCATCGACGACGACGACCGGGCGGTCGCCGCGCCCGGCAAGCTGCGCGAGGTCCTCGCCGCCACCACCACCGACGCGCTGCTGGTCGACATCGACAACGCGCACGACGAGCTGCCGTACACGTTCCGCACCGCGCGGCTGTTCCGCCCGGCGCACCTGCGGTGGCAGGGCCGCGTCCACGAGCACCTGGTCCGCATCGCCGGCGACGGCACCCCGGACGTGTTCGCCGACCGCGGCCACGGCACCGGCGTCGGCACCGGCCACGGGACCGGCACGGTACAGGGGATCGGGATCGCGGAGTGGCCGTCGGCGCCGCGCGAGGCGATCCACCTGGAGCACCAGGGGTACGCGGATCCGCACGAGCGGCGCAGCAAGGCCGAACGCAACGTCGAGCTGGCCCAGGCGGTCCTCGACGGCATCGCCGACGGCTCCACGGACTCCTCGCACGTCGCCGACACCCTGCTGGACCTGGGGCGCAGCCTGGTCGGGGCGGGCCGCACCCAGGACGCCGTCGACGCGTTCGAGACCCTGCGGGAGCTGGCGCCCGGCACCCGGCAGTGGATCCTCGGCACCGACGCCCTGGCCCGGCTGCTGCTCGGCGCCGGCATGGACGAGGCGGTGCTGGTGCTGACCGCGCAGCTGCGCGGTGCCGGGGTGGCCCGCGACTACTGCGACTGGCTCGACGCGCAGGCCCTCGCCCAGCTCGGTGACGTCGCCGAGGCGTGGCGGCTGCTGCAACCGGTGCAGCGGGTGGTGGACCCGGCGGGCCGGGTGTATCCGCCGGAGCACCTCGCGGAGCTGAAACGCCTCGTGGACCGGCTGCACGGGATGTCGGCCGCGTCGGGCGAGGGCTGAGCGTCCGCCGCCGACTTTTCCCGCCGGGGCGCAGGCGGCGGGCGAGGACTGGGCGTCCGCCGCCGACTTCGCCGCCGGGGCGCATCGCTGCCGCGTGGGTGGGTATGGATGACGGCATGCGAATCGGTTACTTCCTGTCCACCGAGGAGTACACCTCGGCGCAGCTGATCGAGCAGGCCAGGCTCGCCCAGGACGCCGGTTTCTCCGCGCTGTGGATCTCGGACCATTACCATCCGTGGAACGACGCGCAGGGGCAGGGCCCGCACGTCTGGTCGCTGATCGGGGCCCTGAGCCAGGTCGTCACCATCCCCGTCACGACGGCGGTGACCTGCCCGATCATGCGCATCCACCCGACGATCGTGGCGCAGGCCGCGGCCACCAGCGCGGTCATGCACGAGGGCCGCTTCGTCCTCGGCGTCGGCACCGGTGAGGCGCTCAACGAGCACATCCACGGCGACGCCTGGCCGAGCGCGGCCGAGCGCCTCGAGATGCTCGAGGAGGCCGTCCACGTGATGCGGGAGCTGTGGGACGGCGGGTTCGTCAACCACCGCGGCAAGCACTACACGGTGGAGCAGGCGCAGGTGTACACCCGGCCGCAGACCCCGCCGAAGGTGTACATGTCGGCGTTCGGCCCGAAGGCCATCGAGCTGGCCGGGCGGATCGCGGACGGGTTCATGTCCGTGGCGCCGGTCGCCGAGCACGTCGAGGCGTTCCGCAAGGGCGGCGGCGGGGGCAAGCCGGTGCAGGGCGGCTTCAAGGCCTGCTACGCCGAGACCGAGGACGCGGGCGTGGAGATCGCGCACAAGCTGTGGGCCAACGCGAGCGTCCCCGGCGAGCTGTCGCAGGTCCTGCCGTCACCGAAGCACTTCGAGCAGGCGGCGGAGCTGGTCACGCCGGACATGACCCGGAAGGCGGTCGCGTGCGGCCCCGACCCGGCCAAGCAGGCGGCCCGGCTCAAGCAGTACGAGGACGCCGGTTTCGACGAGGTGTACGTCGCCAACATCGGGCCGGACTACGCCGGGCTCATCGATCTGTACAAGCGCGAGTTTCTGTAGCCGTCAGGAGGTGGGGCATGCCGCAGCAGGCATGGAGCAACAAGCGTGAACGGCAGTACGAGCACATCAAGGGCAGTGTCAAGGCCCAGGGCCGGTCCGAGGACGTCGCCGAGGAGATCGCGGCGCGCACCGTGAACAAGGAGCGGGCCCGCGCCGGCGAGGCCCGCACGTCGAGCCGCACCTCGACGAAGGACATCTCCTCCAGCCGCCGCGGCGGGCTGCGCTCCCACAAGGGCCCCGGCGGCCGCACCCGGGACCAGCTGTACGAGGAGGCCAAGCGCAAGAACATCAAGGGCCGCTCGAAGATGACGAAGGCGGAGCTGGAGAAGGCCGTCGGCTGAGCGTTACGGTGACGGGGTGCTGTCGGAGTACGTGCGCCGGCCCGCGGGGGTGCGGGTGCGGCCGTTCGCGGGCTGGTACAGCGGCTACCGCGACATCGGCGTCGCGCCCGCCGTGCACCGCGGGCTGCCGTCGCCCTACCTGACGCTCATCGTCACCCTCGACGACCCGCTGCAGGTCGCGGCGCACCCCGACCCGGCGGCGCCGCCCGGGCGGTACGACACACTGCTCGGCGGGCTGCACACCACGCCGGCGACGATCGTGCACGACGGGCGGCAGTCCGGCATCCAGGTCGGGCTGTCGCCGCTGGGCGCCCGGACCCTGCTCGGCCTGCCCGCCGGTGCGCTCGCCAACGTCGACGTCAGCGCCTCCGACGTGCTCGGCCCGTTCGCCGACGAGCTGCGCGACCGGGTCTGCTCGGTGCCCACCTGGGCGGAGCGCTTCCGGATCGTCGATGAGCTGCTCGCGTCGCGGTGTGCCGCGGCGGTGCTGCCACCGCCGGAGGTCGTGCACGCCTGGCGGCTGCTGCAGTCCTCGGGCGGCACCGTCAGCACCGCCGAGCTCGCCCGGGAGGTCGGCTGGAGCGGCCGGTACCTCAGCCGCCGCTTCAACGTCGAGATCGGCCTGTCGCCGAAGGCCGCGGCCCGCGTCGCCCGCTTCGACGTCACCCGGCGGCGCCTGCAGGACGGCGCGCCGTCCCTCGCCGCGCTCGCGGTCGCCTGCGGCTACTACGACCAGGCGCACCTGACCCGCGAGTTCTCCGGGTTCGCGGGCTGCCCGCCGGCGCGGTGGCTCGCCGAGGAGCAGCTCCCGGCGTTCCGAAACGTCCAAGACCCCGACGCCGCGCCGTGGGCAGACTGGGCGGCATGAGTGATGACAAGATTCCCGTGCCGCAGGTGTGGCCGACGCTGCGTGCCACCGACGCCCGCGCGCTGATCCGGTTCCTCGTCGACGCGTTCGGCTTCCAGGAGGTCGTCGTGTACGGCGACGGCGACCGCGTCGACCACGCCCAGCTCGCCTGGCCCCTCGGCGGCGGCATCATGCTGGGCAGCGTCCGCGCCGAGGAGGGCGACAACTGGCCGCTGCGCCCGGGCACGTTCGGCGCCTACGTGGTGACCGACGACCCCGACGCGCTGCACGCCCGGGCACTCGCCGCGGGCGCCGTGCCGCACATGGACCTGACCGACACCGACTACGGCTCGCGCGACTTCGCCGTCCGCGACCCCGAAGGCAACCTGTGGTCCTTCGGCACCTACCGCGGCGAGGCTGTCGCTGTTTCTTCCTCGGCGGCTGCGCCGTAAGAGCAGTGGGGGACCGGCTCAGGCGCTGCGGCGGCGGTCGGCGTTCACGGGCCACGGGGTGGTGGTGGACTGGGCGGCGGCGTCCGCGTCGGTGACCAGGCCGTGCGGGTCGGCGGTGAGGGCGCTGTCCAGGGTCCGGTACGTCGCGATCGTGGCGAGCGTGCCGCTCTCACGCAGCGTGTGGACGACCGGCACGGCCGGCGCCGCGAGGACGAGCGATCCACCCTGCTCAACGGCGATACCCGCAGTGACGCGCAGCATCATGAGGCCGGTGCAGTCGATGGCGGTGACCAGCGACAGGTCGATGACGATGCGGGGCTCGGGGCGCAGGAGCAACTGCGAGAGCGCGGTCTCCAGCTGCATGGCGCTGGCCGCGACCAGCGTGCCCTGACAGGTCAGCACCGTCGCGGCAGCGAGCCGGTCCACCGCGAACGTGAGGGCTGCCATGCTGCGACGATACGGTCAGCCGTGACGGTCCGTGAACCTCTGTCCAGGTGGAGGGACCGTCCGACCGGCCGGTGACCGGGCAGCCGGTCGTCGCTGCGGGTGATCCGACAAGCGGGCGTGGCACTGGTCGGGCGGGTGTTCATGGACGAATCGGGGTGGGTACGCAACCAGGGGCCGATGCAATACGTCAGGCCCCGACGAAAGGTACTTTTCCGGTGCAACTGGACTCCCGGCCCACGATCGTCGACTGCGCGTTGTACGTCGGCGGGGTCCGCCAAGCGGACGACCTGCCCCTCGCCGAGCTGCACGAGCGGGCCCGCGACCGGCCGGACGCGTTCGTCTGGATCGGGCTGCACGAACCGGATCCGGACCAGTTCGCCGAGATCGAGAAGGTGTTCGGACTGCATCCGCTCGCGGTGGAGGACGCGTTGAAGGCGGCGCCGCAGCGGCCGAAGGTCGAGCGGTACGAGGACGTCACGTTCTTCGTCGTGCGGACCGCCCGGTACCTGCCGCACGCGCGGCTGACCGAGACCAGCGAGGTGATCGACACAGGCTCGGTCCGGATGTTCCTCGGGGCCCACTTCATCATCACCGTCCGTCACGGCGAGGCGGGTGAGCTCCGGTCCGCCCGGCTGGATCTGGAGGCGAACCCGGCGCAGCTCGCGGCCGGCCCGTGGGCGGTGCTGCACGCGATCCTGGACCGGATCGTCGACGCGTACCTCGACATCGTCGCCGCGATCGACACCGACGTGCAGGCCCTGGAGGCGGACGTGTTCCGCCGGGACAGCGGGACCACCATCGAGCACGTGTACCAGCTCAAACGGGAGCTGATGGAGTTCCGCACGGCGGCGGTGCCCTTGCAGCGGCCGCTGCAGACGCTGCTGGACAGGCAGTCCTTCGCGCTGGCGAAGGAGATCCGCCGCTACTTCCGCGACGTCAACGACCATCAGACCAGGGTCGTGGAGCAGGTCGCCAACCACGACGACATCCTCAACTCGATCCTGCAGGCCCGCCTGGCACAGGTCACGATCGACCAGAACAACGACATGCGCAAGATTGCCTCGTGGGCGGCGCTCGCCGCGTTGCAGACGGCGATTGCGGGCGTGTACGGCATGAACTTCGTGTTCATGCCGGAACTGCACTGGCGGTACGGGTACTTCTACGCGCTCGCCCTGATGTTCGGCAGCGGGCTGCTGCTGCACCGGGCGCTGCGCCGCAACGGCTGGCTGTAGCAGCCGGCGCGGCGGTGGGAGCTACGCCGCGAGCGGCAGACCCAGGGAGCGGATGTGGCGGGCCTCGCGGGCGGCCCGGACCAGGGCCTGCACGGTGCGCGGCCCGGCGACGCCGTCGACGGCGAGCCCGGCGCGGGCCTGGAAGCGGCACAGCTCGAGCGGCACCTCGGACTCGGGTGCCCGCGGGTGCAGCAGGCCGATCTCGGCGAGGAGGTCGCGCACGGCGCGCGGGTCGGCGGGCGGCGCGGCGGCCTCGGGCGCGGTGACCGCTCCGGCGAGCGCGGCGCCGACGGCCTGCAAGGTACGGCGGACTGTCATGTGCTCCAGTGTGGCCCGCCGGACCTCCCGCCGCGTCAGGGCTTTCCTGCCGACCGACCCTGAGTTGTCCCTGACCCGGCCCTACGCGCCGGGGATGAGGACGCCGAAGCCGGTGCGGGCCAGTCGCAGCAGGACCTGCCCCGGCGCGGTGAGCGTGGCGAGCTTCGCCGCGGCGGCCTCCTCGAGGTGGCGGACGCCTTCGGTGTACGACGCGGCGCTCTCCCGGCGGGCCGCGTCCAGCACGGCGGTGTTGCGCCACACCTTCGCCCGCGCCTCGGTGAGCAGCCGGCGGGTCGCGGCCCGGTTGGCCGGCGCCAGGATCCGGTCCACCAGGCCCGGCCGGGCCACGGCGCGGCCCTCGGCCTCCTCGGCGCCGACCCGCGCCAGCAGGACCGTGTCGATGTGGGTGTGGTCGCGTTCCCGCGCGGCGCGCACCGCGGGGTCGTCGAACTCGGCGGGGGAGATGACCGCGATCAGTGACTGCGGCAGGTCGTAGTTGATGTGCGCGTTCATGCCGAGCAGCACGTGCCGCAGGGCCGGCAGGTCGGGCCGGTCCCGGGCGGTGTCGAACGCGATCCGCCACGGCTGCGGCACGGTGCCGCCGGCGAGGTCGGCGTCGAACGCGTCGAGGTACAGCTCCGCGAACGCCACGTCCCACCGGTTCAGCCAGGCCGCGTCCAGGAACCCGCCGCGGTCGATCTCGGCGGCGACGGCGTACGTGGTGCGCAGGTACGTGCCGTGGAAATGCCGGCGGGCGTCGGTGGGTGCGAGGCGGGCCAGGCCGTCCTCCATGCGGGCGACGATCGCGGCGACGGCGTCATCCATGCTCAGCCGGCCCGCAGGATCCGGCGCAGGTGGACGTACCCGTCTGCGGTGCCGATGGTGGGCCGGGCGGCCGGCGTGGCGAGGTAGTAGTTGACCGCGTCGGCCAGGAACTCGCGCCGGACCCGGCTCCAGCTCACCGGCAGGAACGCCCGGCGGGGTCGGCGGCGGGCGAGGCCGGCGGAGCGCACGAGGTCCGGCCGGCCGATGCGCATCGCCGGCTCCCACAGCGTCTCGCGTCGCGGCGGGCCGGCGGCCACGGCGTCCCACGGCACGTCGCGCCGGCCGTACATGTACGTCATCCGCAGCCCTTCTGGGCGCAGCTCGATCCGCCCGGCACCGCGGACGAACGCCCACAGGGACACCAGGAATGCGGCCAGCGCGCAGCCGACGCCGACCCACCCCGTGACGGATGTCGAGCGCGACACATCCCGCAGCGCCGGCATCAACAGGCTGCCGCTCGGCACGGCGATGCCGGCGAACGCCGTCACCGCGAACGCCGACAGCAGCCGGTCGTCGGCCGGTGCGATGAAGGCGCCGTCGCGGACATCGAGCGCCACCGGCCGCGACCGGGTGCGGAGCCACCAATACCAGGCGTGCGCGACCGCGAGCAGCGCCAGCGGCAGCACGAACGTCAGGCCGGTGTCGAGCGTCCGGTCCGCGGACGGGTCGCCGTGCCGCAGCAGGACCGCGGCGAGCCACGCCAGGACCAGCGGCGCCATGACCGCCAGGTAGACCGTGCCGGCCCGTCCTGGCCGCGCGGCGGCGGGCGCTGTGAGTGAGGTCACCGTCGCAGTGTGCGGGACCAGCGCAAGACCGACAACTCGAATCCTAGTTAAGCGGTAGGTCTTATGGGTATAGTGTCCGCGCACATCCCGTCTATGAGGAGCGTCATCGATGCGTCGGCTCTCGGTCGTCCTGACCGGTGTCCTGGTCCTGCTCGGCACCACCCTGGCCGCAGGTTGTGCCACCGACAAGGAGCCGGCCGCCGCGAAGCCCGGCGCCGCCGAGGAGTCGCTGCGCGTCGGGTACCAGCGCTTCGGCGGGCTGAGCCTGGTCAAGGCGCGCAAGGCCGAGGCGGCCGGCACCACGTGGTCGCTGTTCGAGAGCGGCCCGGCGCTGACCGAGGGCATCAAGGCCGGCGCGATCGACATCGGCCAGGTGGGTGAGGCCCCGCCGATCTTCGCCGCGGCCGGGAAGATCGACTTCAGGATCATCGGTACCTCCAAGCCCGTGCCCAAGGGTGAAGCCGTGCTGGTCAAGGCGAGCAAGGGGTACACCTCCTTCAAGGACCTCAAGGGCAAGAAGGTCGCCCTGAACAAGGGCTCGAACGTCAACTGGCTGCTCGTGCGCCTGCTCGAGGCGAACGGCATGACCATCAAGGACATCGACGTGCAGTACCTCAAGCCCGCCGACGCCCGGCCCGCGTTCGACAACGACCAGGTCGACGCGTGGATCATCTGGGACCCGTACTTCTCCCTGGCCGAGACCCCGGGCGTGAAGGTGCTCGTCGACGCCACCGGCCTGGCCAACAACCGCGAGTACCTGCTGGTCTCGCCGCAGGCGCTGAAGTCGAAGCCCGGCAAGATCCGCGAGTTCCTCAAGACGTACCGTGAAATCACCGACTGGGGCATCGCCAACCCGGAGGAGCGCGTCAAGATTCTCGCGCCGGAGCTGAACATCCCCGAGGACGCCGCTCGCCGCGCCCTGGACCGCAGCGCCCAGCCGCTCGCCGCGATCGACCCGGCCATCGGCGACGAGCTGCAGCAGATCGCCGACGGCTTCACCGAGCTGCAGCTGATCCCCGGCAAGGTCGACATCAAGGGCCGCATCGACGAGCAGTTCTCGGACATCCTGCGATGACCACGCTGCTGGAGCGCCGCAAGGTGGCGCCGCCGGGCGTCACCCGGCGGCGCCCGCCCACCCGCCGCTGGCTGCGGACGGTGACGCCGCTCGCCCTGCTCGCCGCGTGGGAGGGCGGGGTGCGCGGCGGGCTGCTCGACCCCGACAAGCTGCCCGCCCCGAGTACGGTGCTGGAGACCGGCTGGCGGCTCGCCGCGGAGGGCACGCTCGGCGGGTACCTGCTGGACTCCGTCGAACGGGCCGTCCTCGGGCTGCTCATCGGCGGCCTGCTGGGCCTGGCGCTGGGCACCCTTGCCGGGCTCGTCCGGCTCGGCGACGACCTCGTCGACCCGACCGTGCAGATGGCCCGCATGCTGCCGCACCTCGGCCTGGTGCCGCTGCTCATCATCTGGGTCGGCATCGGCGAGTCGCTGAAGGTGACCCTCGTGGCGCTCGGCGCGTTCTTCCCGATCTACCTCAACACGTACTCCGGCATCCGCAACATCGACGAGCGCCTGGTGGAGGCCGCCCGTACCTGCGGGCTCACCGCCCTGGAGCGGGTCCGGCACGTCGTGGTGCCCGGCGCGCTGCCGTCGCTGTTCCTCGGCGTGCGGCTGGCGTTCGCGGCCGGCTGGCTCAGCCTCGTCGTCGGCGAGCAGGTCAACGGCCAGGGCGGCCTCGGCTTCATGATGATGGAGGCGCGCGAGTTCAGCCAGACCGACGTGGTCGTGCTCGGCCTCGTCGCGTACGCGCTGCTCGGCCTGCTCTCCGACCTGCTGCTGCGCCTCGGCGAGAGGAGGCTCCTGGCATGGCGTCACGGACTGAAGGCGCGGTGAGCAGCCCGGCGGTCACCGCCGTCGCGCGCGGCGTCCGGCGCGCGTTCGGCGACACCGTGGTGCTCGCCGGCGTCGACCTGACGATCGCCGCCGGCGAGGTCGTCGCGCTGCTCGGCGGCAGCGGCTCCGGCAAGAGCACCCTGCTGCGCATCCTCGCCGGCCTGGACGGCGAGGCGGCCGGCGACGCCGGCACCAGCGGTACGACCGCCGTGGTGTTCCAGGAACACCGGCTGCTGCCCTGGAAGCGCGTCGCGGCCAACGTCGCCCTCGGCGTGCGCGGCGGCTCCCTGCGCGAGCGCGTCGACGCCGCGCTGGCCGAGGTCGGTCTCGCCGACCGCCGCGACGCCTGGCCGGCCGAGCTGTCCGGCGGGCAGGCGCAGCGGGTCGCGTTCGCCCGGGCGCTGGTCCGCCAGCCCGACCTGCTGCTGCTCGACGAGCCGTTCGGCGCCCTCGACGCGCTCACCCGGCTGCGGATGCAGGGCCTGTTCCGCCGGCTGCAGGCCGCGCACGGCTTCGCCGCGCTGTTCGTCACGCACGACGTCGACGAGGCCCTGCTGCTCGCCGACCGGGTGCTCGTGCTGGACGGCGGGCGGATCGCCGAGGACCGCGCGGTGCCGCTGCCGCACCCGCGGGCGGTGGACGCCTCCGGCTTCGGCGCCGAACGCCGGGCCCTGCTCTCCCTGCTCAACGTCCCGGCGCCGCCGGACCGATGAGCCGGGCACCCGCCCGTCGTCTGTATGGGAAAGTCCCGCCTCCGTCTCCTTTCCGGAAGGACGTCCCATATGAACAGGATCGTCTTCATGATGTCGGTGTCGCTCGACGGCTATTTCGAGACCGCTGAGCACAGCCTGGCCTGGCAGGACATCTCCGACGAGCTGCACGCCCACTTCAACGAGGAGCTGGCCGCCGCCGGTGGCCTGCTCAACGGCCGGGTCAGCTACGAGCTGATGGAGAAGTTCTGGCCGACCGCCGACGAGGACCCAGCCGCGCCGAAGGTCGTCGCGGACTACGCCCGGATCTGGCGCGACCTGCCGAAGGTGGTGTACTCCCGCACCCTGCGCGAGGCCGGCTGGGGCACCGCCGTCGTGCGCGAGGTGGTGCCCGCCGAGGTCGAGGCGCTCAGGTCCGCCGAGACCGGTGACCTCTTCATCGGCGGCCCCGACCTGCTGCGCACCTTCGAGCGCCTCGGCCTCGTCGACGAGTACCGCATCTACGTGCACCCCACCGTCATCGGCGGGGGCAACCCGCTCTTCCGCCCCGGCACGACGCTGCGCCTCGAGCTGACCGGCACCCAGCGGTTCGCCAACGGTGTGGTGCTGCTGCGGTACCGGCCGTCGGCGGAACGCCGTTGAGCAACGGCCCGTGGGCTACGAGTCGGCCGGCTCGGCCGGCTCGGGGCCGCCGCCGAAGCTGAACTCGTTGCCGTCGGGGTCGCGGTAGATGACCTTGCGCACGCCGTTGGCGTACGTCTCGCGCTTGGCCGGCTCGAGGCCGCGGGCGGCGACCTGCGCGAGGCGGGTGTCGAGGTCGTCGACGAACGCGGTGTGCATGGCGTGGCCGGCGCGCTCGGGGAGGAGCTCGATGTAGACGTAGCGGTGCTCGGCGAGCTCCCACACCGCCTCGGTGTCGTTCGGGAGGAATGCGGGCGGGGAGCCGAACAGCTGCTCGTACCACACGAGTGCCGCCGGCAGGTCGCGCACCGCGATCCCCGCGAACAGGTCGACTGCCATGGCTGCCATCCTAGGCCCGGGCTGGGGCGGCTGCTGATCGGCGCGGACGTGGTCCCCATCGGCTGGCGCCGCTGGATCGACCGGACCTTCTCGCTGTCCTCAGCGTCGCTCCGCGGCCAGGACGAGCCGGCGCAGCAGGTCGGCGAGGACGCGGCGCTCGTCGGCGGTGAGCGCCTCCAGCAGGGCCGACTCGCCGTCGTCCTCGCGGCCGGCCTGCAGCTCGAACGCGGCGCTGCCCGCCTCCGTCAGCCGCACGTGGACCCGCCGCCGGTCGGCGTCGTCATCCGCGCGGGTGATCAGCCGCGCCTCCTCCATCGGCGCCAGTCGCGCCGACAACGCGCCGCGGGTCAGTCCGAGCGTGTCGGCGAGTTGTGACGGGCTCGCCGCGTACGGGGGACCCAGCCGCCGCAGCATCATCAGAATCTTGTACTGCCAGTGCGGCAACCCGTCCGCCGCCAGCCCGTCCCGCCGCAGCTGCTGCATGTGCCGGGCAAGGATGGCCAGCCGCATGAAGATCGCCTCCTTGACCGGGTCGAGCCACGGCAGCTCCCGCTCCCAGATGCCGACCTGCCGATCGACGTCGTCGTCCACTGCCACCCCCACGCAGATAGTTTTCTTGAGGATAGTTTTTTCGATTACTACCGTCGACGGCATGACCGAGATCGCCGTTCCACGGCAGGCAATCGCCGCCGCCGCCCGCAGTCTGGCCCACGCCGGCCGGTGGCAGGACGCCCGGACCCTGCTCGCCGCGACGCCACCCGAAGACCCGGTGCTGGCCCTCACCGCCGCACAGGTGGCGATCGAGGCTGACTGGTTCGCCGGTACGACCACCGCCACCGAACCCCTCGCCACCGCCGCCGCGCTGGCCGCCGGCCTGGACGACGCCGGCCGCTGGGACCTCGCGTTCGCCCAGCTGCGGCACGCGTACCGGACGGCGCTGACGGCTCGCGGACCCGCGGTCACCGTGGCCGAGGTCCGGCGCAGTGCCGCAGGGCTGAGCGGGTCGGCGCCGGACGCGGTCCGCCGCGGCTGGGCGGAGATGTACCGCGGCCTGATCGCCGACAACCTGCCCGCCGCTGCCGCTGCCGCTGGTGTTGGTGACGGCGGCGGTGCCGGGCTTGGTGCTGGTGCTGGTGCTGGTGCCGGTGCCGGTGCTGGCGCTGGCGAGGGCGCTGGCGAGGGCGACGCGGCGCCCGCTCACTACGCCGCCGCGCTGGCCGCCGGGGCCGGTGACCCGCTGCTCGCCCGGGAGGCGCTGCGCCACCTCGGCGGGCACGACCACGACCGCGGCGACCACGAGCGCGCGGGCGCCCGCTGGCG
Organism: Dactylosporangium sp. NPDC050688; assembly: GCF_040654515.1. Classification (NCBI taxonomy): domain Bacteria; kingdom Bacillati; phylum Actinomycetota; class Actinomycetes; order Micromonosporales; family Micromonosporaceae; genus Dactylosporangium; species Dactylosporangium sp. NPDC050688. Next base: position 60,913 of record NZ_JBFAIC010000034.1, read on the forward strand.
CCGCGCGACCGAACTCGGCGCGGCCGCCGGCAACGTCCCCGGCACGCTGTCGCAGCAGCTGCTCCTCGCGGTGCTGGCCAGGGCCACGGGCGACGAACGGGGGGCGGTCGCGCTGGCGGGCGAAGTCGTGCGGTGGGCATCGGCGATCGGCGCGGCGAGCCTGGCGGGTCAGGCAGCCGCGTTCGTCGCCGGGGCTGATCCGATGGCTCCGCCACTGGACGCAGTGGAGCCCGTGCCGGCTGCCGTGCCGCTCGGGACCATGCAGCCTGCGACGAATGCGTCGCCTGCCGCGCCTGGCCCGGCAACCGCGCAACCGCAGGCAGCGGAGCCTGCACCGGCTGTCGAGCAGTTTCAGACGGCTGCGCCTGAAACGGCAGCCGTGCCGCCGCAGACAGCCGAGCCTGCACCGGCTGTCAAACCCGCGCCGACGGCTGCGGCCCCGGCGGCGGCACCCGGCGCGCCCCCGCTCGCCGAACCGGCCCCCGCCGTCGTGGTGTCGTTCATGACCGCGCCGCTGGCGACCACGCCGCGGCACTGACGCGGCGGCCGTTGGTAAGCGCGCTGCGGGTGACCACGGCTCCGTCGGGTGCGGCCGGGGTCGTCTCGGCCTGCACCCGACGAGGTCGGGACGAGGTCGGGACGAGGCCGGGACGAGGCCGCGACGGTGATCCGCCCGGCAGCGCGGCCCGCACAAGGTCCGCAACCTCCTGCGCGGCCTGAACGGCCCTCGACCAGTTCGACGCGGGCATCGTCATCGTCGACGGTGACCTGCACGTGCCCGGCGACGTCGACCTGGCCCGGGAGGGCTCGCCGTGCCCGTCGACCCGCATGGTCCCGGACGGCGAAGCACCCGCCGGTCGGCGGGCGCACGGACCTGCTGGTTGACACGGACGCTGCCGGCCCAGCGCGGAACGCGTCGACGACCTCCTCGCCCGCGACCCGGAGGAGCCGCCGCTGCGACGTCAGAAGTCATAGACCGTCACAGGCACGTCGCGGTTGCACAGGCCGGCCACCACCAGCGGCTCGACCTTGTCCCACCGTCCGCCGGCGAGGCCGCAGCCGATCCTCGGCATGTGCACCGACGCTTCCAGCTCCAGGGCCCGGTCGCCGACCGTGGTCAGGGCGCGGCCGATCGCCTCGTAGCGCACCGGCGGGCCGGAGCTGCCGGTCTTGATGCCGTGCTGGCCGATCATGTTGGCGACCCAGACCGACGGCTGGACCTCGACGAGCCGGACCGCGCCGAGGGCGAAGTCGTTGCCGGCGCGTCCCCGGTGCCACTGCCGGAAGTCGCGCTCGGGCCCGGGCCAGCGCCGCGACACGGCGAGGACGAAGCCCGCGCCCCAGTGGCCCTGGTCGTTGCAGACGTGGGCGATGACCTTCGGGCCGCTCGCCTGCGGGCTGGTGGCGTCACCCTTCACGATCCTCAGTGGCGTCATGGCCGACAGCATGCCACCGGGGTACGACAAAACCCCGAGCGGTAAATTCTCGGGATGACGCAGCGCGTGCAGATCTGGACCGACGGGGCCTGCAGCGGCAACCCGGGGCCCGGCGGCTGGGGGGCGCTGCTGCGGTACGGCACGGTGGAGAAGGAACTCTGCGGCGGCGAGGCCACACCGACCACGAACAACCGGATGGAGCTGACGGCACCGATCCGGGCCCTGGCCGCGCTGACCCGCACCTCAACAGTGGACCTGCACACGGACAGCACGTACGTCCGCAACGGCATCATGTCGTGGGTCGCGAAGTGGAAGCGCAACGGCTGGCGGACGGCCGCCGGGCAGCCGGTGAAGAACGAGGACCTGTGGCGCGAGCTGGACGCCGCGGTCGCCCGGCACGAGGTCGTCTGGCACTGGGTCAAGGGGCACGCCGGGCACGCGGAGAACGAGCGCGCCGACCGCCTCGCCGCCCGCGGCCTGCGCGAGGCGTTGCAGGCGTAAGGGGTCAGCCCGGCCCGAGCTGACCCAGGATCGCCGGGTCGGTGATCTTGTGGTCGTCGGCCAGCAACAGCGCCTTGGACAGCACGATCGACAGCATGCCGTCGCCCTCGAACGGGAGGAAGCGCACGCCGGTGGGTTTGGCGGTGCCGGTCGGCACGATGCACAGGTAGCGGTCGTTCGGTGACATCAGGACGTTGCCGCTGCCGATGTGGATGCGGTACGTGCGCCGCCGGCCGTCCACGACGAGGTAGTGGCCGTCGAGCCTGGCCCGGTCGCGGATCTTCAGCTTGGGCAGCAGATGTTCGAGGACCTGGCGGCGGACCTGGCCGTTGGCGGTCAGCTCACCGAACGCGAACGACCGCCAGTAGGCGAAGCGCTCGTCGTCGGTGCCGCGGTCGGCCCACGTCGGGTCGGTGGCGATGGAGGTGACCCCGACGAACAGGTCGACGTCGCGCATCGCCTCGGTGAAGACCCGCACCGGCACCTCCGCGAGCGGGACGTCCTGCCGTGCCCGCCCGCGGCCCCGGGAGAACCGGACCTGATCGGTCGAGCAGAATTGCACGGTGCCCCGACTGCCGTCGGCCGTGGCCCGCTCGTGGTGGAACACGGCGGTCAACCCGGCCGCGGGGAACTCCCGCTTCGCTTCGCCGGAGTCGCCGCCGTCCCAGTCACCCAGATAGTTGCTGCCCCAACGACGCTCCTTCATCAGCGCGTAGGCCTGCTGGTACCGCAGGATGTGCGCCGCGAACCGGTTGGAGTACACGCGGGTCTCCTCCTCGGCCGGGGTCAGCAGGTACACCTCCCGGAATGCCTGCTTGAACGGCTGCACCAGCTCGTGGGCGAGGATGTGGGCGCGCCACGCCCGCACCTCCCGCGGGTCGGCCTCGACCGGGTGCCAGAGCTGGATCTGTGCCCCGGCACCGGGCCCGGCCGTCCCGCCGCCGGCCAGCGTGAAGCTGCCGTCCGCGCTGGGAAGGCCGGTGTACCGGTGGTCGCCGTCGCTGACCGTCCACAGCAGACGTTCGGCGTGGCTGCCGGTGACGGGATGCTCGAGGTACCGCTCCCGCCAGGTCTGCACGGGCCAGTCGCGGTCCTCGACGAGCAGGTCCTCCAGCCGCTCCCGTTCACCGGCGAGGGCCCGCTTCAGGTCGGTGACCGCGCGGCGCACCTGGCCGGTCAGCTCGGCGCCGGCCGACGCCGGCGGCCTGGTCGTGGTCACGCCGCCGTGCTCCCAGGCGACGACGACCCGGGCCCGGTCGTCGACGGACACCACGGCGGTGACGTCACCGGTGCCGAAGCGCCGCTGCCGCCGCCGGTCGAGCCCGCAGTCGGGGATGGTCAGCTCGGTCAGCTCCGAGCGGCTGAGACCGGCAGCGGCGGCGGCCTCGTCGAGGGCGGCGGTGATCTGCTTGAGCTGCCCGCGGTGCCGGGAGCCGCGCTGCAGCCGCACGAGCGCGGCGATCGCGTCGGCGTCGGCCTGCCGCCCGAGCACCGCGTAGCAGGCATTGAGCGGCTTCGGCTCGTGCAGCGTCGGCTCGAGGGCCAGCACGAGCGGCACCAGCCACGGCGCGCCGGACACCTGTGCGGTCCACAGCAGCCCGCGCACCAGGTCGCCGTTGTCCGGGCCGACCCGCACGTCGTAGAACCAGTCCATGAACGGCACCGGACGGCAGGTGTGGGCGAGCTCCAGCAGCTCACGCAGCAGCTTGACCAGCTCTGGGTGGCCGTCCAACAGCCCGGCCGTCCGGCGCAGCCAGCCTTTCGTCGGGCGCGGGCCGGAGGTCACGGTGAGCGCGTGTTCGAGCAGTTCGCCGAGCGCCCCGGCCGGTACCCGCCGCAGGTGCTCGACCGCCGCTCGGCTCCAGCCGTCCCCGTAACGGATCCGTCCGGCCCAGACGGGCGGGCTGCCGCCGCCGGTTTCGGCGAGCAGCGCCAAGCACTGCAGCAGCCGCACCCGCTCGCCCTCGCCGCCTGTGCCCGGCGCGTCGACCAGCTGCAGGGCCTCCCGGATGCGGTATGTCAGGGCAGCCTTGCCGACCGGGTCCAACGCCTCGGCCGCGCCGGTCGCGACCCGCAGTACGGGCACCACCGCGTCCTGCGGCGCCTGGTGGGCGAGGCCGAACAGCAGCTCGACGTCGGCCGTCGTCCACGCCGGCCGGCGGCCCTCCAGGGCGGGGAAGAGATGGGCCGCCTGCCACACCCAGATGTGGGACGTCACCGCCCGCTCGGCGAGCACGATGACGACCGAGCGGACCTGCGCGTCGTCGAGGCCGGGCAGCACGTGGTGCCGGAAGTGCCCGTGGTTCTCGGCGCCGGGCCCCGGCGTGTCCGGCAGCAGCCGCGCCGCCCGGTCCCGGTGCGTGGCCAGGGCTTCGGCGGTCATCCGCCGACCAACTGGACCAGGCGGATGAACGCCACTCGGGACGCCTCGCCGAGGGCCAGTTCCTCGTCGAGGTCCTCGACCTGCCGGTCACCGACGAGCACGAAGAACGCGTTGCCGCCGAAGGCGGTCACCGCCGCGTCGGCCTGCTCCTCCCAGTCGATCAGCGCCGGGGTCGTCATGCGGTACCCGTTGAGGTCCGCCTCGGCGGCGGTCGGGCGGACCAGGCCGTGGAAGCGTTCGACCGGCCGGGCGTTGTAGCGCGCGACCTCTTCACGCACCCGCAGGCGGATCAGCTCGCGCAGCGTCACCGTGCCGGACACGTCCAGCTCCAGGGCACCGACGACCCGGCCCGTGGCCGTCTCGTCGTGGATCTTCACGAGCACGCAACGGAGCGTAGGCCACCCCGCCGAGTCCTGTCACGCGCGGCGTGAGCAGGCCCGGGATGGTCAGAGCGCGCCGGCCTCGGCGTCGGTGACCACGACGACCTGGTAGCCGAGTTCCGCGTACTCCGTCGAGCGCGGCATCTCGAAGGTGACCCGCAGCCGGTCGGCGGCGACGTCCGCGTCGACGTTGCGGACGCCCTGCGCCTGGGTGTCGCCGCCGCGGGTGCGGTAGAAGCGCAGGAAGACCTCCGCGGCGACGGCGTACGGCGCGGCCGGGACCGGGGCGTCCGGCACGAAGAACGCCGCCACGTGGATGAGGTCCGGGTCCAGCGTCGTGGCGCCGGTGGTCACCTGACGCACCTGGAGGTCGCCCCGGTACGTCGTGATGGTGACCGGTACACCGCGGGCCGGGTCCCTGCCGAGCGCCTGGGTGCACAGGCCGGGCGTCACGGTCTCGATGACCAGCTGTCCGGGCATGCCAGGAGCGTATCGCCGGCCGGCAATCCTCAGCGCGGGGTGAGCAGCGGTGCGACGACGTCGGCGCGGTTGGTCCAGATGCCGCCGGTCCAGCCGTCGGGCAGCTCGCCGACGTCGGCGGGGGTGTCGAAGCCGGCCGACCAGGGGCCTTCGCCGCGGACCAGGATGACGCGGGTGTCGACGGTACGCATCCGCGCCACGAACAGGTTCGGCCAGCCCCACAGCCAGCGGCCGTACCGGGCGGGCAGTGGCAGCTCGCGGTGCCGGCAGCTGCCCGGGACGTGGCCGGTCCAGCCGGCCCCGGCGTAGTCCAGCAGGCAGTCCTTGATGATGGCCCGCGACGAGGTGCGCACCTGGGGCAGGCGCCGCTCGACGGCGGCGACGGCCGTGTCGCCCCCGCTGACGGTGACCGTGGCGAGCCGGTCCGGCGGCAGCGTGGCGAGGAACGCGGCGAGCGCGTCGCCGTCGGACTGCTGGTCGCGTTTGAGGTCGACCTTGAACGAGCGCCCGGGCAGCGCGGCGAACACCTCCGGGACCGTCGGCAGCAGCCCGACGCCCTTGCCGCGCAGCGGGAACGTGGCGCCGCCGTCGGCGGTGTACCCGTAGCCGAGGTCGAGCCGGCGCAGCTCCTCCAGGGTGTGCTCGCCGACGGTGCCGGTGCCGTCGGTGCGGCAGTCGAGGGTGGCGTCGTGGAAGACGGCGAGCTGGCCGTCGAGGGTCAGCTGCACGTCGATCTCGGCCTGGTCGGCGCCCGCGTCGAACGCCGCCCGCAGGGAGGGCAGGGTGTTCTCCAGGTACGGCACCTGCGGCGGGTGGATGATCCGGGCGGTGCACGTGTCACCGGTGACGCCCGCCAGGTCGAACGTCTGCGCGATCCCCCGGTGCGCGAGCAGGAACGGCCGCTGCCCGTCCTCCGGCCCGGCGATCGTGGAGCTGTTGCGCAGGTACAGGCCGGCGGCGGCGACGAGGAGCACGGCCAGCACGACGGCGAGGCGCCGTGGCCAGCGGCGGCTCCGCGGTGGATCGTTCAGCACCCATCGCAGCCTGCCAGGGGGCCCCGGCGGCCGGAAGCGGCGAAGGACGTAGGTCGACCGGCCCTTTGGTACCGACCGACCGCCCGGCCCGCCGACCTACCTACCGGGCAGCAGCTGCCGGGCCAGCAGCGCCGCCTGGGTGCGGCTGGTCACGTCCAGCTTCGCCAGCACGTTGCTGACGTGGGTCTTGACGGTCCGCTCGGCGAGCGCCAACGCCCCGGCGATCTCCCGGTTGCCCAGACCCTGGCCGAGCAGCTCCAGGACCTCCCGCTCGCGGGGCGTGAGCGCGCTCAGGTCGGGGGACCGCTCCGTGTGCTGCGCCGGCCGCGGCCACAGCAGCTCGGCGGCCGACGCGCTCAGCGGGCGTACCCCGGCGTGCGCGCCACGCACCGCCGCGGCGAGCTCGGCGCCGGTGGCGTCCTTGAGCACGAACCCGTCGGCTCCCGCGGCCAGGGCCCGCTGGATGTCCGCGGCGCTGCCGACGGTCGTCAGCATCAGCACCTTGACCTCGGGCTGCCGGGCCCGCAGCTCGCGCATGGTCGCGACCCCGTCGACGCCGGGCAGGTACAGGTCCATCAGGATGATGTCGGCGGGGACCGGGTCGCGCAGGAGGCCGGCGCCGTCGGCGAACCCGGCGACCACCTCGATGTCGGGCTCGGCGCCGAGGATCAGGGCGAGCCCTTCACGGACGAGCGCCTGGTCGTCGACGACGGCGAGCCGGATCACCCGGCCGATGATATGTCAGGGGAGACATGCTGCGGACGCACTGGCGGATCGTGATCGACGTGGCGCTGTACGCGACGCTCGTCACGCTGTACGCGCTGTCCGGCACGGTGCTCAGCGTCCCGCTGGCCGTCGCGCAGCTGGTGCCGCTGGTCTGGCGCCGCCGCGCGCCCGGCACCGCGCTCGCCATGATCAGCGTGGCGACGGCGGCGCACTCGCTGCTCGGCATGGGCAGGGCCGTGGGGTACCTGCCGGTGTCGCTGGCGATGTACACGGCGGCGACGCACCGGTCTCCCGCGGTGCGCTGGGGGATGTGCGGCGCGGCCGCGGCGGTGGTCACGGTGACCGGCGCGATCCGGCGCGGCCCGGTCGAGGGTGGGCTGATCGCGGCCGTGGCGCTGATCGTCACCTGGCTCGCCGGTGTCGAGCGCGGCGAGCACCTGCGGGAGCGGGCCACCGTCGCCCGGCTGCGGCTGGAGCGGCGCCTCGCCGAGCAGGCGGCGGCCGGCGCGCAGGCCCGGGAGCGGCTGGCCCGGCGGCTGCACGACAGCCTCGCCCACACGATGACGGTCATGCTGGTGCAGGGTGAGGCGCTGCGCGCGACCGCCGAGCTGGCACCCGCCGACGAGCAGCGCCTCGACACCGTGCTGCGGGCCGGCCGGGACGCCCTCGCCGAGGTACGCCTGGCCCTGGCCGAGGAGGACCGGCGGGACACGGAGGCCACCCTGACCGAGCGCCTCGACGCGCTGCGGGAGGCGGGACTGGTCGCGCCCGGGACACTGCCGTACGACCTCGCCGGGCTGCCACCCGGCGTGCGGGAGGTGGCGCTGCGGCTGGCCGGGGAGGCGGCCACGAACGCGCTGCGGCACGACGGGCCGGGCACGACGCTGCGCGCCGGGCTCGACGAGGACGCCGCCGGTTGGACCATGCGGCTGACGAGCCGCCCCGCGACGCGCGCCAGGCGCCGGAAGGCCGGCGAGGGTGGGTACGGGCTGCGCAGCCTCGACGCCGACGTGCGCGCCGCGGGCGGGACGCTGCGCTACGGGCCGGCCGGCGCCGGGTGGGAGGTGGTCGCCGAGTTCCCGCGACCCGCGGACCACAGCAGCGTTCACGCCGGCGGGTGAAGCGGGTGCCGCCCGCCGCCACCGGCCCATACGCTGGTGCCGACAACAAGGAGGTGGCGTGCAGGGACGGTTGCGTGCCGTCGCGCAGCTTGCCGTCGCCGTGCTGGTGGCCGCGCTGACCGCGATCGTCGTGAGCCACATGCCGCCGCTGACCGGCGCCCGGCTGGTCGTCGTCGCGGTGGCCTCGCCGATCGCCCTGCTCGGCGGGCTCTGGCTGGAGATCTTCGCGGCGACGCCGGACGACCCGAGCCCGCGCCCGCGCCGCCGCGGGCTGCGCCGCCGGATCCGGCGGTTCCTGCGCACCTGGCGCGGCGTGCTGTCCTCCGTCGCGATCGTCGGTGTGGTGGTGCTGGTACCGCTGCTGTTCGTGCACGCGGCCTGAGCCACGACCCGGTCACCGGCCTGGCTGAGGCAGACTGGCGGCATGGTGAAGGCGCGGCCCGCGGCCGGCGGGGGACGGTGGGTCGAGATCTCCCCGGAGCGGCTCAAGGGGTGGCTCGACGGGTTCTACGGCCGGCACAACGGCGCCACCGAGGACGCGCTCACGCTGACCGGGGCGAGCAACGGCGACACCGCCACCCTGCACCCGCCGCCCGGCCTGGACGGGGTCGCCGACATCGACACGCTGCTGCAGGGCCTGGCCAGGCCGCCGAAAATCGGGCTGCTGCTGGTGCGCCGGGGCGCCGCCGCGGTCGGGGTCGCCGACGGCACCACCCTGGAGTCGTCCAAGGTCGAGCGGTTCTACGTGCAGGGCCGCACGGCCGCCGGTGGGTGGTCGCAGCAGCGGTACGCCCGCCGCCGCGGCAACCAGACCGACGCCGCCGTCGAGGAGACGGCCGGTATCGCCGCCCGGGTCCTGTCCGGGCACACCGACCTCGCCGCGCTCGTCTGCGGGGGCGACCGCCCCATGATCGACCTGGTCCTGGAGGACCCGCGGCTGGAGCGGCTCGCGGCGCTGCGGCACCCGCACCTGCTGGAGGTGCCCGAGCCCCGGCTCGCCGTGCTGGAGGAGGCCGCGGTCGCCGCCCGAAAGGTCCGCATCCATCTGGTGCCGTGAGCGCTACGCTGTCGGCGGTCGCGCTGAGCATGAGGGTGGTCCGTCGATGGTTGACGTAATGGATCGGATCGACGTCGCGTTCCGCGGCGAGGGCAGTGGCGTCGCCGAACTGACCTGGGGCCAGCAGTCGATGCTGCTGACCATGGACCGCGAGCGGTCGTGGCTGCCGATGGGCGGGCACCAGCCGGTCGCGCCCGGCACGACCGTCGCCGACGTCGTCGGCGAGCTGCGGTACTCACTGGAGCGGTATCAGTCCTTCCGCACCCGGCTGCGCCACGACGGGGGCCCGCTGCAGGAGGTCCACGCCGAGGGGACGCTGGCCGTCGAGGTGTACGAGACGTCCGACCCGGCCGGGTTCGCCGGTGAGGTCGAGCACGCGTACCGGACCGCCGAGCCGGACCTGGCGGCGGACTGGCCGCTGCGGGCCGCGGTCGTCTGCCGCGACGGCCGGCCCGAGCGGCTCGTCGTGATCATGCCGCACCTGGTCACCGACGCGGTCGGCGCCGGGGTCATGGTCGCCGAGGCCACCGCCCGCGTCGCGACCCCGGTCACCGGCCCGCAGCCCCTCGAACTGGCCGCCTGGCAGCGCTCCCCGTCCGGCGAACGCCAGAGCGCCGCGGCCGTCCGGCACTGGGAGCGGCACCTGCCGTCGATCGCGGTGCTGGCCCCGTCGCTGCACCCGGACCCGGAGCGGTTCCCGAAGGCGCGGTTCACGTCGCCGGCGATGGCGTTCGCCGTTGCCGCCGTCGCCGCGCGTACCGGCGTCGACCCGGCCACGATCCTGTCGACCGCGTTCATGATGGCCGTCGGGCAGGTCACCGGCACCGACCAGGTGGCGGTGCGGCACCTGGTGAGCAACCGCTTCCGCACCGGCCTCGCCGAGGTGGTCAGCCCGCTCGCCCAGCTCGGCCTCTGCGTCGCCGACGTGTCCGGCCCGCTCGACGCCGCGCTCGGCCGGGTCGCCAGAGCGTCGCTGGCCGCGCACAAGCACGCGTACTACAACCCGCTGCACCTCGCGGAGCTGCTCGCCGGCTCGGACACCGACGTCACCCGCACCGTGTGCTACAACGACCGGCGCACCCAGCGGGTGTCCGCCGCGGTGCCGTCCACCGACGACGGCGTCTTCGAGTGGGTCGGCGCGTCGACGGGCCCCACTGAGCCGCTGTTCCTGCACATCGACGACGAGCCCGGCGCCCTGGTCCTCACCGTCGACGTGGACACCGCGTTCCTGTCCCGCGCCGACGCGGAGGCCGTCGCCCGCACCATGGAGTCGATCATCGTCACGGGTCGCGGGTGACAATCGGACGGTGCCAGACACCACCAAGCCGCGCCTGCGGTGCCCGCTGTGCGAGGGCGAGCGCTTCGACCGCGAGGACGGCCGCCTGTCGATCCGCAACGGCAGCACCGACCAGCGCGCCGTCCTGCTGATCTGCCGCCGCTGCAAGCCCATCCTGCCGTTCCTCAACCGGCAGTCGTTCTTCGACGACGGGACCGGCTGAGGGGTCCCGCGGCGCAGGCCGCTGTGCCGGACCCGGTCCGGCACAGCGGCGCGCTGGCGGGACTTTGAGCGGGAGGCAGCTATCCCACGACGGCTGAGCGCAGCGCCTGCCACGGGGTCGCGTCGAAGATGAGCGTGATGGACGTGATCAGCCCGCCGGTGAGGCGGAAGTGCTCGGCGGTGCGCTGCGTGCCGACCGGCGAAGCGGTGTGCACGTCGTAGACGAGGGTGGCCTCGTCGGTGCCGTACAGCTCGCTGCGCAGCTCGACGCCCGTCACGATGCTCAGGAAGCCGGGCAGCCCCGCGAGGTGACCGGCGGGGTCGTCGCTGCGCAGCATCGGGCTGCGGAACTGGAACGGTGTCCCGGTCAGCGCGACCGCGGCCGCCACGTCCCCACGGAACCGGGCGTCGTGATAGGCCCGCACCACATCGGCGATGTTCATCGGTTTCGCACTCCTTGCACACCTTGGACGAGCCGGAGGCACAGGTCACGCAACTGCTCGGCCTCGGCCGCGCTGAGGCCGGCGAACACGGCCGTCATCGCCGCCCGGGTCGGCGCCCGGAACTGGTCCAGCCAGGCGAGGCCCGCCTCGGTCGCGACGGCCCGCACCGAGCGCCGGTCCGCCGGGTCGGGCACGCGCCGCACCAGGCCCTCCCGCTCCAGGGTGTCGACGAGGCCGGTGACGTTGCGCGGGGTGACGCCGAGTTGCTGCGCCAGCTCGCCGAGCGGCAGGCCGCCGTCGCCGCTGGTGCGCAGCCGCAGCAGCAGGTCGAACCCACCGGCGCTGAGCCCTCGGCCGCCCGTGCCCGCGGAGCGCAGGTGCTCGATCGCCGCCGCCGCCGAGCGCACGGCGGCGGCCGCCTCCAGCAGCGGCAGCGCCGGGTCCTCGACCGCGCCGGTGAACGCCTCCAGCGCGGAACGCGTGCCCGGGTCGAACAGCAGGCCACCGTCATCAGTTACGTACTGCATAATGAAGAGGTACAGTAACTGCCCATGCGACCCACCGCAACCGCCGCCCACAGCTGGACGACTCGACCGTGACCGCCCTGCTGTACGCCAACACCGCCGGGATCGCCCTTATCGGCCTGCCGGTGGCGGTGTTCGCCGCTTCCGCCGCCGCACTGGTCCGCCACACCGCCGGCCCCGGTTGCTGACGCTGCTCGGCTGGCTCGCGGCGGTGCTGCTGGCCACCGGGGCGGCCTTCCTGTGGCGGGGACCGGCCACGGGCCACTGTGGACGGTGTGGTTCGTAAGCTTCGTGACGTTTGTCGGGTTCGTCCTGGCCACCTCGGTGTATGTGCTGACCCGCAACCCCGCCCGCAGCCGCCACCGGTTGACCTGGGGGCGGTACATCGCGGTGCGCAGTACGCCCTCCGGGTGCTCCCGCCGGCGGATCGCGCCCCACCGGCGCATGGTGCCGAGCAGGGCGGTCTGCGGCAGGTCCTGCGCGAGGTGTACCTCGCCGGTCAGCGGGTACGCGACCCGCAGCAGCGACCCGGACCGCGCGGTCACGAACTCGCGGAACTCCCGCTCGTCCTCCGGGCTCATCCAGCATCCTTCCGATCGGTCTCACCCCGTACAGACACCGCGGGCGCCCGGAACAAATGCCTGGCGCGTCAGATGCGGGCGACGGACTGCCGGGGGCGCAGCGCCGGGGCGGTGGCGGCGACGAACAGCGACAGCACCACCGGGACGGCCAGGGCGCCGGGCAGGCCGGCGACCCGGCTGGCGGCGCCGATGAGGACCGGGCCGAGCAGGAAGCCAAGGTAGCCGAGGCCGACGACGCGGGCGAGGGCGCGGCCGGCGGCGTCGGGGTTGCGGTCGCCGGCTGCCGAGTACACCTGCGGGGCGATGAGGGCCATGCCGGCGCCGAGGCAGGCGAACCCGGCGACGCCCGCCGCCGGCTCGCCGACGAGCAGGGCCGCGCCGAGGCCGCCGGCGGCGAGCAGGCCGCTGGCCCGGACCAGCAGGACTGGGCCGAACCTGGCGGTGAGCCGGTCGCCGGCGAGGCGGGTCACGGTCATCGCCACCGAGAACGCGGCGAACGCGGCCGCCGCGAAGCCGGCCGAGCTGTGCAGGTCGTCGCGCAGATAGACGGCGCTCCAGTCGGCGGCGGCGCCCTCACCGACCAGCGCGCAGCAGGCCAGCACGCCGAGGAAGAGCACGCCCCGCACGGGCCCGGCCGCCGCGGCCGCCGGCACCGAGATGACCGCGGGCGCCGGCACCGGCGGCAGGGCCCACCACGACGACCACGCGGCGAAGGCGAGCATCGCGACGCCGACCGCGGCGAACGTCGTGCGCGGCCCGGCGCCGGCGTGGGCGAACAGGCCGCCGGCGCTCGCGCCGAGGAAGCCGCCGATGCTGTACACCGCGTGGAACGACGACATTATCGGCCGCTGCCAGGCCCGTTGCACGTCGATGGCGTTGGCGTTCATGGCGATGTTCAGCGTCCCGTGTACGGCGCCGAACACGAACAGCGCGACGGCGAGGGCGGCCAGGCTCGGCGCGTACGCCGGCGGGATCAGCGCGAGCCCCTCGGCGAACGCGACTGGCAGCATCACCCGCCGGCTGCCGAACCGGTCGACCAGCCGCCCCGTGGCCTGCATGCCGGTGATGGCGCCCGCGGCGAACGCGAGCAGCGCGAAGCTCAGCGCCCCGTCGTCCAGCGCCAGGTCGCGCTTGACGGCGGGGATGCGGGCCGTCCACACCCCGAGGGTGATGCCGAACAGCAGGAACAGCAGGGCGGTCGCGACCCGCGCCCGCACGAAAACCCGACGCTGCGGCGATTCCGGCACGCCAGGATTGTTCCGCATCCGGCCCGGACTAGCATCAGGGCGTGCAGTTCCGCGACGCCGTCCACGCCGACCTGCCCGCCGTGGTCGGGCTGCTCGCCGACGACATCCTCGGCAGGAGCCGGGACAGGGCGGTGGTCGACGACGCGTACGAGCGGGCCTTCCAGCAGATCACCGAGGACCCGCGCAACCTGCTGATCGTCGCCGACGACGGTGGGGAGGTGGTGGCGGTGCTGCAGGTGACGTACATCCCGGGGCTGGGCCGGCACGGCGCCGAGCGGGCGCTGGTCGAGTCGGTCAGGGTGCGGGCCGACCGGCGCGGGCAGGGGCTCGGCGCGCGGCTCATGACCTGGGTCGTGGACCGGGCGCGCGAGCGTGGCTGCGCGCTGGTGCAGCTCACCACCGACAAGCGCCGCGCCGACGCGCACCGGTTCTACGAGCGGCTCGGCTTCGTCGCCAGCCACGAGGGCATGAAGCTGGACCTCAGTGCAGGCGGGGGGCGGGTCACGCCTGGGTGATCCGGCCCGCCTCGACCTTGATGGAGATCTCCTTGAGGCCGCTCGTCGCGGGGCCGCTCATGCGGGCGCCGTCGGCGATGGCGAAGGTCGAGTTGTGCGCGGGGCAGGTCGCGACCCCGTCCTTCGGGGCGCTGACCTTGACGCCCTTGTGGGGGCAAGCGGCGTCGTACGCCTTGAACGTGCCGGCGACCGGCTGGACGAGCAGGACGTCACCGACGACGGTGCCGCCGCCGACGGGGATGTCAGCGGTGCTCGCCAGGCTGGCCGCCGGGGCCGGATCGGCCGGCGTCGGGGACGTCGCCGGGGCGGCCGCGGCCTCGGAGGGCGCGGCGTCGTCGCCGCACGCCGCCAGCAGGCCGGCCACGCCGGCCGCACCGGCGCCGGCCAGGAGCGCACGGCGCCCCGCACACCATCGCATCGACACTGTCGTGCTCCTTCCGTCGGACACCGACTAGGACGAAGACGAGGACGATAGGCACGATGGTGGTCGATGGCAATTGATTGCACGTGTTTTCACGGGTACCCGAACGATGCGGCGCCGGCCCCGCCACGTTGCGGGACCGGCGCCGGGCTCAGCGGGACGGGTCAGGCGAGGGTGAACCGCCACTGCTGGTTGGTGCCGCCGTGGCAGGTCCACTGCAGCAGGCGGGCGCCGTCGGCGGTCGAGGCGCCGTTGACGTCGACGCACCGTCCGCTCTGCACGCCCTTGATGGTGTACACGCCGGAGGTGCCGGTCGCGGTCACGGTGAACTTCTGGTTGGCGCCGTTGTTGCAGGTGGACTGCTGCAGGAACGCCCCGTCGGCGGTGGAGGACCCGGTGACGTCGAGGCACTTGCCGCTGTGCACGGCCTTCAGGTAGACGGCGCCGCCGCCGGCGTCGACGGCCTGCCACTTCTGGTTGTTGCCGCCGGTGGCCGCCCACTGGACGACCTGCGCGCCGTCGGCCGTCGAGACGCCGCTGACGTCCACGAGCTTGCTGCTGTGCTGGGCGGTCAGCGTCCAGGTCTTGCCGGCCACGCCGCCGCCGGTGGCGGGGGTGCCGACCCCGGCGCCGCCGAAGGTGAACGAGTCGACGTCGAAGCCGTTGTTCGCGCTGTTCTTGAACACCATGTACAGCGTGTGCGTGCCGGACAGCGCGGCGGTGCTGACCGTCGCGGTGTTCTGGTAGTTGTCCCACCCGGTGGTGTTCGGGATCGCGGTGGTCGCCAGGAGGGTGCCGGTCGGCGAGTCGGCGCGCAGCTCGATGGAGCCGCCGCCGGTCGGCGAGGAGACCCGGTAGGTGACGTTGGTGATGCCCTGCAGGCTCATCGGGTTGAAGGAGATCCAGTCGTTGTTGGAGATGTCCCCGATGCGTTTCGTGCTCTCCGCGCCGGCCTGGTCGACGACCCGGATGCCGCTCTGTGCGGTGAAGTACTCCGCCTGCTTGTGCTTCGGCTGCAGGATCGCCTGGCCGTAGCCGGTCAGCGGGGCCGCGCCGCCCGCGCCGCCGTTGTCGGTGTAGTGGGCGACGAGGGCGTAGAACAGGTTCGCCCCGTCGGGGTGCCCGCCGAGCAGGTCGGTGGAGATGGTGCCGGAGCAGCCCGGGTACTCGGTGGTCTCGTGCAGGTGGTCGTCGTGGCCGAGGGCCGGGTTGACGTACACCTTCGAGCAGTCGACGGCGGCGCCGCCCGGGTCGGTGACGGTGACCGTGTAGGGCACCTGGTCGCCGAAGTTGAGCATGCCGCCGTTGACCGGGGTGCTGACCGTGACGGTCGGTGCGGTGTTGCCGACGGTGATCTGCACGTTGGCGAAGCCGGTCTTGCCGGTGTTGTCGGTGACCTTCAGCTGCGCGGTGTAGTTGCCGTTGGCGGTGTACGTCTTGGCCGGGTTCGCCGCCGTGGACGTGGTGCCGTCGCCGAACGTCCACAGGTAGCTGATCGTGTTGCCCGGGTCGGGGTCGATCGAGCCGGCGCTGGAGAACTGGACGTTGAGCGGGGCGTTGCCGTTCGTCGGCGTGCCGGTGGCCTTGGCGATCGGTGACCGTCCACCTTGGACGTAGTCGATGCGGTACAGGCCGGAGTCGTTGTTGCCGCCGCCGAAGTTGGAGCCCCACTCCAGCAGGTACAGCGAGCCGTCGGGGCCGAACTCCAGATCCATCGGCTTGTTGAAGTTGCCGGCGGGCAGGAACGTGTTGGTCCGGGTGACGGCGGTGCTGCCGTCGAAGTGGACCTCCTTGATGAAGCTGCGGGACCACTCGTAGAAGAAGCTGACGCCGTCGTAGTACTGCGGGAACTTCGTCCCCGACGGGTTCGCCGCGTTGTACCGGTAGACGGGCCCGCCCATCGGCGCCGAGCCGCCGGAGCCGAGCTCGGGGAAGTTCGGCGAGGCGCCGTAGCCGTACCAGAGGTTCGGCGCGACGACCGGCTTGAGGTTGACCAGGCCGGTGTTGTTGGGCGAGTTGTTGACCGGCGCGGCGCAGTTGAACTTCGCGCCGACGACGCCGGTGTCGGGGTTGTAGGGCGCGTAGGGCTGGTTGTCGCCGTGGCAGAACGGCCAGCCGTAGTTGCCGGCGCTCTTGATGACGTTGAGCTCCACGAGCCCCTCGGGCCCGCGGTTGGTCGTGGGCAGGCCGCGGTCCGGGCCGTAGTCGGCGAGGTGGACCCAGCCGGTGGCCGGGTCGATGGAGAAGCGGAACGGGTTGCGGAAGCCCATCGCGTACACCTCGGGCCGCGTCTGGGCGGTGCCCTGCGGGTAGAGGTTGCCGGTCGGGATGGTGTAGCCGCCGGATGCCGCCGGGCGGATGCGCAGCAGCTTGCCGCGCAGGTCGTTGGTGTTGCCCGCGGTCTTCGCGGCGTCCAGGTGGGACTTGCCGGATCGCCAGTCCAGCGGGGCGTAGCCCTGCCAGTTCGGGTCCAGGTTCGGCGCGACGTCGTCGCCGGTGCCGACGTACAGGTTGCCGTCGGGGCCGAAGTCGATGTACCCGCCGGTGTGGCCGGGCTCCGGTGACGTGCGGTCCCGGGTCGCGGGGATGTCGATGATGGTGACCCCGCTGGACATGTTCAGCGTGTCCCCGCTGAGCGTGTACCGGGACACCCGGTTGATGTCGGTCGTGCTGCTGGCCGGGGAGTGGTACAGGTACACGTACCCGTTGGTGGCGAAGGCCGGGTCCAGAGCCAGGCCGGTGAGGCCGTCCTCGCCGCCGGTGTAGACGCTCAGGGTGCCCGCGGTGACGGTGGTGTTGGTGGCCGGCTTGAAGATCTTCACCTGGCCGGCCCGCTGGACGTAGACGACCCGCCCGTCGGGCGCGACGGCGAGCGCCATCGGGTCGGCGGTGTTGTCGTCCAGGGTGCGCTTCTCGAAGTTGCCCCACACGGTGCCGCCGCAGTCGCCGGCGAGGTTCCCGGCCGCCCAGCGCACGCCGCCCAGGACGTGGTTGCGGAAGTTGGTCTCGCTGTAGGACTCGATCGCGTGGCCCATGGCGGTGGTCCAGACGCGCCCTCCGCTGGTGCTGCGGCACCAGGAGATCGGGTGGTCGCTGCCCATGGCGCGGCTGCCCGGGTTGTAGGTGCGCTCGTCGGCGGTGACGAGCACGTGGACGTCGCCGCGCGGGTTCTTGTCGAAGTTGTACCACTCCTCGCTGCGGTTCCACCGGTCCGGCAGGCCGGCCGTGGACGGGTGGAACTTGTCCGCGACGATGGCCTGCCCGGCCAGGACGCCGGGGGAGTGCTCGGGCATGTGCGCGCCCGCGTTGACCGTCTGGTCCCACCACGGGTACTCGGTCTCGATGCCCATGTCGGTGGCGTTGTGGATGGCGACGATGCCCTTGCCGCCGGCCAGGAAGCCCTCGACGGCCTGCCGCTGCGCCGCGGTCGTGAAGACCATGCCCGAGGTCTGGAACATGATGAGGACGTCGTAGGTGGCGAGGTTGGCGGGCGTGAAGACGGCGGCGTCCTCGGTCTGCACCACCTCGAAGTTGTTGGCGGCCGCCTGCTGCTGGAACATCGTGATGCCGGCGGGGATCGAGTCATGTCGATAGCCGACGGTCCCGGTGAACAGCAGGGCGCGGAACGCGGGAGCCGCCGCCGCGGGCCTGACGAGCGCCATCGCCAGCAGCATGCCGACGATCGTTCCCATGATCAATGTGCTTCTTCGCATGCCGTTTCCTCTCGGCGGGACAACGGGGCGCCGACCACGGGCGCGCGGCAGCCACCCTGCGGGTGGGCAGGGTCGAGCACAGCGTGAGGTGCCGGTCGGGTCGACTGCCGCCCGCCGTGACGGACAGTCACATTTAGGGAGTCCCCGAGCCGTGGTCTGCGACGCCCAGCGTGCTGGACCCATCTTCAGAAGTCAATATTCACGATGTATTCGCAGGTGAAGACACATGTGACTGGTCACATCCCGGAGGGAGCGCTCTCTCGACCGTCATCCGTTCGGCCGTTCGGGTGCCGTCGATCGGAGGATGTCAGGCAACGGGTTTGTTTCGGTGGCGTTGCGCCATTGCGGCACAACATCGAAACATTTAGTCTGCTCACCACGAGCTTTAGTCGAACCCAGCAAAAGTCAGGGCTTCAACGGCGAAAGTCCCCACGCTACGTGCTCCACCGATGCTCGACCGCGATCACGGCCGTCTTCGATGGTTACGGTCAGTTAGGGGTTAGCGATGCCTGAACCGCCAGCCGCACCACCGCTCCACCCGCTGCTCCGGCTCACCGGGATCGGCAAGTCCTTCCTCGGCGTCCGGGTCCTGGCCGACGTCGACCTCGACGTGCGCCCGGGCGAGGTGCACGCCGTGGTGGGCGAGAACGGCGCCGGCAAGTCGACCCTCATGAAGATCATTTCCGGGGTGTACGTGCCGGACGGCGGGACCGTCGAGCTCGACGGCGGCGCCGTGAGCTTCCGCAGCCCGCGCGACGCGCAGCGGGCCGGCATCGGGATCATCCACCAGGAGTTCAACCTGCTGCCCGAGCGGACCGTCGCGGAGAACGTCTTCCTCGGCCACGAACCCGTCCGCCGCGGCCTGGTCGACCGCCGGGCCATGCACGAGCGCACCGCAGAGCTCCTCGCCGCCGCCGGTGAGACGTCCTTCGACCCCGCCGTGAAGGTCGGCCGCCTCGGCGTCGCCCAGCAGCAGGTCGTCGAGATCGTCAAGGCGCTCGCCCTCGACGCCCGCCTGCTCATCATGGACGAGCCCACGGCCGCCCTCGCCGACCACGAGGTCGAGCTGCTCTACGCGCTGGTGCGCCGCCTGCAGCAGCGCGGCATCGGCCTGCTCTACGTCTCGCACCGGCTCACCGAGGTGTTCGACCTGTCCGACCGCATCACCGTGCTCAAGGACGGCCGGCGGGTCACCACCCTGGACACCGCCGGCACGACCGCCGACCAGCTGGTCAAGCACATGGTCGGCCGCGAGCTCGCCGGATACTTCCCGCCGAAGGCGGTGCCCGGCGACCTCGGCGCGGTCCGCCTGTCCGTCCACAACGGATCGAACCACAAGCTGCGCGGCGTCGACGTGTGGCTGCGCGCCGGGGAGATCCTCGGCATCGGCGGCCTGCAGGGCTCCGGCCGCTCCGCGCTCGCCCGGGCGCTGTTCGGCGCCGACCCCTTCACCACCGGCACGGTCGAGCTCGACGGCGCACCGGTGCAGCTGCGCTCGCCGCGCGCCGCGGTCCGCGCCGGCATCGCGTACGTCACCGAGGACCGCAAGGGCGAAGGCATTGTCGGCGGCCAGTCGGTCCTCGACAACGCCCTGCTCGCCGGCCGTGCCGTCTTCCCCGTCTGGCGGGGGCGGGGCCCCCGCACCGTGAAGGTCCGGGAGCTGCTCGCCGCCGTCGAGGTGCACACCGCCGGCTCGGGCGGCGAGGACCAGGAGATCCGCTTCCTGTCCGGCGGCAACCAGCAGAAGGTCGTCCTGGCCCGCTGGCTCGCGCTCGCCCCGAAGATCCTGCTGTTCGACGAGCCGACCCGGGGCATCGACGTCGGTGCCAAGTCCGCCATCCACGACCTCGTGCGCAAGCTCGCCCGCGACGGCGCCGCGGTGCTGATGATCTCCTCCGAGCTGCCCGAGCTGCTCGGCATGAGCGACCGGATCGTCGTCATGCGCGACGGCGCCGTCGCCGGGGAACTGCCCGCCGGCGCCGGCGAAGAGGACGTCGTCGGCCTGGCGACCGGCGCCCTGACCGTGGAAGAGGTGACGGCGTGACCATGGCTCCGCCCGTACCGGCGAACACCGCTGCGACGAGGTTCAGGGTGCCGGCCGCCGGGCCCGCCCGCGGCGTCTACATCGCCCTGGCGCTGACCCTCGCCATCGGCTGGCTCGTCGTCGCCGTCGACGGCGGATCGCTGTTCAACCAGTCCACCGTCGTCAGCCTGCTGCACGTCGCGACCGGCCTCGGCCTCGTCGCCGTCGGGCAGACGCTGGTGATCCTCGCCGGCTCGCTCGACCTGTCGGTCGCGTACGTGATCAGCGTCAGCACCCTCGTCGCGGCCGAGACGATGGCCGGCTCGGACGGCAACATCCTGCCGGCCGTCGGCCTGGTGCTGCTCGTCGCCGCCGCCGTCGGCCTGCTCAACGGGCTGCTGGTGACGAAGCTGCGGATCAACGCGTTCATCGCCACCGTCGGCGTCGGGCTGCTGCTCAAGGGGTACCTCGACAACGGCTACGACGGCCCGGCCGGCAAGACCGCGCCCGCGTTCGTGCAGAGCCTCGGCTACCAGCGCGTCGGGCCGGTGCCGGTCGCGTTCCTGCTGCTGCTCGCGGTCGCCGCGGCGGCCTGGTTCGCGGTGCGCAACACCCGCTTCGGCCACCACCTCATCGCCGTCGGCGGCGACCCCGAGGTGGCCCGCCTGTCCGGCGTGCGCAACGACCGGATCCTCGTCACCGCCCACGTGCTGTGCTCGCTGTGCGCCGGCCTCGCCGGCATCTACCTCGCCAGCCGCCTGGGCTCCGGCGCGCCCCGGGTCGGCGTCGAAGGACTCTACGACCTCGAGTCGATCGCCGCCGTCGTCCTCGGCGGCACCGCCCTGGCCGGCGGGCGCGGCGGCGTGCTCGGCACCGTCGGCGGGGTGCTGCTGCTGGCCAGCATCGACAGCATCTTCAACCAGCTCGAGGTCGACGCGTTCTTCAAGCAGGTCATCCGCGGCGTCATCATCATCGCCGCGGTGGCCGTCTACGCCCGGCGGATGCACCGCCGCCGCACGACCCGGAAGGCGGCAGCATGACGGCCACCCTCGCAGCGACGCCGCGCCGGCGGGTCAACCCGCTGCGGCCCGGCGGGATCGCCCCGATCGTCGGGATCCTCGCGGTGCTGCTGGTCCTCGTCGCGGTCCGGCAGCCGGACTTCTTCGCCCCGGCGTCGCTGCTGTCGTTCATCGGCCGGTCCGCGCCCATCATCCTGCTCGCCGCCGGGCAGTACTACGTCATCGTCTCCGGCGAGTTCGACCTGTCCGTCGGCTCGCTGGTCACCGCGCAGGTCGTCGTCGCGGCCCGGCTCATCGACAGCGACCCGGACCGGACCTGGCCCGTCATCCTCGTCGTGCTTGCGTTCGGCGTCGCCGTCGGGCTGGTCAACGGGCTCGTCACCACGCTGCTGCGGGTGCCGTCGTTCATCACGACGCTCGGCATGTACCTGATCCTCGTCGGCGCCGTGTACCTGTGGTCCGACGGTGCGCCCAAGGGCGGGCTGTCGGAGGAGTTCCGCCGCTTCGGCCGCCGCGCGTTCGAGGACGTGCCGCTGCTCGGCCGGGTGCCCTACGCGCTGCTCGTCCTGCTCGGCGTCGCCGCCGTCGCCGTCGCCGTCACCCGGTCGGACTTCGGCCGCACCCTCGTGGCCGTCGGCGGCAACCCGCGCACCGCGGAGCTCACCGGCGTGCGGGTGTGGCGCACCAAGACGATCGCGTTCGTGTTCAGCGGCGTCCTCGCCACCGTCGCGGCGATCCTGCTCGGCGGCTACAGCGGCGTGTCGTTCCAGGCCGGCGCCGGCCTGGAGTTCGGCGCCATCACCGCCGTCGTCCTCGGCGGGGTCGTCCTCGGCGGCGGCCGCGGCTCCGTGGCGGGCGCCATGCTCGGCGCGCTCACCCTCGAGACGCTCTTCGCCCTCCTGAACTTCTACGGCGTCTCCGGCGCCCTCAGATCCACCGTCCAGGGCCTGATCATCCTCGTCGCCGTGGCCGTCGGAGCACTGCGCCGGCGGTGAGGCACACCCCACCTTTAGGAGAACACGTGAGACGAACCCCGTACGTCGCGGCCGCCGCGGCCGCGTTGCTGGTCCTGTCCGCCTGCGCCACCGACGACCCCACCGCCACGACCTCCGGCGCCGCGTCCGCCAGCGCCGCCGCCGGGTCCGGCACCGGCGAGCAGTCGAAGTTCTTCGTCCAGGCCGACTACGACAACGAACTGGCGCTGCTGCAGGCCACCGCCACCGGCCCCGCCGACAAGCCGTGGGAGCAGGTGCTCAACCCGAAGCTCGTGGACACCGCCAAGTTCAAGAAGGCCGGCCCGTACAAGATCTGCTTCTCCAACGCGGCGTTGAACAACCCGTGGCGGCAGGTCGGCTACAAGGTCATGCAGGCCGAGGTCGAGGCGCAGAAGGCGAACATCAAGGAGTTCGTGCACGTCGACGCCGAGGGCAAGGACAGCAAGCAGATCGCCGACATCAACGACCTGCTCGGCAAGGGCTGCGACGCGCTCATCGTCTCGCCCAACACCACCGCGACGCTGACCCCGGCCGTCGAGGCCGCCTGCGCCAAGGGCCTGCCCGTCATCGTCTTCGACCGCGGCGTGGACACCAAGTGCCCGGTCACGTTCATCAACCCCATCGGCGGCTACGGCTTCGGCCACGTCGGCGCCACGTTCCTGTCCGAGAAGGTCAAGCCTGGCGGCAAGGTGCTCGCGCTGCGCATCCTGCCCGGCGTCGACGTCCTGGAGACCCGCTGGTCCGCCGCCAAGGTCCAGTTCGACAAGGCGAAGGTCAACGTCGTCGGCGTCGAGTTCACCGACGGCGACCCCGCGAAGACCAAGAAGATCGTCAACGACTACATCCAGCGGTACGGCACGATCGACGGCATCTGGATGGACGCCGGCGCGACCGCCGTCGCCGCCGTCGAGGCCTTCCAGGACGCCGGCAAGCCGGTCCCGCCGATCAACGGCGAGGACCAGCTGGACTTCCTGAAGCTGTGGAAGGACAAGAAGCTCACCGCGATCGCGCCCACGTACCCGACCTACCAGTGGCGCACCCCGATCATCGCGGCCCTGAAGATCCTCGCCGGTGAGCAGGTCTCCAGCCCGTGGAAGCTGCCGCAGCCGACGATCACCCAGGACAACCTGGACAAGTACGTCGACGCCAACATGCCGCCGCTGCACTACGCGATGTGCGGCTGCACCGACCTGCCCGGCTACCCGCAACGCTGGAAGTAAGGGATCCGCTCGTGCGTGCCATCGGTGCCAACCCCTGGATCTGGACCTCGCCCGTCGACGACGCCGCCCTCGCCGCGCTCGTGCCGCGGCTGGCGGCGTGGGGCTTCGACGCGGTCGAGCTGCCGATCGAACAGGCCGGGGACTGGGACCCGGCACGCACGAGCGACCTGCTCGCCGCGCACGGCCTGGCGGCGGCCGGCGTCTGCGCGGTCACCCCGCCCGGCCGTGACCTGGTGTGCACCGACCAGGCGACCGTCGCGTCGACCCAGGCCTACCTGCGGGCCTGCGTCGACGCGGCGGCGGCCGTCGGCGCGCCCTGCGTCGGCGGCCCCGTCTACGCCGCCGTCGGTCGCACCTGGCGGATGACCCCCGCCGAGCGGCAGGCCTGCTACGCCGGCTTCCGCGCCGGGCTCGCCCCGGTCGCCGACCACGCGGGCGAACGCGGCGTCACCATCGGCGTCGAGGCCCTCAACCGCTACGAGACCAGCGTCGTGAACACCGTCGAGCAGACCGTCGAGCTCATCGAGGGGCTGCCCGCCAGCGTCGGGATCATGCTCGACACGTACCACATGAACATCGAGGAACGTGACCCCTACGCGGCTGTGGCGGCCGCCGGCCCGCACATCAAGCACGTCCAGGTCAGCGGCACCGACCGGGGCGCACCCGGCAGCGACCACCTGGACTGGCCGCGGCTGCTCGAGGCGCTGGACAAGGCCGGCTACACCGGAGCGCTGTGCATCGAGTCGTTCACCGCCGACAATGCCACCATCGCCACCGCCGCGTCCATCTGGCGCCCCCTGGCACCGTCCCAGGACCGGCTCGCCCTGGACGGCCTGGCCTACCTGCGCGGGATCACCGCCGGCGGCTGACCGCGGCGATGCCGCAGCGTGCCCGGGGCCGCTGGAACGCCGCTGACCTCATGCTGGAACGGTGTCGCCGGCCGGTCCGGCGACGGTGGCTCCGGGAGCCGCCCCCGGCCAGGTTGCGCCCGGGGCCGGCAGGGCACAGGATGGGTGGATCTTGGTGCGCGGCGGTGAAGGATGGGTGGCATGGACGTCGGGGACATCGTCGAGGACTTCGCGCTGGCGGACGACCAGGGGGTGACCCGGACGCTGACCGGGCTGCTCGCCGGCGGGCCGGTGGTGCTGTTCTTCTACCCCGCCGCGCTCAGCCGCGGCTGCACCGCCGAGGCCTGCCACTTCCGCGACATCACCGCCGAGCTGCGGGCCGTCGGCGGCCAGCCGGTCGGCATCAGCGGCGACACCGTCGAGCGGCAGGCGCAGTTCGCCACCGAGCACCGCCTCGGCTACCCGCTGCTGTCCGACCCCGACGGCGTGGTGCGGGCCCAGTTCGGTGTCGGACGGGGCGTGCTCGGGCTGACCGCGATCCAGCGGATCACGTTCGTCATCGACACCGACCGCCGGATCCTCGCCGTGATCAAGAGCGAGGTCCGGATGGACGCGCACGCCGACCAGGCCCTGGCGACCCTGCGCAAGCGCCAGGCCGCCGCCTGAGGCGTCACTCGACGGTCAGGTGCCGCGGGCTCAGCGCCCCGAGGAACGCCTTCGGGTCGAAGCGGGCGCCGAGCGAGGCGACCCCCGGCGCGTCGCCCGTGCCGGCCAGGACCAGCGCCGCCGCCTCGACGACCAGGGGCGCGGAGACCGCGTAGATGTCGCGGCCCGACGCGACCGCGCGGCGCTGCTCGCCGCCGGCGCGGGCCACCACCTCGACGAGGAACGTCTGCGCCGAGCGGCCGTCGGCGCCGACCGCGACCGGCCCCGACGGGTCGGCCGCGCGCAGGTCCTGCACGGCGTTGCGGGTCATGTACGTGGCGATCTCCGGCACGTCCAGGTGGGTGGGGACGGTGACGCTGTCGGCCATCGTGAACTCGCCGACGACCGTCCGGGCGCCGACGGGCTCCGGAAACGTCCACTCGGTGACGGGTGCGTCGCCGGTGAGGTGCCGCAGCCGGCCGCCGGTGTAGGCGATCCGCCGCCCGTCGCGGCGCTGCGCCGAGACCCGGCCCGTCTTCGTGGTGCCGAGCGTGGGGTGCCAGCTGCTGAGGGCGTACGCGATGCTGAGGTGCTCCACAGCGGCCCAGTCCCCGGCCGCCGCGGTGGCGAGCAGGTCGCCGAGCCCGCCGTAGAACGCGGCCGCCGGCACGATCGGCACCGGGGCGCCGGCGTAGACGGCGAACGTGTCGGCCACGACCTCGATCTCGGCGGTGACGTCCAGGTACGGGATGCCCGCCCGGATCGCCGCCTCGATCGCCGGCGCGGCGGTGGCCACGAACGGCCCCGCGCAGTTGATGACGGCGTCGACGCCGGCGAAGACCGCGTCCAGGTCGGTGCCCCGCCCGCACGGCACCGGGGTCATGCCCCGCCGGCGAAGCTCGGTGACGACGAAACCGCCCGTGTGACCGCTGGCCCCGAGGACCGCTACTCGCTGCTGCATGCCGACCAGCCTCCGGCACGTGCTGGCAGGCGGCCAGTGGCCGGAACGACGTGCACCGTACAGTTTCGGACATGCGATCCGTCGCCCTGGCCGTCACCGACGGCGCGCCGCTGTTCGAGCTCGCCGCCGCGTGCGAGGTCTTCGGCAACGACCGGGGACTCGCCCCGACGTGGTACGAGTTCACCGTCTGCGGCGAGGACGGCGCGGCGGTCGGCGGCTGGCTCACCGCCGGCATCCGGCACGGCCTGGACGTGCTGGCCGCGGCCGGCACGGTGATCGTGCCGTCGTGCCGCGACCCCGAGGAGCCGCAGCCGCCGGCGCTGGTCGAGGCCGTCCGCGCGGCGCACGCGGCGGGTGCCCGGGTGGCGTCGCTGTGCACGGGCGCGTTCGTGCTCGCCGCGGCCGGGCTGCTCGACGGCCGGCGGGCGACCACCCACTGGGCGCATACCGCGCTGCTCGCCGAGCGGCACCCGGCGGTCCAGGTCGACCCCGGCGTGCTCTACATCGACGACGGCGACGTGCTGACGTCCGCGGGCAAGGCGGCCGGCATGGACCTGTGCCTGCACCTGGTCCGCCAGGACCACGGCACGGCGGTCGCCAACGCGCTGGCCCGCACCCTCGTGGTGCCCCCACACCGGCAGGGCGGCCAGGCGCAGTACATCCCGGCGCCCGTCGCGCACGGCCCGGCGCACGCCCTGGCCGGGCTGCTGCCGTGGGCGCTGGAGCGCATCGGGCAGCCGCTCACCGTGCGCGACCTGGCCCGCGAGGCCGGCATGAGCGAGCGCAACCTGGCCCGGCACTTCCACGCCGTGACCGGCCTGAGCCCGCTGCGCTGGCTGCTGACCCAGCGGGTGCACCGGGCGCAGGAGCTGCTGGAGACCTCCGAGCTCGGGGTGGAGCAGATCGCGGCCCGCACCGGCATGGGCACCGCCACGACGCTGCGCCGGCACTTCAGCCAGCAGTTCGGCGTGCCGCCGGAGACGTACCGCCGCACGTTTCGCGCCTGAGGACGCCTCACCCCGGGGCCGGCTTCACCGACCGCAGCGGCACGGCACCGCCGGACAGTGCCCGGATCCGGGCGAGCAGCGCGACGACGAACGGTGCCGTCTCGAAGTCCCACAGCCCGCCGTCCCAGTAGTGGGACCGCTGCTGGAAGAACAGGCACGCGCGCAGCGTGTCGACGTCGTCCGGCAGCGCGCCGGTGCGCTCCCACGCCCGCTGCACCGGGACCACCACCTCGGCCAGGCCCGAGGACCCGCCGTGCAGGTCGTAGCCGTTGTACGTGTGCGCGAACGTCACCAGCGCGGCGAACCCGGCCCCCTCGCCCGGCACCTCGGCCCGCCGCGGCGCCGGGTGCTCGCGCAGCCGCACCTCCCGCGCGGTGATCTCGTGCCGCTGCGCGAACACGTCGACCACCAGCCGCGGCCCGTCGGCTTCCAGGTGGAACTCGAACCGCCCGTGCATCCCCGGCACCGGGAACACCATGCGCGGCTCGTCGAGCTCCAGCAGCACCTCCAGCTCCGGCAGCCGCAGCGCCGGCCCGTCGAGCAGGTGCTGCACCCTGGCCCGGAGCACGGCGTGGAAGTACACCTGGATGCGCCGCAGCGTCTCGGCCGGCACGTCCACCCGGCGCGGCGGCTCCAGCACGTCGAGCAGGTGCGCGTGGTTGCCGCGCCGGGCCAGGTCCACGGGCCGGTCCCCGGCGGCGGTGCGCAGCCCGCGCCAGGCGCCCAGCCCCACGAGGCGCTCGACCACGGCGACGGGCGCGCCGGCGTGCGCCGCCTGGTGCAGCGGCGCGAACCACGACGTCCCGCCGGGCCGGGCCGCGTTCACCAGGCCCGGCTCGGCGGCGAGGACCGCGAACACGCCGGGCCAGTCGTAGCGCTTCGCGCAGTCGGCGAGCCGGTGCCGCACCGGCGCCGCCTGGGCGGTGCCGTCCCACGTGTGCTCGACCATGGGCAGTATCCTTCCGCACCCGGCGCCGGCGGGACCGTCACGCACGGCGGCGTCGTCCGCCCCGCGGGGTGAGCGGTCAGACGCATCAAATCAGACTGGTGTACTGTGCTCGGTGTGGACGACAGCCCCCCGGTCGGACTGCGCACGGTGCTCAAGGAGTGGGGCCGCATCGGCTGCACCGGGTTCGGCGGCCCGCCCGCGCACATCGCCCTGCTGCGGCAGCTGTGCGTCGAGCGCCGCGGGTGGCTCGACGACACCGAGTTCGAGGACGCCGTCGCGGCCTGCAACCTACTGCCCGGCCCGGCCTCCACCCAGCTGGCCATCTTCTGCGCGTGGCGGGTGCGCGGGCGGGCCGGCGCGCTCGTCGGCGGGGCCGCGTTCATCCTGCCAGGGCTGGTCGCCATCCTCGCCCTGGCGGTGTTGTTCCTGGCCGGCCACCCGCCGCGCTGGGTCCACGGCGCGGGCGCGGGTGCCGGGGCCGCCGTCGCGGCCGTGGCGGTGCAGGCCGGCGCGGGCCTGGCCCCGGCGAGCTGGCGGCGGGCGGCTGGGGCCCCGGCCCCGACGGCATCCGGGTCAAGGGCGGCGCGGAGCGGCAGCCGGGTGCGGTGGGTGCTGTGGCTCGCCGCCGGGATCGTGGCCGCGGCGACGCTCGGACCCTGGCTGGTCCTCGTGCTGCTCGCCTGCGGCGTCGCCGAGGTCGTCGCGCAGCGGGTCCGGCCGGTCCGGGCCCTCCAGGTGCCGCCGCTGCTGGCCGGTGCGGGGCTCGGCGGCGGGGTGCTGCTGTCGATCGCGTGGCTGGCGTTGAAGGTGGGGGCGCTGTCCTACGGTGGCGGCTTCGTCATCATCCCGTTGATGCAGGCCGACGCCGTCGAGCACTACCACTGGATGACCGACGCGCAGTTCCTCAACGCGGTCGCGCTGGGCCAGATCACCCCGGGTCCGGTCGTGCACACCGTCGCGGTGGTCGGCTACGCCGCCGCGGGCATCGGTGGCGGCCTGCTCGCCTCCGTCGTGGCGTTCGGTCCGTCGTTCGCGTTCATCCTGCTCGGCGCGCACCGCTTCGACCGCCTGCGGGCCGACGAGCGGGTCCGGGCGTTCCTGGACGGCGCCGGCCCGGCCGCGATCGGCGCGATCCTCGGCTCCGCGATCGTGCTGGCCGCCGCCCTGACGCAGCCGTGGCAGTTCGCCCTCCTGGCCGCCTCGGCGGTCCTGCTGCTGCCGCTGCGCCGCGGCGTCGTGCCGACCCTGCTCGGCGCCGGCGCGGTCGGTGTCGTGATCGCCCTGGCCGGCGGCCCGCTGCCGACCTGAGAATCAAATCAGTTTGATGTACTGTGGAGGGCATGTCCTTGGACGCGCCTCCCGGCGTGCTGCGACTGGCCGGCCACCCGGTGCGCTGGCAGCTGCTGCGGGAGCTGGCCCGCAGCGACCGGCAGGTCGGTGAGCTGGTCGCGCTGACCGGCCAGCGGCAGAGCCTGGTCTCCTACCACCTCGGCCAGCTGCGCGACGGTGGCCTGGTCGCGATGCGGCGCAGCTCTGCTGACCGGCGCGACACGTATTACCGTCTCGACCTCGCCGCCTGCCGCGACCAGCTCGCCGGCGCCGGCACCGTCCTGCACCCCGGCCTGCGACTGGTCCCGGCGGCCACGGATCCGGCCCTGCGGCCGGCCCGCCGCCGCCCTGTCCGGGTGCTGTTCCTGTGCACCGGCAACAGCTCCCGCTCCCAGATGGCCGAGGCGCTGCTGGAGCGGCTCGGCGGTGCCCGCGTCGAGGCGGCCAGCGCGGGCAGCCACCCCAAGCCCCTGCACCCCAACGCCGTGCGCGTCATGCGGGCCGGCGGCATCGACATCAGCGGCCGCCACCCCAAGCACCTGGACGTGTTCGCCGGCCAGCGGTTCGACCACGTGATCAGCCTCTGTGACCGGGTCCGGGAGGTGTGCCCGCGGTTCCCGGGCTCGCCCGCCCTGGCGCACTGGAGCATGCCGGACCCCGCGGCCGAGCCCGGCTACCCGCCGTTCGTGCGCGCCGCCGAGGAGCTCAAGACGCGCATCACCTTCCTGTTGCCCGCGATCGACACCACCAGAGGGAGCGAGCGATGAACGACCTCGCAACGATGGTCCATGTCCGGTACATGGTCGACGACGTGGACGCCGCGGTCGGCTTCTACACCACCCACCTCGGGTTCACCGTGCGCTCCAACGCGGCGCCGGCCTTCGCCGACGTCGTCCGCGGCAACCTCAGGCTCCTGCTCAGCGGCCCGGCCAGCTCCGCGGGCCGCCCCATGCCGGACGGCGAGCGGCCGGCGCCCGGCGGCTGGAACCGCATCCACCTCCTCGTCGACGACCTCGCCGGCGAGGTCGACCGCCTGCGCGCCGCCGGCGCCACCTTCCGCAACGATGTGGTCAGCGGCCCCGGCGGACAGCAGATCCTGCTGCAGGACCCCGCGGGCAACGTCGTCGAGCTGTTCCAGCCCGCCGCCTGACGCCGGGAGTCAGTTGCGGTACCGGAAGAGGATCCGCCCTCTGGTCAGGTCGTACTGGCTGAGCTCGACCAGCACCCGGTCGAACGGCAGGACCTTGATGTAGTTCTTGCGGATCTTGCCGCTGATGTGGGCCAGGACGATGTGGCCGTTGGCGAGCTCGACGCGGAACTTGGCGTCGCGCAGGCACTCCAGCACGGTGCCCTCCAGCTGGATGCCGTCGGTTGCCTTGGGCATCAGCGGATCACCAGCTCGAGGTTGCTGCCGGCGCGGCGCGCGCCGGCGGCCTCGAACAGGGCGATGGCCGCGGTATTGGCCTCGTGCACGTCGGCGGAGACCGTCGCGACGCCGCGGGCGTGGGTGGCCGCCAGGATCTGCGCGAGCAGGGCCCGGGCGATGCCGCGGCGGCGGCGGTCGGCGCGGACCGCGATGAGCCCGATCCTCGTGTGCCGCGGCAGCAGCGCCAGCCTGGCCATGCCCACGTAGGCGCCGGGCTCGGCGGCGACCGCGTACCAGGCCGGGTCGAGCGGCCGGGACAGCACGGCCGCCGGCATCTGGTCCCAGCCGATCGTGGCCTCGATCTCGGTGCGGATCGTGCGGTCCAGGTGGCGCAGCGGGTCCAGCTCGGCGGTGCCGACGGGCAGCAGCGCCAGGCCCGGCGGTGGTGCCGCGCCGTGGCCGCCGCTGGGCAGGACGTACTCCCACTCGCGGCGGCGGGCGGTCAGGCCGGCCTGCACCCACCGGGTCCGCAGGTCGAGATCGGCCTCGTCCACGACGGTGTACAGCGGCCGCGGCAGGGCGGCCAGCATCGTCCCGGCGAGACGGGCGAAGACGTCGTCGTGCCAGGCGTCGACGCTCAGGAAGAGGCGGCCGTCCGGGCGGCGCGAGGCGTCACCGCGGCCGACCACGAGGTCGTCGTCGAGGGCATGCCACTGCCGCTCGGCGACGCGCGTGATGACGAGTGTGTTCATCGGTGTCACCTTTCGGGAGATCCCAAGGGGACGCTCCCGGGCGGCACCTACCGCAGTCGCCCGACCGTGACGGGAATGGGGAGCACCCACATCGTTGCAACGTTCACGGTGCTCACCCCCCCAGGCCGGACCACGGTCGGCAGAGACGCTACCCCGCCGCCTCCCGTCCGTCCAGCGGATAAACGACCATGGCGGGCCCGCTCGCGTGACCGCTAACATCGGCCTTCCGTGCCGCTTGCCTGTGCCGTTGTGAACGCTCACGAATCCCGGGAGATGCTGTGCTGTCCGCGTCGCTCCGCCTCGACCCCGCCCGCGTCGTCGCGCCGGTGTCCCGCCGCACCTTCGGCTCATTCGTCGAGCACATGGGCCGGTGCGTCTACACGGGCATCTACGAGCCCACCCACCCCACCGCGGACGCCGACGGCTTCCGGCAGGACGTGCTGGCGCTGACCCGCGAGCTGGGCGTCACCGTCGTGCGGTATCCGGGCGGCAACTTCGTCTCCGGGTACCGCTGGGAGGACGGCATCGGCCCCGTCGCCGACCGGCCCGTCCGGCGCGACCTCGCCTGGCGCAGCCTGGAGTCCAACGAGGTCGGCATCGACGAGTTCATGCGCTGGGCCGGCAAGGCGGGCGTCGAGGTCATGTACGCGCTGAACCTCGGCACCCGCGGCGTGCAGGAGGCCCTCGACGTCCACGAGTACCTCAACCAGCCCGACCGCACCCGCCTCGCCGAGCTGCGCCGGGCCAACGGCGCCGCCGAGCCGTACGGCATCCGGATGTTCTGCCTCGGCAACGAGATGGACGGGCCCTGGCAGCTCGGCCACAAAACGGCCGGCGAGTACGGGCGGCTCGCCGTCGAGACCGCCCGGGCGCTGCGCGCCGCCGACCCGGACGTGGAGCTCGTCGTCTGCGGCAGCTCCGGCTCGTCGATGCCGACGTTCGCGGCCTGGGAGGCGGAGGTCCTCGAACACGCCTACGACGAGGTCGACGCGATCTCCGCGCACGCCTACTACGAGCCCGTCGACGGTGATGTCGGCAGCTTCCTCGCCTCCGCCGTGGACATGGACCACGTCATCGACAGCGTCATCGCCACCGCGGACAGCGTCGGCGCCCGGCGCAAGAGCAGCAAGCGGCTGAACATCTCCTTCGACGAGTGGAACGTCTGGTACCTGCGGCAGTTCATGGCCGACCGGGACACCGGCTCCACCGAGTGGCCGTTCGCGCCGCGGGTCATCGAGGACTGCTACACGGTCACCGACGCCGTCGTCGTGGGCAACCTGCTGGTCTCCCTGCTGCGGCACAGCGACCGGGTCACCGCCGCCTGCCAGGCGCAGCTGGTCAACGTGATCGCCCCGATCCGCTCCGAGCCCGGCGGCCCCGCGTGGCGTCAGACGATCTTCCACCCGTTCGCGATCACCGCGCGGCTCGCCCGGGGTACCGTGCTGCGGGTCGAGCTCGAGGCACCGGCGTACCAGACGGACCGCTACGGCGAGGTCCCGCTGCTCGACGCGGTCGCCACCCACGACACCGGCTCCGGCGACGTCACCCTCTTCCTGGTGAACCGCCACCAGACGGAGGCGATGGCCCTGTCGGTGCCGCTGGCCGGGTTCGGCGGCGGGCTGCGGGTCGCGGAGTCGTGGACCGTCGCCGACGACGACCCGGCCGCCACCAACACCGCCGAGCACCCGGACCGGGTCGTAGCGCGCCCGGCCGGCCACGCCGAGGTGACCGGCGGGGTCCTGCACGCCACCCTGCCCGCACTGTCCTGGACCGCGATCCGCCTCGAGGGCGGTGTGGCGCGGCCCGCGGACCCGGCGGCGCTGGCGTAGGGTCCGGTGAGTGCTCATCACGGGAGGGGGCATCACCATGCCGACGACGCACATCCTGGAAACCGCCGGGGCCGACCTCGCCTATGACGTCCACGGCCCGCTGCCGGACGCCGGCGGGCCGCGGCCGCTGTTCATGATCGGCCAGCCGATGGACGCGGGTGGCTTCACCACGCTGGCGTCGCTGTTCCCCGACCGCACCGTCGTCACGTACGACCCGCGCGGCCTCGGCCGCAGCACCCGCAAGGACGGCCGGACCGACCACACGCCCACCACACAGGCCGAGGACGTGCACGCCGTCATCGAGGCGCTCGGCGCCGGCCCGGTCGACATGTTCGCCAGCAGCGGCGGGGCGGTGACGGCCCTCGCGCTCGTCGCGGCGCACCCCACCGATGTGGTCACCCTCGTGGCGCACGAGCCGCCGCTCATCCCCGTGCTGCCCGACGCCACGGCGGCCGAGCGCGCCCGCGCCGCCGTCCGCGACGCCTACAACGCCGGCGGCACCAGCGCGGGCATGGCCGCCTTCATCGTGATGACCTCCTGGCACGGCGAGTTCACCGACGAGTACTTTGCCCAGCCGGCCCCGGACCCCGCCCAGTTCGGCATGCCGTCCGGCGACGACGGCTCCCGCGACGACCCGCTGCTGTCCGACCGCTCATGGGCCGTCAGCAGCTACCGCCCGGACGTCGCCGCCCTCGCCGCCGCGCCGACCCGCATCGTCGTCGCCGTCGGCGAGGAGTCCGCCGGCACCTTCACCGGCCGCACCGCGGTGGCCACCGCCGAGCTGCTCGGCCAGCCCGTGACCGTGTTCCCCAGCCACCACGGCGGCTTCCTCGGCGGCGAGCACGGCTACGCCGGCCAGCCGGAGGCCTTCGCCACCAAGCTCCGGGCGGTCCTGCAGGACGGGTGACCGTCCCGGATCCTCGTGGTGGCGCGCGTCATGAGCTGGTTCGTCGAGCGCCGCGGGGTCGGGTGGATCTGACGCCGGTAGTCGACGCGCGGCGGATCAGGCGCCAGGCGTCGCGGTGGTCCGGGGCCGGGTCGCCCAGGGCCGCGGTGGCGCAGGCGGCGCCCTGCTCGCGCAGTGACTGCGCCACGGTGGTGAGGTCGTGCTCGCGGGCGGCGGCGGAGTCGTCCCAGCCGCTGACCCGCACGCCGGGTGCCTCGCGCAGCGCGGCGAGGGCCAGCTGGTCGCTCATGGCGGCGACGGCGTCCAGGCCCGGCGCCGCCGCGAGCAGCTCGCGCATCACGGTGCGGGCCTCACCCTCGTCGTTGGTGCGGCACACGCCGACCGGCACGCCGGACCAGTCGGCGCCGAGGGCCTCGGCGGCGTCGCGGTAGCCGGCCAGGCGGTCGCGGGTCACCGGGTACGCGACCGCAGCCGGATCCACGCCCCGCTGGACGAACGTGGCGCGGCGCCGGTCGAGCGGGAAGCTCAGCACCGCCGGACGCCGGGCGGCGGCGAAGACCTCGGCGCCCACCGCCCGCGCCGCGGCGCGGTTGTCGATGCCGATCACCGTCGTGCCGGGCCGGTCCGGGCCGCTGTGCACGACGACCGGGCGGCGGGTGCCGCACGCGGCGGCGAGGACCGGGTCGTCGTCGGTCGTGGTCCACACGACGTACGAGTCGACCGCCGCGGCGAGCACCCGGTCGGCGTCCTCGTCGCCGGTGCCGGCCGGCACGATGAGCAGCCCGTAGCCGCGCTCGGCGCACACCTCGGCGACGCCGGCCAGGAAGGCCACGGCCTGGGGGTCGTCGAAGGCATACGTGAGGTGCTCGCCGAGCACGACGCCGAGGGTGCGGGTGGCGCCGTACCGCAGCGACCGCGCCTTCGGGTCGGGCCCGCTGTAGCCGAGCTCGGCGGCGCTCTGCAGCACCTTGGCCCGGCTCTGCGCGGACACCCGCTCCGGCTGGTTGTAGGTGTACGACACGGTCATCGGTGACACGCCGGCCGCGCGGGCCACGTCGGTCATCGTCACCCGGCGCGATTGCATGCCAGCATCCTAGCTGTGTAGCGTTACACAATGCGCATCGCCTCGCCGGACCGCCGGTTGTCCACCGCCGCCTACCTTGCCTCGGCCGCCTTCGGCGCGTTCTGGGGCACCTGGGGCGCGGCGGTCGCCCGCGTCCGCGACCAGGCCGGCCTCGACGACGGCGGCCTGGGCACCGCGCTGCTGTGCATCAGCGCCGGCGCGCTGCCCGCGATGCTGCTCACCGGCCGCGCCCTGGACCGGTGGGGGCTGCGCTGCACCGCGCCGCTGATCGCCGCGCTGGGCGCCGCCGGGCTCGCCGCGGCCCTCACCGCCGACGGCCTCCCCGGCCTGTGCCTAGGCCTCACCGGCGTGGGCGTGGCCAGCGGCGCGGCCGACGTCGCCATGAACTCCGTCGGCGGCCGCGCCGAGCAACGCACCGGCCGCCCCGTCATCACCCGGGCGGGCGCCGTCTTCTCCACCGGCGTCGTCGTTTCCAGCCTCGGTACGGGTGCCGCCTACGCCACCGGTGCACCCACCTGGCTGCCCTTCGCGGCTGTGCTGCTGCTCTCGGCCCTGGCCGGCGCCGCCATCCTCCGCGCGCTCACCGGCGTACCGGCCGCGGCGGCCGTCACGCAGCCAGAGCCTGCCGGCACCCGTCTGCCGCTCCCGCCGCTGCTGCTCGTCGGCGCCCTCGGTGCGCTCGCGTTCGCCAGCGAGAACGCCCACCAGAGCTGGAGCGTCGTGTTCATGCAGGACGTCCTGACCACCGGCCCCGGCCTCAGCGCCACCGCACCCGCCGTGTTTGCCGCCACCGTCGCCGCCACCCGCTTCGCGGTCAGCGCGGTAAGCCCCGCCCACGCCCGGACCGTCCTCGTCGCCGGCGCCGCCGTGGCCGCCACCGGCGCGACAGTCGTCGCCCGCGCGCCGTCCCTGCCGGTTGCCCTCACCGGCCTCGTCCTGGCCGCCGCCGGCACCGGCGCCCTGTTCCCGACCCTGCTCAGCATCGTCTCCCGCAACGTCGCCGAGAGCGCCCGCGGCCGCGCCACCGCCGTCGTGACCGTCGTGTCCTACCTGGGCTTCCTGCTCGGCCCGGTCTACGTCGGCCTGTGGTCCTCCACCACCAGCCTGCGCGGCGCGATGCTCGCCGTGGCCGTCCTCGGCGTCGCCCTGGCCGCGCTGACCCTGCCACTGCTGCGCTTCAGCCGGTATGCCGTCAAGCCCCGCTGACACCACCCGGCCGCGCAGCGGAGGTCAGCGGGGGCGGAAGAGGTCGTTGAGGTCGGACTGGGGGAGCTGGTCCCGCGCGTAGGTGAAGGTGCCCTGCTCGAGCAGCTCGACGGCGGCGCGCCGCAGGTGGCCGTACATGGCGCGGGCCAGGCTGCCGCCGACGGTGACGCGGCGGACGCCGAGGTCGCGCAGGGCGGCGAGGGACAGTGGGTTGCCGGTCAGGCCCATGACCACGTTGAGCGGGCCGTCGAGGTCGCGGACCAGGGTGGCGACGGTCGCGGCGTCGGTGGCGCCCGGCACGAACGCGCAGTCGGCGCCGGCCGCGAGGTACGCGTTGGCCCGGCGCACGCAGTCGGTGACGGTGCCGCCGACCAGCAGCGCGTCGGTGCGCCCGACGAGGACGAACGGCTCGCCGGTGGCGTCGGCGGCGGCGCGGGCGGCCCGGATCCGTTCGGTGGCCAGGGCCGGGTCGAACAGCGGGCGGGACCGCTCGCCGGTGAAGTCCTCGATGTTGCCGCCGGCCGCCCCGGCGGCGAGCGCCATCGAGACCGTGGCGGCGACCGTCTCCGGGGACGCGCCGAAGCCTTCCTCAAGGTCGGCGCTGAGCGGCACCGCCACCTCCGCGGCGATCTCGGCGACCCGCCGCAGCATCGTGTCGCGGTCGAGGCGGCCCCGCGGGCCGTGCTCGGCGAAGAAGTCGTGGTCGGGCCGGCCCAGGGAGAACGCGATGCCCGCGCTGGTGGTCGCCACGGCCGGGAAACCGGCCGCGGCCAGCAGTCTGGCGCTGCCGACGTCCCACGCGTTGGGCAGCAGGAAGCAGCCGGCACGGTGCAGGTCCACGAAACGCTGCCGCCGCTCGCGGTCCACCGCACCCTCCCAGAGCCGCCCGATCAGCTGGCGCCGATGTCGAAGAGGTTACCCTCCGGGTCCGGCAGGGTCGTCCAGACCGCGCCGCACTCGGCGAAGTCGGCGACCTGCTCGGCGCCGAGGCCGACGGCCCGCGCGACCGCACCGGGCAGGTCGGCGGTGTGCAGGTCCAGGTGGATGCTGTTCTTTCCGGGGGTACGGTCCGGCACCTGGATGAACATGAGCACCGGCTGGGCGCCGGCGGAGCGGCCGACGATGGCGCCCGTTCCAGCTACTGGAAGGCCAAGGGAGGCGTAACTGCGGGGCGGTGCGGGTAGCGGTGGTCGGTATGACGGTCACGGGCACGGGTGAGGTGCAGCCGCGAGAGCGGACGTTCTTCGGGCAGCCGCGGGTGCTGGCGAACCTGTTCGGCGTCGAGCTGTGGGAGCGGTTCTCGTTCTACGGCATGCAGGGCATCCTGCTCATCTACCTGTACTACGAGGCGGACCGCGGCGGCCTCGGCATCGACGAGGCCACCGCGACCAGCATCGTAGGCGCGTACGGCGGTGCGGTGTACCTGTCGACCATCCTCGGCGCGTGGACCGCGGACCGGCTGTTCGGCCCCGAGCGGGTGCTGTTCGGCAGCGCGGTGCTGGTCATGGCCGGGCACGTCTGCCTGGCGGTGCTGCCCGGCCTGGCCGGGGTCGCGGCCGGGCTGGTGTGCATCGCCGTGGGCAGCGGCGGGGTCAAGGCGACCGCGACGTCGCTGGTCGGTTCGCTGTACGCCGCCGACGACCCGCGCCGCGACGCCGGGTTCTCGCTGTTCTACCTGGGCATCAACGTCGGGGCGCTGGCCGGGCCGCTGCTGACCGGGCTGCTGCAGCAGAACGCCGGGTTCCACTACGGCTTCGCGCTGGCCGCGGTCGGCATGGCGATCGGGCTGACCCAGTACGCGTTCGGCCGGCGGCGGCTGACCGGGGCGGCGCGCGAGGTGCCCAACCCGCTCCCGCCGGCCCGCCGGCCGCTCGTCGCGGGCGCCGCGGTGGCCGTGGCCGCGGTGATCGGCGTCGTCGTGCTCACCGGCGTCCTGCCGGCCGAGCGGCTGGCCACGGCCGTGGTCGTGATCAGCGCCGTCGCCGCGGTCGCCTACTTCGTGGTGATCCTGTCCGCCGGTACGGTCACCGGGGTCGAGCGGCGGCGGATGCTCGGGTTCATCCCGATGTTCCTGGCC
Organism: Dactylosporangium sp. NPDC050688; assembly: GCF_040654515.1. Taxonomy (NCBI): domain Bacteria; kingdom Bacillati; phylum Actinomycetota; class Actinomycetes; order Micromonosporales; family Micromonosporaceae; genus Dactylosporangium; species Dactylosporangium sp. NPDC050688. The sequence continues at coordinate 99,190 of NZ_JBFAIC010000034.1, forward strand.
AGCGCCGTGTTCTGGTCGCTGTACCAGCAGCAGTTCACCGTGGTGACGATCTACTCCGACCAGCGCCTGGACCGCACGGTGCTCGGGTGGGAGATGCCAGTGTCGTGGGTGCAGTCGATCAACCCGGTGTTCGTGATCCTGCTGTCCGGGGCGTTCGCGGCGCTGTGGACGCGGCTGGGCAGCCGGCAGCCGTCGACCCCGGCGAAGTTCACCGCCGGCACCATCGTCATGGGGGTGGCGTTCCTGCTGTTCCTGCCGCTGGCCGGCGGCGGGCCGAACAGCGCGCCGCTGCTCGCCCTCACCGGCATCCTGCTCGTGTTCACCGTCGCCGAGCTGCTGCTGTCGCCGGTCGGGCTGTCGCTGGCCACCAAGGTCGCCCCGGCCACGTTCCGCACGCAGACCGTCGCGCTGTTCTTCCTGTCGGTCGCTCTCGGCACCGCCATGTCGGGTGTCCTGGCCCGCTACTACAGCGCCGAGCACGAGGCGGTGTACTTCGGTGCGCTCGGCGCGGCCGCGGTCCTCGTCGGCGCCGTCCTGGCCGCCCTCACCCCGCTGATCCGCCGGCTCATGGGCGGGGTGCACTGACTTCTCCACGGCCGCCGGGGGTCGTCAGCCGGCGTCGACGGCGACCATGGTCAGGACCTCGTGGACGGTGTCGTCGAGCTGGCGGGCCTGCCGGGCGATCGTGTCGACGGCCAGCCGGCGGCGGTCGTCGTCGAGGTCGGGCCAGTGGCCGTGGAGGATGTCGGCGTGGTCGCGGATGGTGCTGACCGGGGTGCCGATCCGGTGGCCGAAGAATTCGCTGGACCTCAACCGCGCTCGAGGTCGTACGGTGGCCGGCGTGAGCATGGAAGTCACCGCCTGGAACCAGATGTACCACGCCGTCCACGCGCAGCAGGACCAGCGGCCGTTCTCGGTGGCCACGCTGCGGCGCATCGCGGCGTTCGCCCGCCCGCACAAGGCCCGGCTCGCCGGGTTCCTGTCCCTGAGCATCGTGACGGCCCTGCTGGCGGTCGCCACCCCGGTGCTCGCCGGCCGGGTCGTCGACGCGATCGTCGGCGGCGGCTCGCGGGACACCGTCGTGACCCTCGCCGTGCTCATCGCGGTCATCGCGCTCGTCGAGGCCGGGGTCGGGCTGCTGGCCCGGCTGCTGTCGGCGCAGATCGGCGAGGGGCTGATCCTGGACCTGCGCACCACCGTGTTCGACCACGTGCAGCGCATGCCGGTGGCGTTCTTCACCCGGACCCGCACAGGCGCGCTGGTCAGCCGCCTCAACAACGACGTCATCGGCGCGCAGCGCGCGTTCAGCGACACCCTGTCCGGCGTGGTGGGCAACCTCGTCACGCTGTCGCTGACGTTCGTGGTGATGGTGAGCCTGTCGTGGCAGATCACGCTGCTGGCGCTGCTGCTGCTACCGGTGTTCGTGCTGCCGGCCCGGCGGATGGGCAACCGCCTTGCCCGCCTCGAGCGCGAGGCCGCCGCGCACAACTCGGCGATGAGCACCCAGATGACCGAGCGGTTCTCCGCCCCCGGCGCGACGCTCGTCAAGCTGTTCGGCCGCCCCGCCGACGAGTCGGCCGAGTTCGCCCGCCGGGCCCGGCGCGTCCGCGACATCGGCATCCGTACCGCCATGAACCAGACCGTCTTCATCACCGCGCTGATGCTCGTCTCCGCGCTCGCCCTGGCCCTCGTCTACGGCTTCGGCGGCGCGGCGGCCCTGCGCGGGCAGCTCGACGCGGGCGCGGTCGTCGCCCTCGCGCTGCTGCTGACCCGGTTGTACGCGCCGCTGACCGCCCTGTCCAGCGCCCGCGTCGAGGTGATGAGCGCCCTGGTCAGCTTCGAGCGCGTCTTCGAGATCCTCGACCTGCGCCCGCTCGTCGCGGAGAAGCCCGGCGCCCGCGCGGTGCCGGCCGGCCCGGTGTCCGTCGAGTTCGACCACGTCCGCTTCGCCTACCCATCCGCCGACAAGGTCTCCCTCGCCTCCCTCGAGGAGGTCGCCACCCTCGACACCCGCGGCGGCGTCGAGGTCCTGCACGACGTCTCCTTCAAGGCCGAGCCGGGCCAGATGATCGCCCTCGTCGGCTCCTCCGGTGCGGGCAAGTCGACGATCGCGCAGCTGCTGCCCCGCCTGTACGACGTCGACAGCGGCGCGGTCCGCCTCGCCGGCGTCGACGTGCGGGACCTGTCCTTCGACGCGATCCGCGCCACCCTCGGCATGGTCACCCAGGACGGTCACCTCTTCCACGAGTCCGTCCGCGCCAACCTGCTGCTGGCCCGCCCCGGCGCCACCGAGGACGAGCTGTGGGCGGTCCTGCGCCGGGCCCGCCTCGACGACCTGGTCGCCGCCCTGCCCGACGGCCTCGACACCGTCGTCGGCGAACGCGGCTACCGCCTCTCCGGCGGCGAACGCCAGCGCCTCACCATCGCCCGGCTGCTGCTCGCCGGCCAGCAGGTCGTCGTGCTCGACGAGGCCACCGCCCACCTCGACTCGACCTCCGAGGCGGCCGTCCAGGCGGCCCTCGCCGAGGCCCTCGCCGGCCGTACCGCCGTCGTCATCGCCCACCGCCTGTCCACCGTGCGCGCCGCCGACCTCATCCTCGTCGTCGAGTCGGGCCGCATCGTCGAACGCGGCACCCACACCGAGCTGCTCGCCCTCGGCGGCCGGTACGCCGAGCTGTACCAGACCCAGTTCGCCCAGGCCGAGGAGAAGGTCCGCGCCTGAGCGGGCGTGCTCCCCGCCGGGGCCGTGGCTATGTTGGTCATGGAGCAGTGCCGGACGAGGTGAGGAGAGCCCGTGTCTCAGGCGTTCGCCCGGGGGCAGAAGAGCCCGCTCTCGGCGCTCACCGCGGCGGACGAGCTGTATGTCGGGATCTTCCTGGACTCACCGGGGGTGACCTGGGACATCTCGTGCTTCGGGCTGGACGCGGGGAACAAGCTGTCCGACGACGCGTACTTCGTGTTCTACAACCAGCCGGCGTCTCCCGAGGGGGCGATCCGGAAGGCGGGGCCGCAGGCAGGGGACACGGACGCGTTCCGGGTGAAGCTGGGCACCGTGCCGGAGAAGATCGCGAAGCTGTCGTTCTGCGCGGCGGTCGAGGAGGCGGGCACGGCGAGCAAGGTGCGGTCGGGGCACGTGCGGCTGGTCGCCGGTGGCCGGGAGGTCATGCGGTACAGCTTCACGGGCGCGGACTTCGGCACCGAGCGGGCCGTGATCATCTGCGACGTGTACCGCAAGGGTGTCTGGCGGGTGGGGGCGGTCGGGCAGGGGTTCGCCGGTGGCCTGGCCGAGCTGGTGCGCTCCTACGGCGGCACGGTCGACGACGAGCCGGCGGCCGCACCACCGGCGTTCGCACCACCGCCGGAGCAGCCGCCGCAACCCAGCTTCGCACCGCCACCGGGGCCGCCGTCAAGACCGCCGGTCGGGCCGCCGCAGCCGGGCTTCACGCCGCCGGCACAGCAGGTCGGGCCGCCGTTGGGCGTACCGGCGCGGCAGGCGGGACAGCAACAGCCGCACACGCTGCCCGCGCAGGCGGAGCGGGTGCAGCCCGGCGTCATGAGCAGCCTGCAGCGTTACCGGGAGGCGCCGCCCGCCGGGCGCTGGAGCATGCAGAGCGGCAAGATGGTGCGGGTGACGCTGGGCCCCGAGGTGCACGCCCGGCGCGGCTCGATGGTGGCCTACCAGGGTGACGTCGACTTCATCTACAAGGGCTCCGGCGGGCTGCGGGCCATGTTCGAGAACGCGGTCACCGGGCAGGGCCTGAAGCTCATGACGTGCAAGGGCCAGGGTGAGGTGTTCCTCGCCGAGAACGCCACCGACCTGCACATCGTCGAGCTGCAAGGCAGTTCCCTGTGCATCAACGCCAACAACGTGCTCGCCTTCGACGCGACGCTGCAGACGGAGATCCAGCGCATCGAAAGCGCGGGCATCCCCGGCGGCGGGCTGTTCCATCTCGTGGTGTCCGGCCAGGGGTCCGTGGTGGTGATGACGCGCGGCACACCGGTGACGCTGCCGTGCCAGGGGCCGACGTTCGCCGACATGAACGCGGTGGTCGCCTGGACAGCCGGGATGCGGGTGTCGGTGTCGACGCAGGTCAGGCTCTCCCGGCAGGTCTACACCGGCGGCGGCAGCGCCGAGGGGCTGGCCCTGCAGTTCATGGGGTTGCAGGGGCATTTTGTGGTGGTCCAGCCGTACGAGGTCTGATCCGTTACGGCGAGTCCCGGCGGCTTCCCAGCAGACGTCCAGGGTAGCGGAGCATGATGCGTACTGAGAGCGGGCTGTGCCCGTGCCCCGCATCACCTGGAGGATAAATGGGAGTCAGCCTCACCAAGGGCGGTAATGTCAGCCTGACCAAGGCCGCGCCCGGCCTGACCGCGGTCAACGTCGGCCTCGGCTGGGACGTCCGCACCACCACCGGCGCGGACTTCGACCTGGACGCCAGCGCGCTGCTCCTCGGCGCCGACGGCAAGGTCATCACCGACCAGCACTTCGTGTTCTTCAACAACCTCAAGTCGCCCGACGGCACCGTCGAGCACACCGGCGACAACCTGACCGGTGAGGGCGAGGGCGACGACGAGATGATCAAGGTCAACCTCGCCGGCATGGCCGCCGAGGTCGACAAGATCGTCTTCCCGGTGTCCATCCACGACGCCGACGCCCGTGGGCAGTCCTTCGGCCAGATCACCAACGCGTTCATCCGGGTGGTCAACGCCGCCGACAACAACGAGCTGACCCGCTACGACCTGAGCGAGGACTACTCGACCGAGACCGCGCTGGTCTTCGGCGAGCTGTACCGCAACGGTGCGGAGTGGAAGTTCCGCGCCGTCGGGCAGGGCTACGCCTCGGGCCTGGCCGGCATCGCGAAGGACTACGGCGTCAACGTCTGACCAGCGGTGGATGACGACCGGCGGCCCCCGCGAACCGCGGCCGGGCCCGCCGGTCGTCGTCGCTCCGCCCGGCGATCGGCCACTTCAGGCCAATTCGCGGCGATTTCCTCAGGTGGTCCGCGCGTCACCCGAATCGTCACCTGCGGGGAGTGGTTCGGTTCGGGCAGGAGAACACCGTGGACTGGCTTTATCGGGTCAACACCAGGCTGCTGGCGGCATTCGCAGTGCCGCTGGTCGTGCTCGTCGTCGTGGGGACGCTCGCGTACCGCAACACGGGGACGCTGGAGCGCAACGCCGGCGCGGTCGAGCACACGTATGAGGTGCTGGCCGCCGTCGACGAGATCGGCGACACGCTGAAGGACGCCGAGACCGGCCAGCGCGGCTACCTGATCACCGGCGAGGACCAGTACCTGGAGCCGTACCGGAACGCGACGCAGGCCATCGAGGCCAAGCTGCGGGAGGTGGCGACGTTGACCAGGGACAACGCCGCGCAGCAGCAGCGGATCGCCGAGCTGCGCCCGCTGGTCACGGCCAAGTTCGCCGAGCTGCAGCAGACCATCGACCTGCGGCGGCAGCAGGGGTTCGACGCCGCGCGCGCGGTGGTGCTCACCGACCAGGGCAAGACGGTCATGGACCAGATCCGGTCGGTCCTCGACGCGCTGAGCGAAGCGGAGTCGAGCCTGCTCGCCGCGCGTGCCGCGTCGACGGAGGACACCGCGGACTTCTCGCGGGCCGCCGTCGTCACCGGCACCGGTGTCGCGTTGGTTCTGGTGCTGATCCTCGCCTTCGTGATCAGCCGCAGCATCGTGCGCCCGCTGGGCGCGCTCACCACCCGGCTCAGCGAGATCGCCGACGGCGAGGGCGACCTGACCCGCCGGGTCGACGAGGCCCGCCGGGACGAGTTCGGCTCGCTCGGCGCGGCGTTCAACCGGTTCGTCGGCAAGCTGTCCGGCACCGTCAGCCGGATCGGGGAACAGGCCAACACCCTCGCGGCCGCCACGGAGGAGCTGTCGACCGCCACCCGGCAGATCTCCGGGTCCGCCGAGCAGACCTCGGGGCAGGCCGACCGGGTCTCCGCCGCCACCGAGACCATGAGCGGCGCGCTGAGCACCGTCGCCGCCGGTGCCGAGGAGATGGGCGCCTCGATCCGCGAGATCGCCGCGAACGCCTCCGAGGCGAGCCGGGTCGTCGCGGAGGCGGTCCAGGTCGCCACCTCCGCCACCGCCACCGTGACCGAGCTCGGTGAGTCCTCCGCCCAGATCAGCGACGTCATCAAGCTCATCACCGCGATCGCGGAACAGACCAACCTGCTCGCCCTGAACGCCACCATCGAAGCGGCCAGGGCGGGCGAGTCCGGCAAGGGCTTCGCCGTGGTCGCCAGCGAGGTCAAGGACCTCGCCCAGGAGACGGCGCGGGCCACCGAAGACATCGGTCGCCAGGTCGAGCGCATCCAGCGCAACGCCGACGCGACCAGCCACGCGATCAGCCGGATGGCGGCGATCGTCGAGCAGGTCAACGACTACCAGACCACCATCGCCTCCGCGGTGGAGGAGCAGACGGCCACGACGTCGGAGATGGCCCGCAACGTCACCGACGCCTCCAGCAACACCCGGGAGATCGCCAACAGTCTCGCCGGGGTCGCGGCCGCCGCGTCCGACACCACCGCCGCGATCGGCGACACGCAGCGGTCCGTCACCGAGCTGGCCGCGATGAGCGCGACCCTGCACGGCCTCGTCGGCCAGTTCAAGTACTGATCCGCAGCAGCCCTGCCGCGCGTCCGGTGCCGCCCCATGGCGCCGGACGCGCGACCGTCTCCGGTCGGTGGTGCCGATCCTTATGCGCTTCAGTGCACCGTGGGATGCGCCGGGGAGGGCCCACCGCACGTCCGTGGGCACATGCGCTGCTCGTGAGGAAACCGTTGTGAAACGTGGGATTGACAGCTTTGGGGTGCGGGCCTAGGTTGATGGAACTTATCCGGTTCAGTCACTCCGCCGCGACGACACACCCCCGTCCGTGCGGCGCCCGGGCTGCCGGCGACGGCGCACCGCCTGAAGGGTTCCGCGATGTCCCACCACGGGTTCAACGTCCAGTGGATGTTCAACGCCCACGCCGGCGCGGCAGGGCCTGACGAGCGCGTCCTGGACGCGGTCGCGGCGTGGGGGTTCAACTTCATCCGGCTGCCCACCGACTACCGGCTCTGGAGCGTCGGCGGCGACCCGTACCGCGCGGACGAGTCGGTGCTGGCGCTGATCGACCAGACCGTCGACGCCTGCCGGCAGCGCGGCCTGCATCTTTCACTGAACCTGCACCGCGCGCCCGGGTACATCATCACCGGCTGGGAGACCGAGCCGTACAACCTGTGGACGGACCGGCCGGCCCGCGACGCGTTCGTCGCGACCTGGGAGCGCTTCGCCGAGCGGTACGCGGACGTGCCGCCGCGGGACCTGAGCTTCGACCTCGTCAACGAGCCGCCGGCGCTGGGCCTGCGCGGCTTCACCCGCGAGGCGCACGAGGCCGTCATCCGCCACGCGGTCGGCGCCGTGCGGGCGATCTCGCCGGACCGGCCGCTGGTCATCGACGGCCTCGACGGCGGCAACCTCGCCGTGCCGGAGCTCGCCGACCTCGGCCTCACCCAGAGCGTGCGCGGCTACCAGCCGATGAGCGTGTCGCACTACGGGGCGCCCTGGTGGCCCGGGCACCGCGGGCTGCCACCGCCGAAGTACCCGGTCGACTACGACGGGCGCTGGTGGGACGCGGCCGGGCTGCGCGAGTTCTACGCGCCGTGGCGCGACCTGGAGGCGTCCGGCGTGCCCGTGCACGTCGGCGAGTTCGGCTGCTACGAGCACACCCCCGACGAGGTTGCCCGCGCCTGGTTCGCCGACCTGTTCGACGTGTTCGGCCAGTTCGGCTGGGGCTTCGCCCTGTGGGAGTTCGAAGGCCCGTTCGGCGTCGTCGGCCACCGCCGGCCGGGCGCGGTCTTCGAGCGGCGCGACGGCTTCGACGTCGACGTGCACCTGCTCGACCTCATGCGTTCGTTCTGACCCCGGCACCCACGCAGCGCAACCGATACCGATACCTCACCCCACATCGGAAAGGTGGTACCCGTGCATAAGCAACGGCACCTGATCGCCTTGCTCGCCGCCACGTCCCTCGCCCTGGCCGCCTGCGGCGACGGCGGCGGCAGCAACGACGGCAAGATCGCCGGTGACATCACGGTCCTGACCCAGCGCACCGACCTGGTCGACACCGTGCTGCCCGACTACAAGAAGAAGTTCGAGGCCAAGTACCCCGGCACGAACGTCAAGTTCGAGGCGATCACCGACTACGAGGGGGAGGTGCGCGTCCGGATGAACACGAAGAACTACGGCGACGTGCTGCCGATCCCCAACTCCGTCACCGCCGACCAGCTCCCGTCGTTCTTCGAGCCGCTCGGCACCGTGGACGAGCTCAAGGACAAGTACCGGTTCGTGCGCTCCGAGCAGACGTTCGGCGGCAAGGTGTACGGCCTCGCCATCACCGGCAACGCCCAGGGTTACGTGTTCAACAAGAAGGTCTGGGCCGCGGCCGGCATCACCACGCCGCCGAAGACGCCGGAGGAGTTCCTGTCGGCGCTGAAGGACATCAAGGACAAGACCGGCGTCATCCCGCTGTACACGAACTACAAGGACGGCTGGCCGCTCGGGCAGTGGGAAGGCGTGCGCGGCGCCGTCAGCGGCGACCCGGAGGCGGCGACGAAGCTCGCCAAGGACGACGCGCCGTGGAGCCCGGGCAAGGAGCAGTACATCATCGACTCGCTGCTCTACGACGTGGTCAAGAACGGCTACACCGAGCCGGACCCGACCACGACGAACTGGGAGCAGTCCAAGGGCCTGCTCGGCACCGGCAAGATCGCCACGATGATGCTCGGCTCGTGGTCGGTGGTGCAGATGCAGGCCGCCGCGGCCAGCAAGGACGACATCGGCTACTGGCCGTTCCCGAACCAGGCCAACGGCAAGTTCCACACGGTCGTCGGCGGCGACTACAAGAACGGCATCAACGTCAATTCCAAGAACAAGGCGACCGCGCGGGCCTGGATCGACTGGTTCGCCAACGAGTCGAACTACGCCATCGACCAGGGTGGCCTGTCGCCGGTCATCAGCGCGCAGCTGCCGGCGTCCCTCGCCGACCTGCAGGCGGTGAAGACGGAGTTCATCGAGCTGAACCCGGCACCGAAGGGCGAGGAGGGGCTCGCCGACAAGATCGGCAACACGGCCGAGATCGCGCTGTTCGACGGCAAGTACCGCCAGCGGATCGTCGACGCGGCCCGCGGCGCGAAGAAGGAGACGAAGGAACAGATCTTCGCCGACCTGAACAAGAAGTGGGCCGACACCCGCGCCAAGCTCAAGTAGGCCGCACCGATCCCGCAGTGCCGATCCCGTAGCACCGGCGTGCGGATGGGCCACCCCGCCGTCCGCACGCCCCCGGGCCGCCGCAGTCCCGGACCGTCCCAGCCCGAAGGTGAGCCCGATGGCCCTTGGCATGAAACTCGCGTCCGACCCCCGGCAGGCCCCGCCGGGCCGGTCGGCACGCCCGTCCCGCGGCCGCGCGGGTGGCATGGCCCGCACGCTGACGCCGTACCTGTTCCTCGTCGCGCCGCTGACGTTCCTGATCGTGTTCACCTACATCCCGGTGGTGAACATGTTCGGCTACAGCGTCACGTCCTGGGACGGGCTCAGCCCCAGCCGGGAGTTCGTCGGGTTCGACAACTACGTCGAGATCGCCACCCGGCCGGAGCTGTTCGGGGTGCTGAAGGTCAGCCTGTACTACATCGGCGCGTCGGTCGTGCAGATCGTGCTCGCCCTGTACTTCGCCACGATCCTGAGCTTCAACACCCGCTTCCGGAACCTGTTCAAGGGCGTGCTGTTCTTCCCGTACCTCATCAACGGCGTCGCCATCGGCATGATCTTCCTGTTCTTCTTCCAGCCCGGCGGCACCCTGGACTCGGCGATGTCCGCGGTCGGACTCGGCGGCGCGTCCCAGCAGTGGCTCGGCGACCCCGAGGTCGTCAACTACTCCCTCGCCGGCACCTCGGTCTGGCGCTACCTGGGGCTCAACTTCGTGCTGTTCCTCGGCGCGATCCAGTCGATCCCCGCGCACCTGTACGAGGCCGCCGAGCTCGACGGTGCGAACCGGTGGGACCAGTTCCTGCACATCATCCTGCCGGGCATCCGGCCGATCGTCGGGCTGTCGTTCATCCTCGCGATCTCCGGCTCGCTGTCGGTCTTCGAGATCCCGTTCATCATGACCGGCGGCGCCAACGACAGCGAGACGTTCGTCATCCAGACCGTCAACATGGCCTTCAAGTACTACAAGCTCGGCCTCGCCTCGGCGATGGCGGTCGTCCTGCTGCTGATCATCCTGCTGGTCACGTGGCTGCAGCGGCGCATCGCCCCGGACGAGAAGGTGGATCTGTCGTGATCGCACGCATCCTCAAGTACGCCTCACTCGCCGGCGCGTCGCTGGTGGTGCTGCTGCCGCCCGTCGTGCTGGTGATGGCCTCGCTGAAGACCAACAACGAATACCTCACCACCGGGCCGTTCGACCCGCCCGGCGACTGGCTCAACTTCGACAACTACGTCACGGCGTTCACCAAGGGGCACATGCTCCGCGGCTTCGTCAACACGTCGATCATCATGGCCGCGTCGCTCGCCGGCACCGTGCTCATCGGGTCGATGGCCGCCTACGCGATCGACCGGTTCCGGTTCCGCCTCCGCGGGCCGGTCGTGGCGCTGTTCCTGCTCGCCACGCTCGTGCCCGGGGTCACCACCCAGGTCGCCACGTTCAAGGTCGTCGACGCGCTCGACCTGTACGACAGCCGGTGGTCCGCGATCGTGCTGTTCCTTGGCACCGACATCATCTCCATCTACATCTTCCAGCAGTTCCTGCGCGGCGTACCGCGCGAGCTCGACGAGGCCGCCGCGATGGAGGGCGCCAGCCCGTTCGGCATCTACTGGAAGATCATCCTGCCGCTGCTGAAGCCGGCGATCGCGACCGTCGTCATCATCAAGGGCATCGCGATGTACAACGAGTTCTACATCCCGTTCCTGTACATGCCGTCGCAGGAGCTCGGTGTCATCTCCACCTCGCTGTACCGGTTCAAGGGGCCGTTCGGCGCGCAGTGGGAGGTCATCTCCGCCGGGGTCATCCTCGTCATCATCCCGACGCTGATCGCGTTCCTCGCGCTGCAACGCTTCATCTACAACGGGTTCACCGCGGGGGCCGGCAAGTGAGCGGCCAGCGCAGCGGCTCGGGCCGCGAACCATGGGCTCAGTCTTGGCTCACGGCGGCGCCGGAGCGCAGCGGAGGTGACGGCGTGAGCGGTCCGGAGCGCAGCGGAGGAGCCGCGAACCATAGGCTCAGTCTTGGCTCACGGCGGCGCCGGAGCGCAGCGGAGGTGACGGCGTGAGCGTCGTGTTCGGCGGTGTCGAGGCCGGCGGCACGAAGGTCGTGTGCGCGGTCGGCGTCGGCCCCGACGGGGTCCTGGACCGCACCACCATCCCGACGACCGAGCCGGGGGAGACCCTCGAACGGATCATCGGCTACTTCCTCGCGCAACGGGCCGCCGGCCACGACATCGCCGCGCTCGGCGTCGCCTCGTTCGGCCCGCTGGACCTGCGGGAGGGCCGCATCACCACCACGCCGAAACCCGGCTGGGGCGGCACCGACCTGGTGGGCGCGCTGCGGCGCGGGCTCGGGGTGCCGATCGCGCTGGACACCGACGTCAACGGCGCCGCGTACGGCGAGCACCGGTGGGGCGCCGGCCGCGGCCGGGGCACCGTCGTCTACGTCACCGTCGGCACCGGGATCGGCGGCGGCGCCATCGTCGACGGCCGGCCTCTGCACGGCCTGCTGCACCCGGAGATGGGGCACCTGCACGTGCGCCGGCACCCGGCCGACGACTTCGCCGGCACCTGCCCGTTTCACGGCGACTGCGTCGAGGGCCTCGCCAGCGGCCCCGCGATCGAGCGCCGCGCCGGGCGCCCCGCCCGCGATCTCGGCCCCCTGCTCGCGCAGACGGTGGCGATCGAGGCGCACTACCTCGCCCAGCTCATGACGTCGATCATCTACCTGCTGATGCCGCACCGCATCGTCGTCGGCGGCGGCGTGCTCAACATCCCCGGCCTGCTCGACGCCGTCCGCGAGGCGACCGCGGCCCGCCTGGGCAAGGCCCTCGACGCGGTGCCCGCCACGGCCCGCATGGACGAGTACATCGTGCCGCCCGACCTCGGCACGTTCTCCGGCGTGCTCGGCGCCCTCGGGCTCGCCGAGCACGAGTACCAGCGGTCGCTGACGAACCGCTGACCACCTTTTCCGCAACGATCCTCACGGGAGTGCTCATGCCTGTCCTGCGTCCCCTGCATGCCGAGTGGACCGTGCGCGCGCTGGACGCGCCGCCCGGCGCCGCCGACGGGGTGTATCCCGCGCAGGTGCCGGGCTGCGTGCACACCGATCTGCTCGCGGCGGGGGTCATCCCTGACCCGTACCTGGATGACAACGAGGTGGCGTTGTCGTGGATCGGCCGGACGGCGTGGGTGTACGAGACGACGTTCGACGCGGACGTGGCCGGTGACCGGGTTGACCTGGTCGCGGAGGGTTTGGACACGGTGGCGACGGTGACGCTCAACGGTGTCGAGGTGGGCCGCACGGCGAACATGCACCGGGGGTACCGGTTCGACGTGCGCGGGGTGCTG